>JAGOFZ010000002.1 GCA_017996955.1 Longilinea sp.
CCCGATTTGAAGGGCAGATCGTAAGCAAAAACAATCTGATAGTTGGTTCCCGGCGGGATGGCCTGATAGTCGCCAAAATCAGCGCCAAGGATGCTGAACCGCCCGGCGGTGATCTGGTCGGCGAATTGCAGGTTTTCAGCCTGGTCGGGCAGGTCGAACCACAAAACCGGGTCGCCCGGCTGCTCGGCTACCACCAGGCGATTGGTTGCATTGACCAACAGGTACATTTGTACAACCTGAACCCAACCTGAGCGCGAATAATCCACCACAACCTGAAGGCGCTCGGCGGAGAGGGCCGAGCGATCAGTGGTGGTTTCGTAGATCGTTAGCGGAAGATTGACATCCGCACTTGAGGCAATGCCATTGCCTGAAAGCGGGTCAGACTGGAAGGTGTAGTTGCTGTAAATAACGGAGACCTGATAAATCCAATCGGGATGGAGGGGAACATTATCAAACCGATAGGCTCCTCCGAGAAGATCATTCAACGGCTGGGCAGCAGAATATACGTTTTGTGAGCCCTGGTAAGCGTTTAAGGCAATTTCCAGATCGGCGGGAAGACCGTTTTGCGATCCATTGGTTACCGAGCCTTCAATATCCAGGGTAGCCATTGGGGTGGCGGCCGGGCTGACGGATGTAATTGACAGCGACTGAGGCCAGCCAAAGAGGAAGGATTGAACATAGCCAGCGACCGAGCGCAATTCGTATTCGCTGAGGCGATTGGCAAAGGCTGGCATGGACGGTGCTAATCCTTGAGCGATGGATTCTTTCAGTTCCATGGCACTGTAGGACGACAGGTTGGCAGGAATGGTCCAATTGGGCGGGGTGAGGCCAGATTTGAGTGCCTTGTCGCCATCGCCAGCACCGGTGGTGCCGTGGCAGGTCTCGCAGCGGCGTTCATAAATGGTTTCTCCCAAGGCCAGACTGGCGGCATCGGTGTTTTGCATGAAGAGGTAGGCTACCAGGTCCCAGCGCTGGCGCTCCGTCAGCGAGGTACCATACGACGGCATCTCTCCAGAGGGTATACCGCTGGTAATCGCGTCAAACCAATCCGCCGGGCGGCTGGTGCGGGCAACAGACATGTGATTGAAGGGGCGCAGGGGCTGATCGAGTGCAACGACCTGGGGACCCAGGCTTTCGTTTGCCTGGCCGTGGCAATCCTGGCAGAGATGGGCATACAACTGGCCACCGTTGGTGGCGTCTGGCAGCAGGTAGGGGCCACTGGCAACAGCGGTTTGAGATGGGGATGCTGAAGGCTGGGGATCAACAATTAGCGGCATGGGCGTTGGGGTACAGGCTGATAAGAGGGCAGGAATCAATAAAGCAACCATCACCCCCCACCAACTGTTTTTGCAAACGCCATCAGATGCCAGTTTCAAACCATTACTCCGTTATGACAGGGTTTTACCGCACCGGGCACAAAAACGGTCCGACTGCTGCACCGGGCGGCCGCATTGCGGGCAGAAACCCGCGGCCGTTTCCTGGCGGGCGGCGCGGCGCGCAGCCAAACGCTCCGTAAGGGCGCTGTCTTCTGTGGGAGAGAACAGTGAGGTGTCTTGAGGTGGCAGGGTGCTTTCAACGGTCTCCAGGCGCTGCAAAACGGACGCGCCGGTGACCAGCAGGTGATTGCGCTGGGTGGTGTACTCATTCGGGGCAATTTTTCCCAGGGCAGAGTCCGAATCCAGTTCTTGAATCGCGGCGAGAATTCGCTCGCGCTCGGCGATGAGATTGCGGCGGATGACAATATCAGGGTGAAGTGCGGTATCAACGACCAGGGCTTCACCAGCCTGGGGCTGGAAGAAGGGGCGAATAATCCAGATACCTGCCAGCAGGGCAATGGCGATAATGAGAAATAAAGAGCCGAGATCCATTATGGCGGTCTCCTAGGGCGCGTAAGCGCTGCCGACAAACTGCTGAATTTCTGCCAGAGAGGTAAAGGGGCCAATCTTGACACCCCGCACAACTCCTGAAGCGTCAATTAGATAGGTTTCGGGCACGCCGGTGATGCGGTAGGCGCGCGAGATTTGCGTACCGAGGTCGGGGCCATTGGGATAGGTGATGTCGTACTCGTTGAGGTAGGCCAGGGCTTCAGGTTCAGTATCCACATAATCCACGCCGATAAAGATGACATTGCCAGTGGGTTGATATTCTCGCCAGGCCTGTTCAAGATCAACGGCTTCTTCGGCGCAGGGGCTGCACCAGGAAGCCCAGAAATTAATCAGAATGACTTTTCCGGCAAGGTCTGTGCTGCTGATCGTCTGACCATCAAAGGTGGTGAGAGTAAACTCAGGAGCCGTGTCGCCGACTTCGGGTGGGCCGGACTGGGCTCGAGACAGGCTGATGCCCAGCAGGACAAGAAACCCGACCAGCAGGATAAAGGCCACAATGACAGCCCAACTGATGCGGCGCGGCGATGTTTTTGGGGGCAAGGCAGCAGACATTATTCTTCCTCCGCTGAGGCGTCCGCTTTACGCTGCTGGAGTTCCGCTTCGAGACGGGCGATAGCTTCGTCCGACACGACGGGGACGGGCTGGTTCACCGGGGTGCGGCGGGTAAACCGACGCAGCACCAGGAAGAGACCGATTAGGAAGGCCAGCGGCGGCAGCACATAGGCCAGGATGTTCAGGCCGCGGGGCGGCGGGGCACTGACCACCTGATCGCCATACTGGGTGAGAAAATATTCACGGATCTGGTCTTCGTTCCAACCGTCGGCAAGCTTCTGCCGAATCAGATCGCGCCACTGGGCGCAAGCCTGGGTGCCGCAAACATCCAGGGGGACATTCTCGCAGACCGGGCAGTAGAGCTGGCTGGCAATGGCATTGACCGCATCATCTGAAGGCGTGGGCTGCTGGGCCAGAGCCGGAGGCGGGGGCAGCAAAAATGCCAGCGCGAGCAATCCGGCAGTCAACGCCAGGGAGATGAGTCTGGTGTAAGCTATGTGCTTCATGCAACCTCCGCAAGGGGTGTGCTCTTACGCGGCGGCCAGGCAGCCACCAGCGTGCCCAGCATAAAGATCAAACCGCCAATCCACAACCAGTTGATTAATGGATTGTAATATATTTTAAAAGTCGCCTGATTGGTGTAAATCGGGTTCCAGTCGGCCAAAATGATATAGAGGTCGCCAGCCAGCGTGCTGTAAACACCGGGCACCGTCATGGTTTGCTGGGCGTCATAGAAGTAATCGCTGCGGGGGGTGCTCTGTTTAATGAAGCGAGCTCCTCGATTGACGGTCAGATTGGCGGCAATGACATTACGCCCATCGTTTGAATCCCAGGAGGAAATTGATTGGAGGGTTACGGTATAACCCGCCAGCGAGACGCTCTGCCCGTTCTGCAGGGTGGCTTGCGTCTGAGTCTGATACAGTTCAATGCCAATGATGCCAACAGCCATCAGTGCAACGCCAAGGTGAATGATGAACCCCCCATAGCGGCGGCGGTTGAGGTTGGTCAGCCGCCAGAATGCGTGCGGGAGGGCTTCTTTCAGGCGTAGGGAGCGGCCGCGTACAGCCCGGCTATATTCCAATACAGTGGCGATGATCACCAGAGCAGCAAAGCCCAGGCCAACCAGTGCGGCCACCTGGCGGACGCCAAAGAGCAGTAAGACAATCACAACCACAACGGATCCAAGCGCGGGCCAGAGCAGGCGCTTGCCCAGAGAACGGGACGAACCTGCGCCCCAGGTGGTCAGTGGGGCGATGCCTTTCAGGAGTAACAGCAGGGCAAACAACGGCCCGGCAACACTTTCGTAATATCCGGGGCCCATGGTGACCTGCTGTCCGGTGAAAATTTCTGAAATCAGGGGATAGATGACGCCCCACAGACAGGCAATCAACAGGCCCATCATGACGAGATTGTTCATCAGGAAGAGGCCCTCACGGGAGAAGGGGCTCTGAAGCTGGGTATCGGCGCCAAGGTTGCGCCAGCGCAGTGCCAGCAAAACGAGCGAGATCAGCAACGTCAGAGCAATAAAGCCGAAAAAGAGCGGGCCGATGGCGCTTTGAGAGAAGGCATGCACCGAGGAGAACACCCCTGAGCGGGTGAGAAAAGTGCCAAAAATGACCAGCGAATAGGTTAGAATCATGAGGATCATGTTCCAACGTTTGGAAAGACCGCGCTTCTCCTGCATCATGATGGAGTGGAGAAAGGCGGTGCCGCTGATCCACGGCAATAGGGCGGCAACTTCCACGGGGTCCCAACCCCAGTAGCCGCCCCAGCCCAGCACATCATACGCCCAACGACTGCCGAGCAAAAGCCCCAGCGAAAGGAAGAGCCAGGCTACCAGCGACCAGCGCCGGGTGGCTCGAATCCATTGATCATCTGAGCGGTTGGTGATGAGCGCCGCAATGGCATAGGCATAGGGGATGATGAAGCCAACAAAGCCCAGATAGAGCGCCGGGGGATGAAAAACCATGCCCGGATGGCGCAGCAAGGGATTCATGCCGCGGCCATCGAGGGGAATGAGCGGTAAAGCCCCCGCCGGTTGGAACAGGGCAACCATCTCGCTGCCGCCCGCCGTGCGCCAGAAACGCACAAAGGGGTTTTCGACAAAAATGACCAGGCTGAGGAAGAAGATTAGCGTGATGGCGATGACCAGGATGATCCACGGCAACAGGTCTTGATCAGAGTGCCAGGAGCGCAGCGCGACGAGAAAGGCAGACAGGCCTAACAGCCAGCACCAAAAGAGCAGTGAGCCGGACTGCCCGCCCCAGATGGCGGTCAGTTTGAGATAGAAGGGCATTGAATTGCTGGCTACATTGTAGACGTATTGAACCTGATAGTCCCCCGCGACAATCAGCCCGGCAAGCGCCAGCATCGAGAGCGATAACAACGGAAAGGTGAGCACGGCTGCCGCACGGGCGCTTTCGGCCCAGACGCGGGCATTACGGGTAACGCCAATCATGGCGGCAATGCCGCTGTAGATCGCAACGATCAGGGTGATGATGAGCAGGCCAAAGCCGAGATTGGAAATGAGCATGGCGGGGTCCTATGGAACAGTCGTCTCAGCTTGCTGGGGGATTGATTCTTCGTAGCGGGTGGGACATTTGAGCAGTAATTCTTCCGCTTCAAAGACGCCATCGGCGCGGAGTGTGCCGGTGACAATGGCCTGCGCTTCGTTTTTTAATTGGTCGGGCCGGACGCCAGAATATTCAATTTTCAATCGAGTTCGAGCGGGGTCTTGCACAGCTGCATGCAGCACAGCCGCCAAACCACCCTGTGACTCAATCTCGTCATTATCGCCGGGGATGGCGACAATAGTAAAGCTGAGGGTCAGCGTGTTGGGGTCGTAGTAGATAGTGTCACCGAGGACTGCGCCTGAGATGCGCACACTGCGACCCTGCATCTGCTGGGATTGCTGCAGCAGTTCATCCACGGTCATGAAATACTGGGAATTTTTTTGGGTTGCAGACACTATTAGAAAGACCATTGCAGCCAGGATCAGCAGGCCGCCGATGATGTATTTAGCACGCATGAAATCATTCCTCCGGGAAATGAGCGGAATCCGCTCTTTGGTCATTTTCTCACACTGGGATTAACTGAGACTGAAAACTTTTTAAGTTAGATGTGAGAATCAATTAAGGTTTGGGAAATAGGCGATAATTATACTAATTTTGTCTTTTTTGCACGGGATGAGCCGTTATTTCGGTTGAGTTAATTTACTGAGCACAGGGTGAATATCCCAGGGGATGTGATTGCTCGTCAGCAGTTCAATGAGGCTGCTGCGTTCAAGAATGCGGCGGCGGGTCAGGTCTTCGGGGCCACGCTGTGCCAGACTCCAGAGCAGGTCGGCGACATCCAGGGCGGCACGGGGGCGCCCCAGCACGGCGGCGCTGCGGGTGCGGGCATCCAACAGGGCATGTTGATTGCCCAGCCAATGTGACAGGGTTTGCAGTACTTCTAACGGGGATTGGACCTGCTCCCCTGCTCCATTCTCAACTACATAGGCGGCATTGCCTGTTTCCTGCCCGGGGATGGCATCAACCAGCAGCAGAGGCAGGCCAGCCGCCAGGGATTCAGTCACAATCAGGCCGCCAGCTTTGCAAAGAATGCAATCGGCTGCCAACATCATTTCGGGGATGTTGGAGGCAAATTCATAAATGTGAGCGGGGACATGCCATTCCATGCTGCGGAGTTCGGCAAAAAGCTCAGCGTCTTTACCGGCAACCGCGATTATCTGGAGCGGGGTGCCGAAATGATTGACGACATTCAGGGCATCTACCAGGCGGTCCACCCGGCGGGAGCCAACCGCCAGCACCGTCAGCAGGTCGGGCTGCCAGCCGAGGCGGGTGCGCAGCTCAGCTTTGGGCAGGCGGGGTGCGGCAAATAACGGGTTGACCGGGATGCCCAGCGGGTGAATTTGATGTGGCGCCAGGCCGTAATTCAACGCCAGGTTCTGAACAATGGGGGTTGGCACCACGCAAGCATCTACGCGTGAGACAAACCAGGTGCGGTGCACGGTGGCAAGGTCAGTGACTGTGGTGACAAGGGGGATGTGGCGGCGGTTGATGGCAAAGACAGAGAGGAGTGGGATTTGATAGAGTGGGTAAGTGGTCAGGATGGCATCCGGCTGGTGGGTATCCACCAGGTCACGCATAACTTCGTAGAGCAGCAGCGTGAGCGTACTTTCCATAATCGCCGAGGGAACCATATAATCACTGGCATCGTACCCCAACTGATAGAGCTGAGGCGACAGGCGGACAATACGGTCATAATCTGCAGCGCTCTCTCGCAGGAGGGGCGACACACGGGGGTCGTCAATGGGATTGATGATCGTCACCTCACAGCGGTCACCATACTGCTGCGCGAGGGCAGCTGCAACCGCATTGGCGGCGCTGCGATGTCCAAAGCCGGCATCGGCGGTTAAGATCAAAAGGCGTTTGGGCGTATCCATGGATCAACCCTCCAATAAAAGATGGCTCATTCCGGGCGGGGCTGGCCCTGCAAAACTTCCAGCAGCAGTTGCAGGGCCAGATCGGCGCTGAAAGATTTATTCTCCTGACGGTTGCCCTGGCCTATAAAATGCCAGGCAAAGTCACCGGCAGGGGCACTAATGCCAATCCATACCAGGCCGACGGGCTTATCTGGCGTGGCGCCGCCGGGGCCGGCAATCCCGCTGACGGAGAGGCCAATGACCTCATCCGGGGGGCACTCACCACCCAGCGATTGGCGCACACCGCGAGCCATTTCCAGGACGGTTTGGCGGCTGACGGCGCCGTGGGCCAGCAGTGTTTCGGGGCGAACGCCCAGCAGACGCTGTTTGACGCCGTAAGAATAGGCGGTGATGCTGCCCAGGTAATACTCTGAGGAGCCGGGTACGTTAGTGATCCGGTGACCGATTAAACCACCCGTGCAGGATTCAGCCACAACCAGCTTAAGGCTGCCCTGGCGCAACCAATCGCCAACTTGAATTTCCAAAGATTGGATCAAATGAAACCTCGCGGTTAAAGAATAGGTTGATTATACAGGATGATACCGCCGATCCAGGGGAGAATATCCCAGCCCCAGCAGTTTCTCAGGTACAATTATATGTGTAATGAAACCCCAAAAGCTGATCCTGGTTTTGCTTGTTGTGCTGGCGCTGACCATGCGGTTAATCCCCGGACCGCGGACGATTGACGACTCTTACATCACGTTTCGGTATGCGCGCAACCTGCTGGCTGGTGAAGGGTTTGTCTATAACCCGGGTGTGCCGGTTCAGGGAACTACCACGCCGCTCTACACCCTGCTGATGACCGGACTGGGGGCCCTGGCGGGCGGAACACAGGCTGATTTTCCGGTGATTGCGTGGTTGTTCAATGCGGCAGCCGATGCTGCCGCCTGTATTCTGCTGTGGTTAATCGGTAAAAGGGTGCGGCATGAACTGGCAGGATTGGGCGCGGCACTGGTCTGGAGTGTGGCGCCCTACAGCGTCACGTTCTCGATTGGCGGGCTGGAAACCAGCCTGTATGTGCTGCTGCTCACCGGGCTGGCCTATGCTTACATCTCGCAAAAGCGGGTTTTGACCGGTTTGCTGGGGGCACTGGCGCTGCTCACACGGCCAGATGCGCTGATTTTTTTGGGGCCCTTGATGCTGGATCGCTTCATCCGGGCTGTACGGCCCGGGCTGCTGGGCGTCAAAACTGAGCCTGAGCGCTTGCAGTTGGGCGAAGTGCTGGCTTTTGTGATCCCGGTAGCGGCCTGGTATGGGTTTGCCACACTGACATTTGGCAGCCCTCTGCCCCACTCGGTGCAGGCCAAACTGCTGGCCTATCATCTGGAAGCACACGAGGCTCTGATCCGGTTAATTCAACATTATGCCACACCATTTATCGAGCAAAGTACGCTGGGGACAAAGATTGCCGTAGGGCTGGGATTGGTGCTTTATCCCTTCTTTTACATTCTGGGCGCCCGGCGAGTTTTTGCGGCTGAGCGGCGGCTGTTGGCCTGGATGCTGTTCCCGTGGTTGTACTTCATCACGTTTGCAATTCCTAACCCGTTGATTTTCCGCTGGTATCTGACCCCACCGCTGCCAGCTTACTTTTTCTTTGTTTTGGCAGGAGCCGGGAGTTTGTTCAAGTTGAATGGGGATTTACGCACAGCCCTCCGGCGCAGCTGGATCGCGGCGCTGATCATTCTGCTGCTGCCGGTTGGCCTTTCACTGCGCGCCTGGCAACTGCATCCGGACCATGGGCCAGATCGCCCGGCGCCCGGAATGGCGTGGTTTCAATTAGAGCTGCTGTACCGAGAGGCGGCTGAGTTTGTGGCGCCCCAGATGAACGCCGATACCGTGCTGGCGGCTGGAGATGTGGGGGTGCTGGGCTACTACACTCCTGCCCGGATTCTGGACACGGTGGGTTTGAACTCTGAAGAAGCGCTGAGCTATTACCCGCTGGACGAGGCCTATTATGTCATCAATTATGCGGTTGCGCCGCAGTTGATTCTGGATGAACAGCCGGACTGGGTGATTATTCTGGAAGTTTATGGGCGCGAGGGGCTGCTGAAAAACGAAACTTTCCAGCAACATTATACGCTGGTGAAAAAGCTGGAAACCGATATTTACGGCAGCGATGGGATGTTGATTTTTCAGCGGGCGCGTTAAAGCGCACAACTGAATCGTCAACACCCGATTGATTATCCCAGGTTACGAGCCAAAAGCCTCTTCGTAATCGGCGATGGCGGCCTCAACAACGGTATAAGCCGCCTGGCGGTCGTAAGTACCGGCAATAAAAGTCACATTCTCTTTACCCGGCGTCAGCTTGTAAGTGCCGAAATAATGGCGCAGCCGTTCCACGAGGACGGGGGGCAGGTTTTCAATATCCTGTGCGCTGTCCCAGAAGCTGTCGTTTGCCAGCACGGCGATAATTTTGTCGTCTGCCTCGCCGTTATCAATCATCTGAATGCCGCCAATCACGCGAGCGTTCAGCACCACTTCAGACTTGGTGATGGGGCGCTCTGAGATGACGCAAATATCCAGCGGGTCACCATCGCCGCGCTGCGATTGCGGAGACAGGCGCTGTACCCGCACGCCGCAATAGGTGCGAGGGATGATGCCATATAATGTAGGGGGCTGGGAGGAACTGCGCTGGGGACGATCTACCCGCAGATACCCCGTTTCTTTATCAACCTCGTATTTGACAAGGTCAAAGGGGGTAATTTCGATATAGGCATGAACGATTTCCGGGGGCTTAGGGCCGATTTCTAGCCCGTGCCAGGGGTGCGGACGCCAGCGATAGAATGGATGCGGAAAAGAAGACATGGGATACCTCCCGCCAAGAATCGGGTGTATTATACCGCTTTATCCTACCAGCGGGCGTTGTGATCTTCAGCCCAGCCAACCGCCTGTGAAACGGCAACCGTTTCGCCATCTGCAGTCAGCAGGGTGCCATCAAAACGACCAATCATTTGATGGACTTCAGAAGTCAGGATGAGGGCATCGGTTTTGGCCACGCGTTCAAAGAAGGGGGTGAAGATCAGGCGCACCCGCTCGCTGTCGGGGGTTTCGAGTCGCCAGGGGGCCATCCAATTAGCTGTGTTGTAAATGAAATTGACAGGTTCGCTGAGTTTGGTCAGACGACCATCCACCAGGATGCCGTTTTCGGTCATGCCGGTGTCATCCGTCCATTTGGCGCCCAGGTTGACGCCAATCTGCCGCCCGTTCTGGCAGGTTGAGAAGGAAGCCCAGTTCCATTTGGAGGCGTAGGGCCAGATGCCGCGGCCATAATCAAGACAGGCAAAGGCAGCATCAGGGGAAAACTTATATTCCTGCGAGTCGAAGGTCAGGTTGCCAGAAACAGGCAGGCAATTCTGCTTGGAGGTGAACTGAAAATGATCTGCATCCCAGGGGATAACGACATTGAGCGTCTCATGTCCGGCGGGGCGGCAGGCGTTCAGGGCAGTGGTGAGCATTTTGCCACCTAAATCCTGACTGAGGACCTCAATATCGATCTGGTTGCCAGCATCCATGAAGGCGATTTGCAATTTAGGGTTCTGGTAGTGAATGCGCCCGGTCACCGTGGGAGGCAATTCAAAGCCTTTGCCAAGCGGAATGGAGACTGTTTGTTCGGCGAATTTGAGGGTATGAAAATCGAGGAAATAGATGAACGCCATTCCCAGATAATCAATATTGGAGACGGTAGCCGAAAAAAGACAGTCGGGACTGGTGATGCACCAGTAATTCCAACGCTTTTTACGCGGCCAGTGCCCGCTGACGTTGCAGTTATGCAGCGGCTGGCGAGACCAGCCCACCGCGGCGCGATTAAGCCGCCCGGCAGAGTCACACAGGTCAACCGGAGCGGTCAGTTCGGGTTCGGGGTGCAGGGTATTGCGAAAAGACAGATCAGGCATCGGTAAGCTCCCAGGTTTCAAGGTGTTCAACATCCTGGTCGGGCAGCAGTTCAATGCGCGGGCCCAGGGTCTCCAATTCAATGAAGCGGTTATAGGCATAGATCTCCGCATTGCAGCCATTATCCAGGTGCGGCAGGTCTGGCTGAGGCGTGAAGCGTTTGGTAAAGGCAATGCCAGCGCGGGTATATGTGATCCAGCCCAGATGGTTGAACCAGCCAAGCTTGAGCGGCGTTTCGGAAGGTTGGGCAACCAGGCACAGCGCATCCGCTTCCCAGCAGAGGCGGGGATCATTGAGTTGGGTGTAAGGCCAGTAAATAACGCTCCGATTGGGCAGCAGCGAGGCAGCCTGCGGGGCGCCGAAGGGCAGATGCGCTTCGCCGCCAAGCGGCAGCATGGTGAGCGACCAGGGCGCCAGTTCCACCGGAGCCGTGCCGCAGTTCTTCAGGGTGTGCCGCAGTTCTACAATCGGTTGGTCAGCGTGAAGATGGACCTCCAACTGTTTGCGGATGCCGGTCTGGGGTTCAATGGGGCCGATGAGCCTGATGCCATCAGAAAGCGGCACAACTTCCAACCCGGCATCATCGGGGGCATAGGTGGTGGGCATGACCTCTGGCGCGTGCCAGAGCCGGTGCCCGCCCCAGAGGTGATAATCCCCCGCGGGTGTAGGGATGGCAATGTCGGGAACTTCAACCAGGACGTTCTCGGGATGATGGCGGTAAAAAAGACGCACCAGGCGCGGACCACCAGAGAGCAGATATTCGAGGCGTAGAAGCTGATTCTGCAAGACACCAACCGGTTGACCAAAAAAGTCGCTCATTATTTGAAAAATTCCTCATCGGGGTTTGTGGAGAAAGATTGATTGACCCGTACAACGCGGGGCTGACTTTCATTCAGGCGCAGAACGGTGACCGAAGCCGGGCTGATGCACAGCCGGTGATATTCAGGCAGCGGCAGGCTGAGATAATGAGCCACAGACAGGCGGATGATATCACCGTGGGTGATGCAGGCCACAAATTCGTTTTTGGGCAGGTGGGTGGCAATCTGCTCCAATGTGGTAATGGCGAGCTGCTGAGCTTCAATAAGCGTGCCGCCATCGGGGAAGCGCATGGACGCCGGATCGGCCAGCAAGGTTTGCCAGAGGCGGCGGCGGCGCAGGGATTTGTAGGTGCAGCCCTGCCAACTGCCGTAATCCACCTCGTTCAGACCGGGTTCAACCTGGACAGTGAGCTGCCGGGCAGCGGCAAGCGGTGCGGCAGTTTCAACGGCGCGTTCCAGAGGGCTGGCATATACCGCGCTGAGCGGCAGCGCAGCAAGGGCACGGGCAAGGTCAGCCGCCTGCTGGCGCCCCAGGGCGTTGAGATGAATGCCCGGGAGCCGCCCCGCAAGACGGTTATTCATGACATCATTGGCTGCGTGGCGAATCAGGAGCAGGGTGGGCATCAGAGTCTTTTTCTCCCGGTGCGGGCGGGGGATCGTTAGCGAGGGCTGCGGCCTGGGCGGCCCGCCAGGCGGCAACGCGCGCCGCGGCAGCGGATTCCTCGCCCTGGTCAGAGGGTTGGTAAAAATGGGTTCCAAGCACTTCGGTAGGCAGGTATTGCTGTGGGATAAAATGTCCGGAGAAGCTGTGTGGATATTGATAGCCCTTGCCATGCCCCAATCCGGCAGCATCACGACTGGCATCCATCAGAGGCAGGGGAATGGGGCCGGCGCCAGACTGCTCGATGCGTTTGAGGGCTTCAAAATACCCCGTGGTGGAATTGGACTTGGGCGCCGTTGCCAGAAACAGGGTGGCTTCGACAATGGGGAAAACGCCCTCCGGGAAACCAATGTATTCAAAAGCCTGGGCGGCGGCAACTGCCACCAGCAATCCGCGGGGTTCAGCCAGGCCAATATCTTCACCCGCCAGGATGATGAGGCGGCGCAGGATGAAGCGGGGATCTTCGCCAGCGTGGAGCATTTTGGCCAGCCAGTAGAGGGCGGCATCGGGGTCTGAACCACGCACAGACTTGATGAAGGCAGAGATAGTATCGTAATGCGGATCGCCGTTCTTGCCATAGACCACCGCCCGGCGCTGGATGGATTCTTCAGCCACCGCCAGGGTGACGTGAATTTCACCGGCAAGGGTCGGCTGGGTGGTTTCCACGGCCAATTCCAGGGCATTGAGCAGGTTGCGGGCATCGCCGCCGCAGAGGCGCAGGAAATGCGCCCGGGCGTCGTCATCCAGATGAACTGTCAAACGACCATAGCCGCGTTCTGGATCCGTAAGGGCCCGGTCAAGCACAGTGCTCAACTGCTCATCCGTCAGGGGTTTGAGCTCAAAAACACGCGAGCGCGAGACCAGTGCTGGAATAACGTCAAAGTAGGGGTTCTCGGTGGTGGCGCCGATCAACGTGACCATGCCACTCTCAACATGGGGCAGCAGGGCATCTTGCTGGGCTTTGTTCCAGCGGTGAACTTCATCTATAAAAAGGATGGTGCGCTTGCGCTGCAGGCGGCGACGCTCTTGAGCCTCAACAATCACACGGCGCAGGTCGGCCACTCCCGCCAGGACAGCGGAAATGGACTCAAAATGCGCCTGGGTATGCTGGGCAATTAACTGCGCCAAGGTGGTTTTACCTGTGCCGGGCGGGCCGGTAAGAATGATGGACGAAAACAGGCGATCTGCCTGAATGGCGCGGCGCAGCAAGCGCCCGGCGCCAACAATGTGCTCCTGACCGATAAATTCATCAAAGTTACGGGGGCGCAGCCGGGCAGCCAGCGGGGCTTCCTGATCCATTTGAGACTGCATGGCGTGGTCAAAGAGATCCATGCTTCTATTCTATCACGGCTGGGTGGAGGCAGCGGGCAGAAGAGCATAAGCATAAATTCTGCACCTGGCGAACAGGCCAAACCAACAAAAAGAAATGTGAGATTAAATTTGTGGGTGCCATTGACGAATTACCGCGCTTGCATCTATAATGCTAACATCATTATTCCCCTTCAAGGAGAAGGCTGCGTGAAAGCTTTTGTAGACCCCGACATTTGCATCGGCTGCGGCGTGTGTGAAACGATTGCGCCTAACGTCTTCCAACTCTCAGATGGCGGGTTTGCCGTTGTCATTGTAGATGAAGTTCCCGTCGGAACTGAGGGCGATGTCCGCCAGGCGGCAGAGGAATGCCCGGAAGGCGCCATTTCCATCTTTGAAGATTAGGTTAAGGTTCTCCCCAACTGGATTGGGATGAGGCATTAATTTTTTTGAGGTGTGAGATGGATATCTTGCTGTTGGATGGTTCGCTGCGAGTTAAAATCTACTACGACGAAGATGACAGCACCTTTGAAGACAATATCTGCATCTGTCTCGAAGAAGATTGCCCGGAAGAAGAGCGCATCTTACGAGCTGATGAGGTTCGCATCTCCCTCACCCCGCTGGAAGCGCGCCGCCTGGCTCGCGCCCTGGATGCGGCAGCAGATACAAGCCTGGCTAACTACGAAACCAGCCCACAAGAAGATTGATACCGGGTGGATATTTTTCTTTCAATAAAATTTTACGCTGATCAACGCAACCGCGCCTGGGTGGAGGCATTAACTGCTGCGCTGGCAGAACACGGACTGAAAGTTCAGTGCGTGGTGCGGGATATTGAAAACTGGGGGATGGTGAGCCTTTCGGCGGCAGAGTTGATGCGGCAGACCTTTGACCTGCTGGAACGCTGCAGCCTGGTGGTGGTGAATCTGTCTGATAAGGGCGTGGGCCTGGGGATTGAAGCGGGCTACGCCTATGCGCATAATATTCCAGTTATGGCCGCGGTGCCGCAAGAGGCGGACCTCTCCACCACCCTGAGTGGTATTTCGCGCTGGACCATTCGCTATGCCGGGATGGAGGACCTGACCCGGCAAATCCTCAATGCCGTTGATGAGCTGGCTTTGCAGGAAGTTCAATGAACGACAGCGAAAAGACCCGTCTGGCAATCGCCACAGGCGCGATGGGGATCCTCTTCCCGGTGGTGGGCTTAATTTTAGGCTGGAGTATAAAAGGATTCAAAACCGGCTTGCTGATTGCCGGAGTTCTGTTTGGGGTATTTTTTCTGTTCAGCCTGTTGTTTTTGGCACAGGTGCGTAACCCATCCAAATTTATTGTGGCGCTGCCGTTTTTGATGGGCGCGCTCTACAATATTCTGCCCGACGCCCTGCCGCTGGGCCTGGACGATGCTGCCGCAGGCGTTCTGGGCGGCCTGCTGACGTTCCTGCTCTGGCTGCGCCGCCAACCCAACACGCCCCGCTGGATTGTGATCCCGCTGGTACTGGCAGGGTTATACGCGCTGGTAGGCGGTTTTATCCCCGGGCCGATCGATGAACTGCTGGTGTTTGGCGCCGCGGGGCTAACCGCCTGGCTGGGTGGCCGCACCCCCGGTCTGCCGCCGCCACAAAACCTATGATTCCCACGATTCTGCACGATCGTGCGGCCATTGCGGCCTATTTACGACAAGACCTGCTGGTTCATCTGTATGAACTGGGAGATTTAGATGATTTCTTCTGGCCCTATACCACCTGGTATGCCAGTCTGAATCACGGCGATATTGAGCGTTTGGCGCTGCTTTATACAGGCTCAGAGCTGCCCATTTTACTGGCTACCGCCGCTGCCGACGACCAACCGATGATTAACCTGCTTAAGGCGCTGCTGCCATTTTTGCCGCGACAGTTTTATGCGCACCTGCCAGCCGGGATGGATTTTGGGTTCCTGCGGGCAGAATATCAGATGGAATCGTACGGGGTGCACGACAAAATGGCTCTGCAAGAAAGGACTGGAGCGGGCAGTCTGCCACACCCTGCGGATAAAATCCGGCAGGTTAAGATTGAAGATCTGCCGGAACTGATCGGCTTTTATGAGGCTGCTTACCCCGGCAACTGGTTTGACCCGCGGATGATTGAAACCGGGCAGTATTATGGGCTCTGGCGGTCTGGCAGGCTGGTGAGTGTGGCGGGGGTGCACGTCTATTCGCCAGCGCAGGGCGTGGCAGCGCTGGGAAACATTACCACCCTGCCCGAGCTGCGCGGCAGCGGGCTGGGGACAGCCGTTACCGGGGCCTTGTGCCAGGCGCTGGGCAACCGGGTGGGCACGATTGGACTGAACGTACGGGCTGATAACACAGCGGCGATTGCCTGCTATCAAAAACTGGGATTCAGACGGGTGACGCAATACGAGGAATGGATGCTAAAGACACGGCCGCTGGTGGAGGATAGGGATGACTGAATTGTGGCTGGTAAGGCATGGTCAGACTGATTGGAACCTGGAAAAGCGCTACCAGGGACAGGCCGACATCCCGCTGAATTTGACGGGGTTGCAGCAGGCGGCAGACCTGGCAAACAGACTGGAAGGCGAAGCGTTTGAAGCGCTTTACAGCAGCGATCTTTCGCGAGCGCGACAGACGGCTGAACTGCTGACCCGAACGCTGGGGCTGCCCCTGCGGCTGGATGCCCGACTGCGCGAGATTCATCAGGGAGAGTGGCAGGGGGAATATCTGGATGATGTGCGTGAGCGGCACACCCAACTGTTGGAAGAACACTGGAATAATCCTGCCCGGTCACGGGCGCCGGGTGGAGAAAGTGTGATTGAAGTTGCCGGGCGAGCAGCACAGGCGATCAGTGAGATTTGCCGCAGACACCCCCGTGGGCGCGTCTTAATCGTCAGCCACGGGCTGACGCTGGCGACCCTCATTTGTCAGGCGCGCAGTGCATCGCTGGCGAGGGTATATTCGCTGATTCCCGAAAACACGCAGGTAGAGGTCATCTACTGGCCGCCAGTGCGCTTGCTGCAAGAAAATTAGCGCTCGCGTCCGCCTTTGAGCTGGCCCTGAAGGGTTTCCAGTTCAGCCCACTGACCTTCAGCCGCCAGTTTGGCCTGCATTGGCCAGGTGGCAGGGTCGGCAATCCGCAGGTTGGCGACCGAAAGAATCTCGCGCAGGTGAGCGGCGTCTGCCGCGGCCAGGGCGGCATAGGTGGTAATGCCAGCCGCGTGGAGGATTTGTTCGATCTTGGGGCCAATGCCTTCAATAATTTTCAGGTCGTCGGCAGCAGTCACTACGGGGATTTCTGCGGCGCGGACAGCCAATGGGGGCTCTGCCGCGGCAGGCTCGACGGGGGTCTGCATCGGAGCGGATGCGCCGGGGGCAGCCTTCTTGCGGCGAGCGCGCCGGAAGATCCAGATGAGCAGGAAAATCATCAGGATGATGATTGCAAGCAGGATAGCCAAATAGATTAAAAGGGTTAAGTTCGCCATGGGAACCTCCTCAGGGTAGTGATCGTCTGAGTCAAGTCAATTATAGCGGATTCTGGATTTTTGAACCCTGAAAACCGGGGGGAGTTCAAATGTATATACATTCAATAATCAAACCACCCAGCAGCTTGATTATCCTCGCTGGCATGAGTACAATAAATTATCCCAGGTATTCCCATGCCTCCCCCAACCAGGCCTCTGCCACTAAACCGGACGCTGCTCAAGATTCTGGTCAATGGACTGTTCATTCCATCGGCTATTTTAGCATTGGCCTTGATTGGGCTGAATGCTTATCTCAACGCCCGTTACCTGGGGCAAGAGCAGCTTCAACTGACACGCTCAATGGCGCTGCGTCTAGACGATTATTTGCTTCATGCGGTTGAAGCACTGAACTCTACCGCAGAAATCAGTCGGACCAGCACCCTGGACGAAACCCAGATTCATCTAGACGGTATGCGGGTCAATAATCCCTATTTCAATTCGCTTTACATTTTAGATGGGGAAGCAAAGATTATTGCCATCAGCCCGCTGGATCCGCTGTATCTGGGTTTGGATATGTCAAACCAGGCTTACTACCGCCAGCGCGATCCACGCCGGACAACCAACATCTCGCATCCATTCATTTCTTCGCGCACGGGGCAATTGACCGTATACCTGAGCCGGACCATGCTCAACGGTTATGTGACTGTGGGCGAGTTGAGCCTGGATAAGCTGCAAGAAGTGGTGGAATCGGAGCCCAATCCCATTTTTGGGCAGGTGGTTTTTGTTACAGATGCCAGCGGCACACTGCTGGCGCACCCCAATACCGCCTTGGTGGCGCAGCAAGCCAACCTGGCATATGTGCAGCCTTGGTCACCCACGCAAAAAGGCATTGGACAGCGGATTATCCTGGTAGAAGGAGAATATTATTTCCAGTCCACCACCCCGCTGGAAGAGGCGCCGTGGATCGTTACTTCTGAAGTGCCAGTGATCAGGGCCTACTGGCTCAATCTTGTTTTTCTGGGATTTTCTGGAACTGTGCTGCTGGGGTTGTGGTTACTGATTTTGCTGGGCATCCGCCGTCAAATTTTTCGCCGGATTGTGCAGCCGCTGACACAGCTTTCCCAAACAGCCACGGCGCTGGCCGAAGGCGATGCATCTCGCCGGGCCAGTCTGGCGAGTGAGCATCCGGCGTTCACAGAAATTCATGAGCTGGCAAATAATTTTGAACACATGCTCGGCGCGCTTGAAGAGCGGCAAGCTGCACTGCGGCAGCGGGAAAAGACAGAACGCGAGCAGCGCATTCTGGCGGAGGCGCTGCGGAATACTGCGGCAGCCATCACCAGCACGCTGGATTTTAAAGAAGTGTTGGATCGCATTCTGGATAATGTGGGCCGGGTAGTGCCGCATTCGGTTTCAAATATTATGCTGCTGGGCGAAGCCGGCGAGACAGTGCACATGGCAGCGGCCCGCGGCTACGAGAATTTCAATGTTCAGGAATGGGCCACTCAGCAGGTCTTTCCACTGGGACGGTTTCCGGGGTTGATGTGGATGAAGCGGACAGGCGAGGCACTGTTGATCTCGAATACGGCGCAATCACAGTTCTGGGTAAGCATCAGTGAAACCGCCTGGATTGCGTCCTATGTGGGTGCGCCAGTCCGTGACAAAGGCGTCGTAATCGGGTTCCTCAACCTGGACAGCACCACGCCCAATTTCTTCACGCAGCAACATGCTAACCTGCTGCAGGCTTTTGCAGACCAAGCTGGGGTAGCTATTCAAAACGCCCGGTTGTTGAGCGAACTGCAGAACTCGCATGATGATTTGTTGATTGCTTATGACACCACCCTGCAAGGGCTGGCTAAAGCACTGGCGCTGCGCGATAATGAGACGCAGGGTCATTCAGTACGCGTCACTGACATGACCATGCGACTGTCCAAACGGATGGGTCTGGCAGAACCTGCGCTGACCCACATTCGCTATGGCGCGTTGCTGCATGATATTGGTAAAATAGCTATTCCGGATTCGATTCTGTATAAAAACGGGCCTTTGAGCGAGCAGGAATGGGAGGTGATGCGGCTGCATCCAACCTATGCGCAGCAGCTGCTGGCAACCATTCCGTACTTGAAAGACTCCATGGATATCCCCCTGTATCACCATGAACGGTGGGATGGCAGCGGGTATCCGTTTGGGTTGCGCGGTGAGCAAATTCCGCTGGCAGCGCGAATATTCTGTGTGATCGATGTGTGGGACGGGCTGCGGAGCGAGCGCCCTTACCACCCTGCCTGGCCCGAAGCCCAGGTGCGCGAGTATCTGCTGCAAAATTCGGGCAGCCATTTTGACCCGGAGATTGTTCAAAGCTTTTTGAAATTACTGAAAGAAGAAGCCCCATTATTGTTGACTGAGGAGAAAAACCATGCAAATCCGAAAGATTGATACGCGCAATCGGGATGATGCGCGTCAGTTTATTGACCTGCCTTACCGGTTGTACCGCAAATCGCCTTACTGGGTGCCACCCCTGCGCTCAGAAATGGAGCTGGTGCTGGATCGGGACAAGCACCCATTCTACCAACATTCCGAGGCTGATTTTTTCGTTGCTGAAAGCGAAGGGCAGGTGGTGGGGCGGATTGCGGCGCTGCATAACCGCAACTACTGCGCCCACCACCATGAACAAACCGGATTTCTTTATTATTTTGATGCGGCCGATGACCAGCAGGCTGCCAATGGGCTGTTTGATGCGGCGGTGGGCTGGGCACGCGAGCGCGAGTTGGACTTGCTGCTGGCGGGTAAAGGCATCATCCGATCCAATGGAGCGGGGCTGCTAGTGGAAGGTTTTGATGACCCGTATATGCCGATTGGGATTTTATACAATTACCCTTATTATCAGACCCTGTTTGACAGCTATGGCTTTACCAAAGAAAACGATCATTTGTCGGGCATGCTGCTGAAAAGCGCCGATATTGGGGAGCGCGTCCACGGAATCGCTGAACGCGTGCTCGAACAGGGTGGCTTTTCTATTATGGCCTGCAAGACCAAAAAAGAAATGTATCCCTGGATTCCGCGGGTGGAGAAGGTGCATCACGAGGCCTTTCATACCAATGCAGGCTATTATCCCACTACACCGGCTGAATTTGAACTGCTGGCGCGCGGGTTCATCTCGCTGGCAGACCCGGCATTGATCAAACTGGTGATGAAGGGCGATGAAATTGCCGGTTTTGCGATGACATTCCCCAATATTGCGCCGGCGCTGCGGGCCATTCGAGGGAGGCTGTGGCCGCTGGGGTGGATTCTGGTAATGCGGGCACAGAAGACTTCTAAAGTGATTGACGGAAGCGCAATTGGGCTGCTGCCGCAGTACCAGGGGCGAGGCGCCAACGCCCTGCTGTACAATGAAATTGAAAAGACGCTGCGCGCCCGCAATGTTGAGCGGGTAAACATTATCCAGGTGGATGAGCGCAATGCCCGCAGCAAGGCAGACCACGAAACCATGGGCGTCAAATTCCATCTGCGGCACCGCACTTACCGCCTGCCGATTGGGTGAGCCAGATGCGTAACGCTGCCGCAGCACCGCTGACACGGCTGCAAAAGCTGATCTACGGCTCTGGCGACTGGAGCAAGGCCAGCTTCAACGTACTGCGGCAGCTATTCTACGCCATCTTTCTGACGGATGTGGTGGGGCTGGATGCGCGGCTGGCTTCACTAGCGGCACTGATCAGCATTGTATGGGATGCGGTCAACGATCCAATTATTGGGGCGCTGAGCGATAATGTGCGTACGCGCTGGGGGCGACGGCGGCCATTCATTTTGCTGTTTGCGGTGCCGTTTGCGCTGGCCTTTGTGCTGTTGTGGTGGGCGCCGCCCTGGCAGAGCCAGGTCATGCTGATGATCCATGTGACGCTGGCCTATATGGTCAGCGACACACTCCAGACCCTGGTCACAGTGCCATATCTTTCGCTGACTCCGGAACTGGCAAAGGATTATGATGAGCGCACCTCTCTGACCAGCTACCGGATGTTCTTTAATCTGCTGGCTTCCCTGGCAACGGCTGTGGCGGCACCGGGGATTCTGGATGCGGTGGTTAAAGCCGGGTACAGCCAACAGCAGGGCTATGTGACAGTGGGGGCGCTGTTTGGCGGACTGGCAGTGCTGCCGCTGCTGCTGATCTTCTTCAGCCTGCGCGAACAAGATGCTCCGCCTCAACCGCCCGAGGAGCAGCTTACATTTCGTAAAACCATCCGGGTGCTGTGGGCTAACCGGCCGTTCCGATTTGCGGCGGGTTTCTACGTGCTGAACTGGATTTCATTTGATGTGGTGGGGCTGATGCTGCCGTATTATCTGCTCTACTGGGTGGGCGAGGGCAACCTACTGGCCAAGGTAAACCTCTTGGGTGTGAGGCTGCCCCTGGAATCGGCAATCTTTGGGGTGTTGTTGATTACGGCCACGGCAGCCATACCGCTGTGGGGCTGGCTGGCGCGGCGGTTCAGCAAGCGGTTTGCTTACATTGCCGGGATGGGCTTCTGGATTGGGGTGCAGTTGTTGATTTATTCGCTGCAGCCTCAGCAAACCACCCTGATGCTGATGCTGGCGGCGCTGGCAGGGTTGAGTGTTTCCACCGCACATGTTCTGCCCGAGGCAATTTTCCCGGATGTGATTGACTGGGATGAGCTGCGTACGCATACCCGCCGCGAGGGCATGTATTACGGCGCCATCAATTTCATCCGCAAGTTGAGCAGTGCGCTGGCGACTTTCATCACGCTGCAATTTCTGGGCTGGTTTGGTTACCAGGCGCCTCCGGCAGATGCGCAAGTCTTCACCCAATCAGAGACGACCCTGCAGGTCATCCGGCTGCTGACGGGGCCGTTTGTGGCCGTGCTGCTGATTGGCGCGATTGGGTTTGCCTGGTTCTACCCACTCTCACGCGAACGGCAGAAACGGATTCGCCGGGCGCTGGAACGCCGATACCTGTTTGTAAAGGAAGGATAGGCCAATGTTCACGACATTTATCACGGCTGACGAACTGACTAAACACCTGAATCAACCCGACTGGGTGCTGGTGGACTGCCGAACTGATTTGATGAAACCTGAATGGGGCCGGGAAGATTACCGGCGCGCTCATGTTCCGGGTGCGGTCTATGCCGACCTGAACCGCGACCTGTCTGGGTCAACCGGCCCACAAACCGGACGCCACCCCCTGCCAGAGCCGGGAGCGTTCTGCTCGGCTATGGGGAAGCTGGGGATTGACGCCAGCAAACAGGTGGTGGTGATTGATACCGCCGCGGGTGCTTTTGCCGCCCGGTTGTGGTGGATGCTGCGACTGTATGGACATGCGGCGGTGGCGGTGCTGGCGGGGGGATTTCCGCTGTGGGAGCGGGAGGGCCGCACCACCCGAAGC
Source organism: Longilinea sp. (assembly GCA_017996955.1). GTDB lineage: Bacteria > Chloroflexota > Anaerolineae > Anaerolineales > Anaerolineaceae > JAGOFZ01. The sequence continues at coordinate 22,436 of JAGOFZ010000002.1, forward strand.
GGCGATGAGACCAACCCAATCACTCAGTTCAACGGAGAGCCGCAGAGCAGGTGTTTTTTGACAGCCGAAGAAGTCAATCGTGTGCGCGATGATTCGAACTGGCTGGTGGTGGATGCGCGCACACCCGAGCGCTACCGGGGCGAGCAAGAACCGATTGACCCGGTGGCGGGGAGAATTCCGGGTGCGGTTAACCGGGCGCACACGCTGAACTTGCAGGCGGGCGGTCTGCCGCTGCCACCAGAAACGCTGCGCGAGCAGTTTACAGCACTGCTGGGTTCCACCCCGCCGGAGAGAACTGTTTTCTACTGCGGGTCGGGGGTGACCTCGGCTTTTCACCTGCTGGCAATGGCCTATGCCGGAATGCCTGATGCCAGGCTGTATCCGGGTTCGTGGAGTGAGTGGATTCGCGACCCCAACCGGCCCATCGGAAAGGGCTGATAGAGGCGTTTTTCGGGTCGAATAGAAACCGCCCGGGCAAATATATCCGGGCGGTTTGTCTTCAGGCTATGGGCGTTGGATCAGGCGAATGAGGCGTTGAGGCGATCCAACGACTCGGGGGTGGGGCGCAGTTTGTGGGCTGGCAAGCGGTTGAGGCCTTCCTCGGGCAAGTTGTAGGCATCGAACATGGAGGGAATTTCTGGATTGACATAGATCAAACCGGTGACCAGTTCGCCGCTCTGGTTGGCTTCTTCCAAAATCTGGAAGGCAGCAGCGCGGTTGGTGGGGTCGTAATCGCGTTCCAGTTTCTTGAGGCGAATCACAGCGCCATCGTGGAGTTCCACATCGCGCGTGGTGCCTTCTTCAAAATCCTCAACCGTGACTTCATCACGGGCGGGGACGTAAGAAATCTCGTGCAGGGGTTCTTCGTGCTCTTTGCCGTAGGTATAGGAATGCAGCCAGCCATCCTGGTTGTGGAAGGTGACGCAGGGGCTGATGATATCAATCACGGCAATGCCACGGTGGCTGTAGGCCGCTTTGAGCAGTTCTTTGAGCTGGCGAGGATCGCCTGCAAAGGAGCGTGCCACAAAAGAGGCGTTTGAAGCCAGTGCTTCCAGGCAGATATCCACCGGCAGGAAGGGGTTGGTGCCCTGGCGTTTGAGGGAGAGGCCAAGCTCTGCCGTGGCGGAGAACTGACCTTTGGTCAGGCCATAGACGCCATTGTTCTCGACAATATAAACCATGGGCATATTGCGGCGGACGATGTGCTTGAACTGACCGATGCCAATGCTGGCGGTATCACCATCACCGCTGACGCCAATGCCATGCAGCCGGGCGTCGCCGAACAGCGCGCCGAGGGCCAGCGAAGGCATGCGCCCGTGAACGCCATTGAAGGCGAATGAGCGGCTGAGGAAGTAGGTGGGGCTTTTGCTGGAGCAGCCAATGCCGCTGAACTTTACCACTGTTTCGGGAACAACATTCAATTCGTAGAGTGCAGAGGTGATCTGGCTGGCGATGCCATTGTGACCGCAGCCCTGGCAGAGGGTGCTGGGGGCGCCTTTATAATCGGCACGGGAAAGACCGGCCTGGTTGAGTTGTTGAGCAGCTTGAGTCGCCATGTTACTTCGCCTCCTGCGTGGTGATTTGATCACAGATCCATTTGGCGGTCAAAGGCATACCGTCAATATGGGCAACAGAAATCAATTTGGATGTGCAATCGGGGATATTGAGCCGCAAAATCTGGTGCAGTTGACCATCGCGGTTCATTTCCACAACATAGATACGGTCGTGGTTGCGGATGAAGTCGTAGACTTCATCAGAGAAGGGGATCGCGCGCACCCGCAGGTAATCGGCGGGCAGGTTATGATCCGCCTGGAGGCAGTCGAGCGCTTCGATAATCGCCGGGTCGGTAGAGCCTACCGAGAGGATGCCAATGCGGGCGCCCTGGCGGCTCTGGATGACGGGTTTGACCAGTTGATTGCGGGCGGTTTCGAATTTTTTGGCGATGCGGTTGAGGACGCGTTCCCAGACATCGGGCTCTTCGCTGTAGCGGGCATATTCATCATGTCCGGTACCACGCGCAAAGTAGGCGCTGCGGGGGTGGCGGTTGCCAGCCACGGTGCGGTAGGGGATGCCATCGTTATCAATATCCAGGTAGCGGCCCCAATCGCCGTTGCGTTCTTTGATCATTTTCTCAAGATCTTCTTCCCACAGCACTTTGCCACGATCCATGGGTTGATCGGGGTATTCAAAGGCGGGGGTCATCCAGTAGTTCATGCCCAGGTCGAGATCCGACATGACGAGGACGGGAGTCTGGTAGCGCTCGGCATAGTCGAGGGCGCGCCAGCCGAACTCGAAACATTCCTGGACGGAGCCGGGGAAGAGCAGGATGAACTGGGTATCGCCATGGCCAATGAAGTAGGCCTCGGTGATATCGCACTGGGCGGTGCGGGTGGGCAGGCCCGTGCTGGGGCCAACCCGCTGTACATCCCAGATGACGAGCGGAACCTCGGCATAGTAGGCCAGGCTGAGGTACTCAGCCATCAGGCTGAGGCCCGGGCCAGAGGTGGCGGTCATGGCGCGCAGGCCGGCAAAGCCAGCGCCCACAATCATGCCGGCAGCAGCCAGTTCATCTTCGGCCTGAACCACGGCAAAGGTTTGCTTGCCGGTTTCGGGGTCAGTGCGGAGAGGGGCAGCATAGTCGGTGAAGGATTCAACCAGGGATGAGGCCGGGGTAATGGGGTACCAGCCGCAGAACTGCATACCGCCATACAGAGAACCCAGCGCACCGGCGGTATTGCCATCGGTCATGATGTAGCCCTTGGTACGATCCATGGGGGTTACTTCGTAGGGGTCGGTTTTGGTCAGGTTGGCGGCAGCCCATTCATAGGCGGCGCGCACGGTGCCGAAGTTGGAGTCAATGGCCTTCTGCTTGCCCTTGAAGTGGACCTCAATGGTCTGGCGTAGTACGTCCAGGGGCATCTTCAGCAGATAGCCCACTACACCTACATAGACCATGTTGGCGATATAGTCGCGCAAGCCGGGAGCGACTTCGGACTCTTTGACAAGCTGCTTGACCGGCATGGGGTAGGCAATAATATCCGGGCGCAGCTCGGTCAGTTTGATGTCATCGGCATAAATCAGCACACCACCGGGGACAATAAAGCCAACTTCTTTGGCAATGGTGGCAGGGTTCATGGCGACCACAATGTCGTCACGTTCCAGGCGGGCCAGGTAGCCGTCTTTGCTCAGGCGCAGGGAATACCAGGTGGGCTGCCCCTGGATATTGGAAGGGAAGATATTTTTCCCCGATACCGGGATGCCCATGCGGAAAAATGCGCGCAGGAGGATATTATTTGCCGTAGCGCTCCCCGAGCCATTGATCGTGCTAAAAGTAATGCAAAAGTCGTTGACGATCGGCTTACGGGCCGGGCTGGCAGGTGCAGGGGTTTCTTCAGCCATAGCTCTCCTCAATAGGTGTACTGAACAGTGATGGTAAATATTCGGGGGCTACTCAAATTTTTGAGCGCCGTCCGATTTTGAACGTTCGTAAATCAGGTTCATATGATCGATCAGAGCCTGATAACCGGTGGCGAAATCGCCAACGCAAATCGCTTCAACCATGCGATCATGGTATTCCCAGACACGCTTGAGATAGACCATGTCAGTATAGACGTTCAGGCCGATTGCCTCATACATATCCCAGTAGGCTTCCAGCAGGCCGGTGACAAAGGGATTGTTGAGGCGGCGGTAGATGAGCAAGTGCAGGTCGCGATGTTCAGCGTGGGGGATTTGCGGCGTGGGGCGGTTGAGCCGGGCCTGAGCGCTTTGGACCAGCGCTCGCAGTTCGGCGTGATCTTCGAGCTTGAGCAGGCTGACCGCCGCCATATAATAGGACATTTCCAGGTGGTTGCGCAGATCAGAGAAAGCGCGGAAAGACCTGGTATCCAGCGAGACGGCATAACCCAGGCTGGTGAGCACGGCGGGCTTAAAGCGGTAGGGCAGGCGGCGGATGCCGACCTTGGGACGCACTTCCACCACCCCCAGCGTCCGGGCGACTTCGAGCTGTTCACGCAAGCTGGCAATACTGACCCCAAGCTGCTGGCTTAACTCAGAAAGCGGCGGCAGCCTATCCCCCTCCGCATCGGTCCGCTCCGTCAGATATTGCAAAAAAGCTGATTGTTCCAGCACGTTACGCTCACGCAGCATGGCGAGCAGCCTCTTTTTGATTGATTAATCAGATTATTACGATGATTGGAGTATAGCACGCGGGATAGGGATTGTCAATCAGGATGAATGTCACGATTGCGGGCGAGGTTTGAGATTGGGAACACCCCGCTCTACCAAAGAGGCGAACCTTACTGGTTCGCCTCTTGACAGCATGGGTTTTCTATTCAGTTTTGGACCGGGGTGAGCATGTGCACCATCCGGGCATCGGAATTACACAACGATGTTAACCAAGCGGCCGCGGACATAGACAACCTGGCGCGGAGGCTTGCCTTCCAGATGTTTCTGGATCACCTCGCTGGACAGGGCGGCGGCTTTGGCGGCTTCTTCGGTTACATCGGCGGGCAGGGTGATGCGGTCACGCACTTTGCCATTGACCTGGACGACCAGGGTAATCTCATCTTCAGCAGCAGCAGCCTCATCCACAGCGGGCCAGAGCTGGTTGTGGATGGAATAGGGCTTGCCCAGGCGTGCCCACAGCTCTTCAGAGATGTGCGGGCAGATGGGCGCCAACATTTTCAAGTAGAGCTCAACGGCTTCGTTCCAAGCAGGGCTGTTCCACAGACCGGCTGATTTGACGCGCAGCATTTCGTTCATCAGCTCCATCAAGGATGAGACGATCGTGTTGAACTCAAAGGCCTGATAGTCGCGTGTGACGGAGCGCAGGGTTTGATGAACCTTGCGGCGCAACTGGCGCACCAGAACGGGATCGGGCGCGGCCATGGGAGCAGGGTCAATGACAGCCGACCAGACCCGGCGCAGCCAGCGAGAGGTGCCCTCAATGCCGCCGCTGGACCAGGGACCGCCCATTTCCCAGCGGCAGAAGAACATCAGGAAGGCGCGGATGGTGTCGGCACCATAGGCATCCACCAGATCATCGGGAGCGATCACGTTGCCGCGGCTCTTGGACATTTTTTCGCCGTCTTCTCCCAGCACCATGCCCTGATTGCGCAGGCGCAGCATGCCGGAGTGGCCCTCGGTGATGCCAACATCACGGCAGGCTTTGTGGAAGAAGCGGGTGTAAATCAGGTGCATGGTGGCATGTTCAATGCCGCCGGTGTAGGTATCTACAGGCATCCAGTAGTCATATTCTTCCGGCGGGAAGGGGTACTGGTCGCTCATGCCTTTGTTCAAATAGCCCAGGTGATACCAGGACGAGCACATGAAGGTATCCATGGTGTCGGTTTCGCGCTCGGCAGGGCCACCGCACTGTGGGCAGGTGGTAAACCGCCAGGTGGGGTGCAGCTTGAGGGGGCTTTCGCCAGTGGGCTTCCATTCCACATCATCGGGCAGCAGAACAGGCAACTGGCTTTCGGGCACAGCCACCGGGCCGCAGGCCGGGCAGTAGACGATCGGGATGGGGGCGCCCCAGTAGCGCTGACGGGAGATCAACCAGTCACGCAGCTTGTAGTTAACCGCACCGTTGCCCAATCCACGCGCTTCCAGGTAGCCTACGGCGCGCTGGAAAGCCTCAGCGCCGGGGGTACCGGTGAGTGGGCCAGAATTGACCATGTCGCCCGAGGCAGGCACGGCGGCAGTCAGATCTTCCGGGCGAATGGGTTCCAGGTCAGACGGCTGGATAACGATCCGAATGGGCAGGTTGAATTTGCGGGCAAATTCAAAGTCGCGCTGGTCGTGGGCAGGGACAGCCATGATGGCGCCCGTGCCGTAGGTCATCAAGACGTAATCGGCGATCCAGATGGGCACCCGCTCACCATTGACCGGGTTGATGGCGTAGCCGCCGGTGAAGACGCCGGTTTTTTCTTTGTCGGCAGCCTCACGCTGCACATCGGTCTGGCGGGTGGCCTGTTCGATGTAGGCCTGCACCAGAGGGCGCTGCGCCTCTGAGGTAATCTCAGCAACCAGGGGATGTTCCGGCGCCAGGACCATGAAGGTGACACCCCACAACGTATCGGGGCGGGTGGTGAAGACGGTCAGCGGGGAGCCGGTTTCCGTGGTAAAGGTCACGTGGGCGCCATTGGAGCGGCCAATCCAGTTGGTTTGCAGCACGCGCACCGTTTCAGGCCAATCCAGGCCTTCGTAAGAGAGCAATTCTTCGGCGTAGCGGGTGGTGCGGAAGAACCATTGGTCCAGGTTTTTCTTGATGACCGGGGTGCCGCAGCGCTCGCAGTGACGGTCATCGCCCCAGACCTGCTCGCGGGCTAGGGTGGTGTTGCACTTGGGGCACCAGTCCACCGGGGAGTGTTTGCGGTAAGCCAGCCCGTTCTTGTAGAACTGGACGAAGAACCACTGCGTCCAGCGGTAATAAGCCGGGTCGCAGGTGACGATCTCGCGCCGCCAGTCAAACATGGCGCCCATCCGGCGCATTTGCTTGCGCATGCGCTCGATGTTTGCCATAGTGCGGATGCGGGGGTGAATGTTATCGCGGATGGCGGCGTTTTCGGCAGGCAGGCCGAAGGCGTCAAACCCCATGGGAAACAGGACATTGTAGCCCTGCATGCGCATGAAGCGCGCCTGGGCATCTGAGGGGGTCATGGCGTACCAGTGGCCGATATGGAGGTCTCCAGAGGGATAGGGAAGCATGGTCAGGGCGTAATGTTTGGGACGGGCGGGATCCACGTCAGCCTCGTAGAGGCGATCAGCGGCCCAGCGGGCCTGCCATCTGGCTTCAATTTCTGCGGGATTGTAGATTTGTTCGCTCATGCAGCACCTCCGAAAAAGAAAGGAATGTTGGTTTGGGGTTCCGGGCGGAGAAACAAAAAAGCCCTCGTCCAGACAGGGACGAAGGCATGCTCCGCGGTACCACCCTGATTGCCGGTTCGCACACAGCTTGCCGGCCGCTCAGAACGCTCTAACGGGCGAACCCGTTGCCGGTTACTAGTTTTCACCGGCACAGCCTGCTTCCTGAAAAAGAAGCGCAGCAGGCGAGTTCGATCTGGCTGATGCTCCGTTGGGCATCGTGTCGGGCTTTCACCTTGCTCTCCCGACTCGCTGACGGATGATCTACTACTCCTGCTCTGGCTTTTGTTTGTGGACCCAGAGGGATTCGAACCCTCGGCCTTCTCAATGCCATTGAGACGCGCTCCCAACTGCGCTATGGGCCCATATAAACTGTTCCGTGCTTGTAAAGTACAGAGGGGTCAATCCCCAGTGGACCTGAGGGGAGTCGAACCCCTGGCCTCCTCAGTGCGATTGAGGCGCGCTCCCAACTGCGCTACAGGCCCGTTTGATTTGAGTAAGCCGATTTTACCCGAGAGACTGGGGATTGTCAAGAACGGATTTTGGAAAAATTTGACGATGTTTTGACGCCTGTCTGTCAAAATATGTCTATAATCATATTATTCCCCTGTGATTGCCAAAGGAGTTGATTATGGGCACCATCGGTCAAGAAGTTGGGCGCGGCTGCGGACGATCCATTATCGTTTATATGATTGCCGGGATTGTGATGCTCTGCCTGTTTGGCGGGCTGGTGTTGGTTCCGCTGTTTTATGTGATGAGTAATGATACCGTTAGCATCTGGTATCTAATTGTTCCGCTGGGCCTGTTTTTCCTGATTTTGACCGGAGGCGGGGTTGGTCTGCTGCTCTGGGTGACGGCGGCGCGCAAGCGAACGGTGGACGCCGCCTTTACCCCCTGGGGGCTGGCTGGCAACAATTATCTGATGACGTTCCGGCAGTATCATGGCTCAGTGCAGGGGCGGCAGGTGGATACCTATTACTACCGGGGTCCCATTCTGGACATTGACATTCAGACCAGTCTCAAAACCCGGATGGGCGTCACCGGGCGGCAGGGAGACACAATTTTTCTGGCAAAACTGGCCGGACGCGCTCCAATGCAGTTACCGTCAGAGTTGAGCGATTTGACGGTCTTTCCAAGTGACGAAGCCTGGGTGCGTGACCTGGTCAATGACCCGCAGGCAGCGGAAATTTTGCGGCGGCTGACGACGCTGAACGGCGATTTCAGCCGGCAGCAGATTCTGCTGCGCCCTGGGACGCTGCGGCTGCAGCTTTCGGGCAGTCACAAGATGATGATTTTCAGCGCGAACTTTACCCCTGAGCAGGTGAACACCTGGATGCAGGACCTGTTTGCACTGGTGCGCATCATGGAGAGTCTGCCAGCCCCGGCGGTTGAGGAGCCGGTCAGCGGAGCGGATAACGTTTCCCGCCAAATCCGCAAGGTGAACTGGACGCTGGTGGCTGTGCTGATTGCCGGCGGCGTGATGTTGTGTGCCATTGGGGCCGGGGTGCTGGCTTATATTCTGGCCAGTCTTTAGGGGAACTGATCCAGACAATTTGCGTTTTACGGGCTGTGGCTGGGAACTTCCCGGCTGCGCCAGGCGTCTTTATCTCGGCTGTACGCCAGAAGTCTACGTCTGCCAGTCCCATTCAAAGGTCAGTCAAACAAGGAGATAAAGATGAAGTTTAGTTTTCGCCAGATTGTTTTATTAACCGGCATCGGGATGCTGCTGTGCTCTACATTGGGCTGCGCCATCAACCGGCCAAAAGATGGAGGAGATGAGATCATGGATCCGCAGGGTGTGATTGAGAAGGTCAATAATGTCCTTCCCACCGGCTATATTCCAGAACATTTTACGCAAGAAGTTGGCAGTTACGCGCCACAGCCCGGCGATTTTGACCCCATGGCCTTTTTCGAGGCTCTGGATGCCCTGACGATCAAGGAAGGCTACCGACTGGATTATGTCTATTATTTTGATGGCTTTGGCGGGTTCCCGGTTTTATACGTTCGTCCGGAAGAGCAGGCGCCCTTCAGCAGTGTTGAGGAACTGGATGCCAGTCCCGATGCAGCGTTGATGCGGGATTATATGAGTTATATCCAGCCCGATGATACCGCTGATGGTTATTATCAATATGTGGTCTTTTCAACCATGGTGCGGCAATTCTATCTGTTCTGGCATTCCAATTACAACGATGTGCAGATTGTCTGCACATCGGAAAAGATCCGGCAGATTATTGATGCGACGGGTGAGTTCGGATCAGAAATGCCCGTGGACGATAAGGCGAAATCACTACTGATTAACCCCACCCCCACCGTTGCATTTTTTGATGGTCAGGTCCAGGTTCGTATTGTCACCTTCACCAACTGGGGTGGTTTTTACGAACAGATCTATACCATCTCGCGGACAACTCCGGCCGACATTTCCAATGTTGAGGAGAATAATCTGGTGCCGTTTGACTGCGGCGTGATGTTCTAAGCAACCAGTTTCCAGGTCAGTTTCAGTTTGCGGTTGAAGACCTGCTCAAATAGGTCGGCCTTATCGAGGGCGGCGGTGGCTTCGGCAGACGGGCGAGTCAGGACGCTGCAACGGAGGGTGACTTTCTTTTCGCCGATCTGGGCTTCCAGGTCGGCGATTGTGTTTTGATGCAAGCGGTCCAGGCCGTCGGCAATGCGCAGCAGCGCAGCAAGCTGGCTGACCATTTGCTGCTCGGCAGCAGAGAGGGTGGCAAAATGGTCGTGTTTCTGCGAGGGCAGGGCGCGGCGGTGGTAGCGGGCAATGGAGCCGATGATCAGCCGCGTGCGGGCGTCAAAGGGCAGCAGATTGGTGTTAAGGATGATTTGGAGCGTGGCTTTATGGTGGCCTTTCCAGCCCTCCAGCCAGCCGATATCATGCAAGACGGCGGCGCACTGCAGCCAGAAGCGTTCCTGGCTGCCAAGCTGGTGCAGATCGGCGAACAGGTCAAACAGGCGCAAGGACAGGCGGGTGACCTGCTGGGCATGGCGGGCATCCACTTCGCAAGACTGCGCCAGGTCTAGCGCGGCGGTCCAGGCGACCTGTTGTTCAGGCGTCAGCGGCTGGTGAGGGGTCTGAGGTGGGTTCATGCGGGGGATCCTCCGGGGCCGGGGTGGTCACAGACTGTCGCAAAGCTGTCCAAATTTGACGGTTCTCCCAATCAGCCCAGGCATTCACCAGTTCGGCATAGGCGGCGGTACGATCTTCGTGGCAGTGTTGAGCAAAGGCCAGCATGCCCGGCTGAAGGCGGTTGAAGGGGCGCAGGGTGCCGTAATATTCCAGGGTGCGCTGACGTTCCTGGGCCAGCAGTTCTGGCAGGGTCATCTGCCAGACATCGTCATCGTGGATCTGCCCAAGCAGGTCCTGGGCTTTGCGGAGGGTTTGAAGCGGGCGCTTGAGGGCATCGGGGTACAGTTCGGCAAAAATTTCCAAGGTGTAGCGCAAGCGCTTGCCAGCAATCCGCATGGCATGGAGTTCTTTCTGTGCTTCGGGTTGAGCAATGAAAGGCGCAAAGGCTAAGAATTCATCCAGGCGTTGGATAATCCATTGTTCTGCCCATTGATAGATTGTGTTCCCGGGCGCAAACTGCTCAGTCTTCAGGTTGGCAGGAGGGGAGAGAGTTTGCGTCAGGCTCAGGGCTGTGCCGCTCTTTTCGAACCGGGAGAGGGTGCGGTGCACCCTGGGCTGCAGGGCCTGGCGCTGCTGCTGCAGCCGGAGCAGCAGGCGGCGCGCGCCGGGGCGGTCTGGGCCGGCAGGCAGGTTCTGGTAAAAGGCGCGCACCCATTCAATCTGGACATCGGCATCACGGGCGACGCCCAGAGCTTTGGTCAGGGCGCGGACCTGTTCTTGCCAGCGTGCGGCGCGCTTGCGCGGCAGGTGGGGCTCAAAAATTGCCAGGGCGGCGCGCAACCGGCGCGAGGCTACCCGCATCCGGTGAATACACTCAATATCCTGGGCGGTAGTCACGCCCGGCGCTTCGGTCAAGAGGCTGCCGAGGTGCTGCAGCAAGGCGGCGGCACCGTAAATCTGGATATCGGTGGGCGGCGCTTTTTTCATGTGCGGCGCATCAGGGGTGGGCGAGCAGTTTACGCAGACGGCCGCGCAGATCGTCGAAAATTTCCATGGCGTTGCGGCAGGCGTCCACCGTTTCAAAGCCATACTCGAGGGTCATGGCGTCGAACTCTTGCAGCAGGCGGGATTGATAAACGCAAAAACTGTCATAGAGGTTGTCGGCGCAGCGAATATCCATGCCGGCTTCCCAGTAGTTGAAGCCGCGACCATGCACCATGCGAGCCACAAGCGTGGGCACATCTGCCCGCAGGTAGTAGGTGATATCGGGCTTGAGGGCAAAGCCATAGACCTTGCGCGCCCACTGAGGGTCGGCGCCGCGCACGACATCACGGGCGATGGTTGAGTAGAAATAGCGATCTGAGAGGACGATAAACCCCGCTTTGAGTGCCGGGATGATTTGATTTTCCAGCCGGTCGGCAAAATCGGTGGCGTAGAACAGGCTCATGGTCAAGCTGCCGAGGGTATGACCGTTTTTGGCATTTTCCAGGCCAGCCTGGGTGAGCGTGGAGCGGCGCAATCCGGTATCGGAAACTGCATAGCCTTCATCTTCGAGCCATTTGCGCAGCATGGCAATCTGGGTGGATCGTCCCACCCCATCGTTGCCTTCAAGCACAATCAATTTGCCGGGGAGGTCTTGAATGATGCGATAGGGAAAGCCAATGCCGTAATAGACGGGCTCGGTCATGATTCACCTCCCTGGGTGGCAATTTGTTTGAGCGCGCTGCGCCGGGAGCGGCGGGGGGGCAGGTTGGGGTTGGGCATGCCTTCGTAGCCGCGCAGCAGTCGTTTGACCGCTGTGCGAACCCGCTTTTGCTGATCTTGAACCACATCGGCGCCATCCACTACCTCGAAACTAAATTCATCCACCATGGCATCATACTCGCTGATGATGCGCTGCTGGAAGAGGCGGAAGCTGGTGACGCGATTATCTGACAGGCCCAGGTCCATGCCGGCTTCATAATATTTGAGCTTGGCGCGGCCGGTGGTGATGCGATCTACAGCAATATTGACCGGGACACGGAAGTAAAAGACCAGGTCGGGTTGAGGGGCAAAAGAATACAGGTTGCGGACCCAGTCTCGATCAACCCCGCGGGCTACATCCCGGGCGAAGGCGGTAAAGGCGTAGCGATCTGCCAGGACGATGACCCCCGCTTTGAGCATGGGGAGGATGTGATTTTCCCAGCGGTCAGAAAAATCGGTGGCCTGCAGGAGGCTGAAGGTTGTGGGGGTGAAGGCTTTTTCGTCTTTGCCGAGCCGGGTGGTGCTTTTGACCAGTTCGGAGGAGTTCCATTCGCTAAAATAGACCGATTTACCCTGAGACAGGAGCCACTTATAGAGCAAATCAATTTGCGTGGATTTGCCGCTGCCGTCGATGCCTTCAACGACAATCAATTTGCCGCGATAGGGATTAGGTTTTAGCACGATGGTCGATCCTTTCCCGCCAAGCGGGCGTTACCAAATATGAAATAATTATAGCACTTTCAAAAAAGTCCCCGAAAAATTTCGGGGACTTTTTTTGTGAACAGGGGTTTAGTCGATTTCTTCTGTATCCAGTTCGTCGTCGGTTGAGTCCATCTCCAGCAGTTCGCCGGTGGAGATGAAGACAGTGCGCTCGCAGATATTGGTCACACGATCGGCGGTGCGCTCCAGGTTGTGCGCCACCCAGAGCAAGAGGTTGGACTGGTCAATGGTGGCGGGGTTGGCAATCATGGCTTCGACAATGGAGCGATAGGCCCGCTCGTAAAGGCTGTCCACCTGGTCATCTTCCTGCGAGATCACTACAGCCTCATTGGGGTTCTCATTAATGAAGGCGCTTAAAGCCCGGTGCAGCATGCCCACTGCGATTTCAGACATTTGCTCAAACTCATGGGCAGGCATGGGCACTTCGTGATCGCCCAGGCGGTGGGTGATTTTGGCGATGCCCTTGGCGTAGTCGCCAATGCGCTCCAGTTCGGTGATGATCTCCAGCATGGCGGTAAGTTGGCGCAGGTCATGCGCCATAGGCTGCTGGGTGGCAATCAGAATCAGGACAGCGTTTTCAATGGCAAAACGTTTGTCATTAATCAGGGCGTCGTCACGGTAAATTCGATTGGCAGTCACCTGATTGCGTTGAAGCAGAGCATCTACCGCGCCCAGCATGGCTTGCTCGACCATGCTGCCCAACAGCAGCACCTCGTCTTGAATATGATGCAGTTGACGGTTCATCAATTCTCGCGGCATTTTGGCCCTCGTTTTCTATCCAAAGCGCCCGGTGATGTAATCTTCAGTCCGGGAATCGCGTGGATTGGTGAAAATTTGACTGGTAATCCCATATTCTACCAGTAAACCGGCGCGATCTTCAGAATCCATGGTGAAGAAGGCGGTAAAATCAGAGGCGCGGGCGGCCTGCTGCATGTTGTGGGTCACGATGATGATGGTGTACCGCTCAGATAATTCGCGCATCAGGTCTTCGATTTTCAAGGTGGCGATGGGATCCAGGGCTGAACAGGGTTCATCCATGAGGATGATTTCGGGGTGAACGGCCAGCGCCCGGGCAATGCAGAGGCGCTGCTGCTGACCGCCGGACAAGGACAGGGCGCTGTGTTTCAGGTTGTCTTTGACCTCGTCCCACAGTGCGGCCTGGCGCAGGCACTCTTCTACCAGATCATCGGCACTGCCACGCAGACCGTTCATGCGGGCACCCCAGGCGATGTTTTCATAAATGCTTTTGGGGAAGGGGTTGGGCTTCTGAAAGACCATGCCGATCAGGCGGCGGACTTCGACGGGATCGACATCGGGGGCGTAGATATTTTGCCCGCGGAATAAGATCTCCCCTTCCACCCGGGTGCCGGGGATCAAATCATTCATGCGGTTGAAACAGCGCAAGACGGTGCTCTTACCGCAGCCCGAGGGGCCGATGATGGCGGTAATTTTGCGCGGCTCAATCGCCAGGTTGACTTGCTTGACAGCGCGAAAGCTGCCGTAGTAGAAATCTACGGATCGCATTTCAATAGCAAAATCGGGTTGCTTCTCTGGCATTGGCAAAATAGTTGGCTCCGTTACAGGATTGACTAATTATATCGCCGGATAACCAATTTATGCGATGAAGGGATTGTAAACTTTCAGTTAAGGATTCGCCAGCAGGCGGTGGTGCAGAGGGTTATTGTTCGTAGTATAATTGCGGTTCTAAAAAACACATCATCCGGAGCGCTCCTCCGGCGAAGGTTAGAGAGATGCTGGAAAAGATTGCAGTAATTGAAGCCCGATACGAAGAATTAAACCGCCTGCTGGAACAAACCGGCGAGGATTATCAGCGCGCGGCAGAGCTGGCAAAAGAACGCGCCGAGTTGGAAGATGTGGTGACTGCCGGGCGCGAGTATCGCCAGACGCTGCAACGCCTGGAAGAAGCCCGTGCTTTGCAAAGCAGTGAGGATGAAGACCTGCGTTCGCTGGCTGAGATGGAACTGGAAGAGCTGGCCCCGCGCGCTGAAGAACTGGGCAAAAAATTAAAATCAATGCTGGTGCCCAAAGACCCGCGCGATGACCGCAATGTGATTGTGGAAATTCGGGCAGGGACAGGCGGCGACGAAGCTGCGCTGTTTGCGGCAGACCTTTTCCGGATGATTAACCGTTACGCCGAGCGCCGCCGCTGGACGGTGGAAATCCTCTCGCAGAATGAGATTGGGATCGGTGGATACAAGGAAATCACCTTTGCCGTCAAAGGCCGTGGGGCGTACTCACGGTTGAAGTATGAATCGGGGGTGCACCGGGTGCAGCGGATTCCAACAACCGAGTCTGCGGGGCGGATTCACACCTCCACCATCACTGTGGCGGTTCTGGCTGAAGTGGAAGAAGTGGACCTGCACATTCCAGAAGGCGACATTGAGGTTGAAGTGTATCGTTCTGCCGGCGCAGGCGGGCAGAATGTTCAGAAGAACTCCACAGCAGTGCGCATCACCCACAAGCCAACCGGCATTGTGGTGGCCTGCCAGGACGAACGATCACAACTCCAGAACCGGCTGCGGGCGATGGGGATTTTACGCGCGCGGCTATACGAAGTAGAGCAAGAAAAGCGACAGCAGGAACGCGACGAGGACCGCCGCTCACAGGTGGGTACGGGCGAACGCTCTGAGAAAATCCGCACATATAATTATCCACAGAACCGGGTGACGGATCACCGCGTGAATGTTTCGTCATACAACCTGCCGGCAGTTATGGATGGCGAGCTGGACTTATTCATTGATGAGCTGTCGCTGCGAGATGAAACCGACCGGCTATCCTCCATTGGCGAAGGGGATGACGACGAATAATGTCGGCGGCTGGGCGGCTGCGGCTATCCAGCGGTTAGCCAGTGAAACCGACACACCCGGATTGGAAGCACAGTTGCTGCTGGGGCATGTTTTGGGCTGGCCGCGCACCCGGGTGGCGGCGCACCCTGAGATTACATTATCTGTTGAAGAGGTGGAGCAGCTAGAGGCATTATTAAGCCGTCGCGTCAACGGTGAGCCGCTGCCCTACCTGCTGGGCGAGTGGGAATTTTATGGCTTGAAGTTTTGGGTAACCCCAGATGTCTTGATCCCCCGCCCTGAGACTGAGCTGCTGGTTGAAATTGCACTGGGATGGCTGCAAACCCATCCTGAAAAGCGCCGGGCTGCAGATGTTGGCACGGGGTCGGGCTGCATTGCGGTGGCGCTGACCCGGCAGGTGCCAGACTTACACATGACCGCGATAGATTCTTCACCCGCGGCGCTGAAGATTGCGACTAAAAACAAGCAGCGGCATGACGTTGAGGCGCGGATAAGCTGTGTACAGTCTGACTTGCTGAATGCGTGCCACGGGCCTTTTGACCTGGTCTGCGCCAACCTGCCCTACATTCCCAGTGAGACAGTAGATGGTTTGCCGGTGGCAGCCTACGAACCGCGCCAGGCGCTGGATGGCGGGCCTGATGGGCTGGACTTGATTGACCGTCTGCTGACCGACTCGCCGCGTTGGCTGGCGCCTGGTGGATTGATTCTGCTGGAAATTGAATCCGGGCAGGGACAATCGGCGGCGGCGCTGGCGCAAAGCCGGCTGCCCGAAGCGCTGATCGTAACACTGCCTGACCTGGCCGGAAAACCCAGAATTTTGCGGGTGGAAAAGGTGGCCGAATGAAAACAAAAATTATCGCGACGCAAGCGCAACAGGCGCTGCCAGAAGCGCTGAAAACACTGCAGCAGGGCGGGCTGGTGGCCTTTCCAACCGATACTGTGTATGGATTGGCGGCACTGGCACACCGGGCAGATGCCATTCTACAGTTATTTGAAGCCAAGGGGCGTGATACAACCAAGGCCATTGCTGTGTTGATTGGCAGTCTGGATCAACTGGACCAGATGACACCCGGTCTGCCAAAATCCGCATTGAAGCTGGCCCGGCGGTTCTGGCCGGGTGCGCTGACGCTGGTGGTGGAGCGCCACCCCGACCTGCCCGAAGTTCTCTCGCCGCTGCCGACGATTGGCATCCGCATGCCGGATCATGCGCTGGCGCTGGCACTGCTGCAAGCCAGCGGACCGCTGGCAACCACCTCGGCCAACCGGTCGGGGGCAGCCAACCCGCTGACCGCTGCAGATGTACTGGCACAACTCGATGGGCAGGTGGATCTGATTCTGGATGGCGGCGCCTGCCCCGGCGGGGTGCCTTCCACGGTGGTGGACTGCACCGGCCCTGAGTTGAAGATCTTACGGGTGGGGGCCATTACTGAAGCAATGATTTTTGAGGCTATTTTAAAATAGGTCATTAAACCCAGTCAGGGCAGCCACAGAAGCTGCCCTGATTGTTATAACCAATCAAGCGGGCTACAATATGCGGCGGCGGTAAAGGGCAAACCCCAAAGCGGCACCCAGGGGGATGAGCACGGCCGGGCAAAAGCCATTGGATGGGGATGATTGCGGCTGTGGGTCTTCAATTGGATCAACCACATCGGGGACGACCACAATGGGTGTGCCAACCACCTCTGTGACTACGGGTGGGGTTACGGGGTCTGGCAGGGGCACATCCCCGGTCACCGCATCGGTGGTCACCTCATAAGCAACGCCATCCACCATGACAATCACACGGTCTCCGAGGGCCAGGGCGGCGGCGACATCCGGGCGAGCAGAGGCAAGCTGGAAGTATTCCGCCGAGAGGAAGCTCACTTTCACCGTGGTCATGGTCTGGGGGTCGTAGGTGGTATCGAGCCAGACGCCATCCTGCTGGATGAATGTGTGGTCACCGGCAATGCGGATGGGCGCGGACGCCGCGCCTTCTTCGGTAACCACTGCGGGTGGCGGCGCTTCAGCAGCCGAGAGTGCACCCTGGTCGGCGGCCTTGTTGACCGCTGCCTCACCGCTCACCTGGGTGGGCTGCGCCATCAAATCATTGTAGGCCTCCCGCACCACTTCATCCTGATTGGCTGAACCCAGCAGCTCCGGCTCGGTGACCAGATAGGAGGTGTAGGGGGTGACGATGCCGTAGCGGATGCTCAAGCGGACAATTTGATCCACGGTTTCTTCATCCACACCCTGGAGGCGGATCTGATTAAGGAGATAGCCAATCTTGCGCGTGGCCCAGAGGCGCGGCAGCCCGGTGAGCGGGCCACTGAGGCCAGTGGTATCTTTGGCAAAGACTTGGTCGGAATAGGTGAAGCGCATGGTTTCACCGTTCACATCACCAGTGAGGGTCACATCAAACGTGCCACCGGAGCGATAGCGCCCGACCACCACCACCTGGCTGCCGCGGAACAGATCGGGCAGCGGGGAGGGGTAGACATCATAGACATCGAGTCCGCCAAAATCCAACTGGAGGTTGGTGAGCACGGGCGTGCTGATGCGGGCATAGAACGCCGACAGGATTTCATCCAGCGCTTCACCGGGTTTGACGTAGGTGCTGAGGCCATGATGATCTTGAGAAAGCGAGTCCAGCAGGTAGGTATCGACATCATAGCCTACGCCAAAGGCAAACAGGCGCAGGTTGCTGGGGGCCGCGCGGGCAAAATTATCCAGAATGCTGGCGCTGTTAATCTCACCCTCAGTGGGCAGGCCATCGGTCAGGAAGATGAGATAGGTAGGGCGCTCACGATCGGCCACGGCGGCAGTATCCAGCAGGGCCAGGTTGATATCGGTGCTGCCGGCGGCACTCTGGCGGCTCAGCCAGGCAATGGCAGAGCTGGCCTCGCTGGCGGGGCGCAGGTCCGATGCGTAGGTATCAATGCCGCTGCTGAAGGAGGTTACATAAAAACGATCTCCGGGGTTGAGGTTTTCCAGAATGAACCGGGCGGCCGCCTGGGCCTGGACAAACTTTTCACCATCCATGCTGCCGGAGCGATCCATCACCAGGAGAATATCTTTGTCGATGACCTGGTCAATGGTTTTGGGGTTGGGGGCCAGCAGCAGCATGAAAAAGCCATCGGCATCCTGTGGATCGTTAGGGGTGCGGTAGCTGAAAAGGTGAAAAGCCTGCTGTTCGCCCAGGGAATAGTAGAGCGAGAAATCGGTATCGGGCAGAACATTGGCGCCTTCATAGCTGACCCGGGCTGAATTTTGGTCGGGGCGTTGAATATCTACAGAGTGTGAGGGGGAATAGACCGCGCGAATGGACTGCGGATCGGCAATTGTGACGGTCACCGAGACGCTCTCCAGCGGCAGCAGGGAAAATTTTTCAGTGTTCAAGGGATAGGTGTAGCGCACCAGGCCATTATCGGCAGTCAGGGCCTGAGTATATTCCAGCTCAATGCGGCGCTCGCCCTGGGGTGGGATGGGGAAGATGCTGGCCTTGACTGCCCCCTGACCGACGTACTCCAGCAAGGCCGGGTCTTGCAGGCTGCTGACAATCTGCTGATAAGTCTGGCGGGCTTCATCGGCCGAGAGGACCTGACCCTGCACAGGCACGCCATCCACCCAGAGGGTGAACTCGCTGACCACAGCATCGAGCGGCAGCGGGAAGATGTAAGTGCCTTCAACTGCCCAATCATTGGGGTTGAAGAAAACCTGATCCACCCGGGTGACAGCAAGCTGGTCTTCAATGGTGACGGTGACGTGATGGTAGCGGATGACGAGCTGGCTCATGGGGTTGGGCAAATCCTGGCAACCATCGGGCGGGCAGCCCGGGATGACAATGCCATCGGCTTGAACGGGGATCACCCATACCAGGGTGAGCAGCAAGCCCAGCAAAAAGGCAATTAACGACTTCGGTTTCATTTCGACCTCCTGAATAGAGACGCGTTTAAACTGACGCCCGGCGTGACGTCTGGCGGTTCAAACACGGCTTGAAAAAACGGGAACGGTAGAAATAAGACGTCAAATCCCTGCCAGGAGTTCCGGCAGGGATGTATTGGAGACGATTCAGCTTTAGCTGGCGGGCTTACAAATCTACAATCAGATCATCCAGGGCACGCTTGGGGACGTGATGGACGTGTTTTTCGTCGCGCCAGTATTTGATATCGCCAGAGGGGGCGATGGGGTCAACAACAACTTCTTCAACGGGTTTGCCCAATGCCAGCACGAACAAGACTTCGTACCGGTCAGGAATCTGGAGCAGGGGGATCAATTCTTTGCGATTGACCGAAGCGATGATGCAGCCGCCCAGGCCCTGAGCCACAGCGCCCAGGAGAATAGTTTGAACAGCAATGCCGGGATCAATATTGAAATTTTGGGCAATTTCTTTGTCGCCCAGGACGATGATGTAGGCCGAAGGGCGTTCACCTTCCACCGGACCGGGCCAGTCAGTCAGGTAGCCAGCCCAGGCCAGGGTAGGGAAGACTTTGGCGTTGGCTGCGGGGTCGCAGATTAGCGCGTATTTGAGCGGCTGAGCATTGCGCGCTGAGGGCGTCAGGCGGGCCAGGTCCACCAGGGCGCGCAACGTCTGCTTTGAAATTGAGAACGATTGGTCAAACCGGCGATAGGTGCGATTTTTACGGACCAGTTCAGCAAAATCCATGGTGACCTCCAAACAGAGCAATTTGGTATGGAAATTGTACTACGAGCCAGGTAACAAGAAATTGGGAACCCAAAACTTGCCGTAGCCAAAGAGCGCCAGCGCCGTGCTGAAGAGCAGCATGAGAACCCCCAGCCCAATCAAAACCCAGTCGTACCAGTGGAATTTGAGTTCGTCCAGCCAGGTGCGCGGGCCAACGCCGAAGGCGCGTAAATCCATGGCGTCAATAATATCTTCGCTGCCAGCAATGGCGTGAATGGTCACGGGCACCACCAGGGGGGCCAGCTTGCGAACCTGGGCAAACAGGCCGCCTTTGACCTTATCCAGTTCAAAACCGCGGGCTCGCTGGGCATCCATCGTCAGGGTGAAATCACGCCCATAGGTGGGGATGAAGCGCATGGTCAGATCCATGGCGTAGGCAATTTTATCGGGCAGGCCCAGGCCGCGGAAGGTGACCCCATAAAGCGCGGGGTTCAGCGAATAGGGGATGAGGATTGTCATAATGGCGATGCTGAACACGCGCGCCATCATGCTCACGGCATACATGATGCGCTCGGCGGTGATTTTCAGCGTGGGAACCCAGCCGAATAGATCAAATGGAGCCCGAAATTCGCGCAGGATGTGTTCTTCTGAATACAGTTCCATGCCCCCGCGCCCGGTAAGGAAGGTGAGGAAGGCAAAGAAAAGGATGAACCCGCCGATAAACAAAACCGCCCGGCGAATCTCTGCCCAACTGACATCGGCAGCCAGGGTGATGCCGACAGTCAGGACAAAGAAGAAGAGCAGGTAGCGCAAATCCCAAAAAGCCAGCACCGAGGCCAGGAAGCAAATGAAAAAGATGACCCAGGCGCGCGGATCAAAGAACTGGATGATGGATTTACGGATGCGATATCGCCAGGTAACCAGCATGATTCAACCTGTGGGGTGATTGCTCCGGCGGAAGACCACCGGAGCAATCACAAAGGGACTAAAACTAGCGACCCGACTGGCGCCGCACAGCCGCAAAAGCAGCAACGAGGATCGGGACCAGGATGGCAGCAAAGATCAGGTTGGGGCCGGCGGAGGGGATGAACTCGCCAACGATGGCCACGGCCGGAGAGAAGCCGTTGATCCAGATATCGGAAACGGCGGCAAAGCCAATGCCCAGCAGGTTGCCCAGCATACTCCAGGTTACGGCAGC
>JAGOFZ010000045.1 GCA_017996955.1 Longilinea sp.
GCGCGCCGTTGATGCCTTCTTCGGCAAACAGCACGGCCACTTCCGGCCCGGCCACGCCCGAAACGTAGCTGTGGAAGTTGATCGGGCGCCCCACTTCGTCTTCAATCATATCCAGGGCTTTGCGGGTCGCCCGGATCTGCTTGCGCGTGATCGGTACGCCGCCAATACCCTCCGGAGTGCCTTCCAGCAGCCCGTCAATATGGCTTTGCCCCATGGTGCGGATAACCATAATATGATCCGCACCGTGCCAGGCTGCCATGCGCATCCGTCGGATGTCATCCTCAAAATGCCCGGAGGCAATTTCAGTCGTTACCACACAGCTTGGCTGCGGGTCAATATGATCAAAGTATTTCGAGGCCGGCAGGCCAATGCTGCGCTTCAGTGGCTCAGACATATCCCGATAATGGAAGGGGCCCATATCCACGCCGCCAGCCGGCACCCGCCGCCAGGTCCAACCCTTGCGCCGGGGGTGATAATGCTCCAGATCTTGCAGGATCTGTTCAATATTAAGTTTCTTGTTCGGATCGAGTTGTTGAGTCGTCATAGCTTCATCCCTCTTTTAGAACAGACCCTTGAGGATTTCTTTATCCTCAATAATCGCGGCTGCCGCGGCGCGCACATCCTTACCCAGCTTTTGCGCCACTTTTAGAACCACATGCCCGGCACCCTTGCCCAGCAGACCGGCTTCATACACCCGGTCCACCACGCCATGCGAGGTCACGCTGTCAATGCCCATGCGCAGCAGCACCGAGCGCTCAATCGAGGGCGAGGTGTGCGTCCGGGCCATGTCCACAATGGGTTCAACCACCTGGTCGCACAGCTCCCAGAAGCGCGCCTTCAATTCCGCGTCGCTCAGCTTGTGGAGCTCAGCGCGACGCTTCTCAAATTTGGCCGTTCGTTCGTCGTTCATAGATACAACATCCTCCTGTCATCAAAAATCGGGGGAATTGATCAGGCTTCCAGTTGGGCAGCCTGCTGTTGAACCCAGGCTGCATCCTTCTTCACATCAGCAGCCAGGAAGCGAATATCATTTTCTGACCATTGTGCCACAGGCAGGGCGCGGGCCGCGTTCTTGAGGTAAGAAATGCGCAGCCGATCCATATCCTGCTCTTTGCCCCAAACCTGGTCCAGCCGCTCGGGGATGACGATGGATTTGCCCGGAACGTTTTCTCGCGGATCGCCGCGCCGCACTTCAATGCCGTTCTGCCGTGCAAACGAAAGCTGGCTGTTATGGTGTTTCCCGGCGCCGGTGTACTCAGTTTCCTGCACAACCACGATCTGGTCCGCATCCATCTGGCGGGCCAGCGTCACTGCCGCAGTCAGGCTGGTGTTGCCTGCTGGGCCGCGTTCAATCCCTTCCAGCTTGGTCAGCAGTTCGGTGATGTAAAAGACCTCGCCCTGGGTCACCAGGTGGTATTCGTCCATATACCGCAGGCTGCGCGCCGCATTGCGGGGCACGTCCACCCGGTCGGGCCAGGTGGCAAACGGCACGCCAAAACCAGTATGCCCGGTGGTGAATGACTTGCGGTTGAAATCATGATCCGAGGCCATATGCAGCCCGCTCAAATCTACCGAGCAGGCCACAATCCGGGTCTGGCTGCTGTTGGCAATCTGCAGACCGCGTGCAGTGCCCGTCAGGTTGCCGCCGCCCGCGTGGGTAATGACCACCGCATCGGGGTCTTTGCCGTAGCGTGAGCGCACCTGCTCCGCAATCTCCACCCCCAGCGTCTCCACCCCGCGAATGCCAAAGGGGGTGTACAGGCTGGCGTTGAAGAACCCGGTTTCTTCCAGCGTGCGCAGCAGCATGTAGAACAACTCGGGTCCCACAGTCAATTTGATCACTTCCGCCCCATAGGCTTCGCAGGCGCGCCCCTTTTCGACAATCTCAGGCTGGCCCACACCCCGGCTGTCATACACTTCCTGAACAATGATGCACTTCAGCCCGCGCTGAGCCGCCTGTGAAGCTACCGCCGCACCGTAGTTGCCGCTGGTTGCGGCAATCATCCCGGCATAACCCTTCAATGCCGCCTGGTACGCGCTGATGGAGGCGCGCCGCGCCTTGAAGCTCCCCGAAGCATTGGCGGCTTCGTCTTTCAATAAAATCCTTGCGCCTTTGCCCGGCGGAGAAATCCGTCGCACAGCTTCCGTCAATCGACGCAGCTCATACAGCGGCGTATTGCCAACCTTGGTCTCGCTCTGGATGCGCACAATGTCTTCCAGGCTGAAACCGGTTTCCCGCATCATCCGGTCATAATCAAAGGCGATTGGGCTCTGGATGAATTCTTCGTAGTCAATCCCCAGTGAGGCCTTCATAATCTCGTTTTTACGAGCCATCACCGCAGCATAAGAGGTATCACGCCCGCTCATGATTCCATCTCCGTGCCAATGGTCAGCAGTTCGGGCACGGTCTCGCCAAAACTGTGACTGTAACTGGGGTTGACGGTCTTCAACAGCCCCGTAAATTCTCGTCCAATAATCGTGCGAATCTGGGCTTCTTTTCCCAATTCAGCCTCGGCAGTTAAAAACCCCGAGACCCGCAGCACGTAGGGAGTCTTCTTGGTATCTTCCGGCAGGTTGGTGGCACGCTCTTCAGGCGTCAGGATCACCTGCTCTATTTCGACCCAGGTACCTTTAGCAATCTTGCTCATTATTCACCTCGCTTGGCCGGAGGCTTGCCCTGCAAATACCCATCCCGAAAACCCTGATATGCTTTCGGGATGGGCGGACGTGCAGGCAGACTGTTCCCCGGGTTTGATTTGGAACTAGACGTGTCGGGTGTAGGCGCTCTCACCCATCAACGCCGCCGGGACGGGCAGGTCAATCATCCGCTTGAGCCCGGGAGTGGCCGCAAAGACATGCGGAATCATGTTGACGGCAATGCCCATGGTGGCTTTACCGCCCGCAATTTCGGGTTTGATCGCCATATGAATTTCCGGCAGACCGTAAATATTGATGTAATCGCCAGTGTCCTGGTTTTCCAACTGGGGATGGATTTGCTGGGGATGGATCAGCCGGATGACTTCCTTATCGCCGCAGTAGCCCACGCCAATATGCGCGCAGCCGGCCACCATGCCGGGTTCCACCACCACATGCGGTGTCTCACGGCGCACCTTGCTGATGATCGGCTCGCGAGACTGCTCAATCCGATCCACACCCAGGCCTAGCGCATCGCTGATCATATGGATGGACTCGGGGAAGCCCACATGTCCCACAATCGAGCCATCAGCCACACCCGCCCGGAAGGCTTCCGGGGTGGTGCCCACGCCCTGCGTCCGCATAACGGTTGGGCCGTAGGGGCTCAGGTCGTTAATCCGCGAGGCCTCAATCCGTTCCACACGATGGTTGCCGCCGCTCAGCAGCACAACCAGCAGGTCCAGCACAAAACCGGGGTTCACACCCGTTCCCAGTACGCTGACGCCGTGCTTCTTGGCAAGTTGATCCAGTTCAGCCGCCAGGGCTGGGCTTTGCGCATACGGATCGGCCATTTCTTCAGCAATCGAAATGCAGTTGATGCCAGCAGTAATCACTTTTCGCAGATCACCCATCTGCTCGCTGACCCAGGAAGTCGTTGCCAGTACGGCAACATCCACAGCTTCTTTCTTCAGCACATCGGCTGGCTTGTCGGTGATGATGACGCCGAGCTTTTTCCCAATGCCCAGCACATCGCCCAGGTCTTTACCCACATAATCGGGGCGGCTGTCAATGACGGCAACAACCTTAATGCCAGACTTCTCGAGCATCAGGCGCACCATTCCGCTGCCCATTGCACCGAGGCCCCACTGAAGAACACGAATTGGCTCCATATACTTTTCCTTTCAAATCAGAACTTTGGGTGGTTGAACTGGCAAAACCGCGCATTTGCCCAATTTTGCACCCTTATCTTATCACGGACTCCCGCAATTGGTATGGACGTGTGGAGGTTCGTCTATATAAAAGGGAAGAGAATCACACCCAAAACGGGTCTGATTCTCTGTAATACAGGCTGAAATGGGTCTGCCGGAACTGTGGCTACTGACCTGTGCTGCCAATAGTATGCAGCAGCGCCAGATTTGGCGTGCGGAATTCGCCTACCGGGAATCCCGTAATCACCACCACCTGCTGCCCCGGTTTAATGTCGGTTTGAGTCAGGATGGTTTGCTCAACGATCTTGAGCATCTCTTCCACCGTAAAGGCAAACGGCACCTGGATAGGCATGACATTCCAGTAAATATTCATTCGCTGGCAGGTGCGGTCGTGCGGCGTGAAGGCCAGCACAGGCACCCCTGGCCGCGCCTTAGACATCAATAAGGCCGTCTTGCCGCTCTGCGTGAAGACCGCAATCGCTGCCACATTTCGATCGTGCGCCAGTTCGCGCGCCGCCCGGGTCATTGAGACCGCGTCGTCCAGCGTCACCGCCTCGGTAGAGGTATCACAGTGCCCCCACTGCTCAAAATTTGCTTCGGCTTCTTCCACAATCGTCGCCATCATTTGCACGCTTTCCAGCGGGTAGCTGCCGCTCGCCGTCTCGCCCGAAAGCATCACCGCATCGGTGCCGTCAAAAATGGCATTCGCCACATCCGATGCCTCCGCGCGCGTGGGGCGGGGGTTGTGGATCATCGAATCCAGCATCTGCGTGGCAGTAATCACCATTTTGGCGTGCCGGTTGGCCATACGAATAATTTCTTTTTGGATAATCGGCACAGCCGCCGGCGAAGTTTCCACCCCCAGGTCCCCGCGCGCCACCATCACCCCATCTGCTGCGTGCACAATATCGTGCAGATTTTCAATTGCCTCGGGCAGTTCCAGCTTGGCAATTATCGGCGTATCATCCTGCTTGGGCGCCATCTGCCGGATGGCCTTGCGCACGGTTTCCACATCTGCCGCAGTGCGCACAAACGAAATTGCCACCATATCCACACCTTGCTGCAGCCCAAACCCCAGGTCTTCCCGGTCCTTCTCGGTAAAGCCTGGAATATCCAGGTGAGTTCCCGGCAGGTTAACACCCTTGTGTGAGCTGAGCAATCCTCCCAGCGTCACCGTCGCCTCAACCGAGTCACCGTTCACGCCAGTCACCTGCATTTCCAGGTGCCCGTCATCCAGCAAAATTCGGTTGCCGGGCTGCACTGAATGCGCCAGATTGGGCACATCCATCGGGATCACCGTGACACCGGGTTTAGCTTTCGCCTCGGTTTCCACCGGCGTCAATGCCACCCACTGCCCGGCAGAGAGTTGAATCCCGCCTTCGGGCAGGGTTCCTACCCGCAGTTTGGGCCCTTGCAAATCCTGCAGAATTGCCACATGCCGCCCCAGCTCGGTTGAAAGCCGCCGCAGCAGCGCAATCCTTTCAGCATGGTCTGCATGCGTCCCATGTGAAAAATTCAAACGGGCCACATCCAGCCCGGCCAAAATCAACGCTCGAATAGTCGCTTCATCCTTGCTGCTGGGGCCCAGCGTGGCAACAATCCTGGCTCTGCGTGTCATGGCATTCTCCTGCAATCAATCTTAGTTCTATTAAATCACATTTTTCCTCAAATTTGCTGATGGAACTGTGACGTTTTACCGACCAGTTTTGAGAACGTGTTAAAATACAACCGATATTGATTAAGGAGACCAGCCCGCTTAAAGAGTGGCTACCCCGTGATGTTGCCAAAATTGCTCAAGCTTAAACCCCTTTCTCTTTTCTTCGCCTATCTATTCATGTGTTCAGTCGGGACCATTGCGTTAACGCTAATCGCCCCCTCCGACCTTGAGAATCAATGGCTGTTGGGCTATTCGCTGAACCGCTGGCTGATGATCTTTGCCATGATCGCCGTTGGTCTGTTGGCCGGGGCAGCTTTATATGGCATCTCTCGGGGCGGTCGTTTTTCTCAGCAATTGGAAAAACTTTTTCAGTTTTCGCCAGTCGTTTCAACGCTATTTTTTGCGCTGCTGCTGGCCCTGGCCTTTTTGTTGTTACTGACGTTCACCACCCTGCTGCCCAACCGCTTTTTCTTTGCTCGACTGCGCCCGCTGCTCATTTTAGCCCTGCTGGTGGCGCTTGGAATCGCAGGGTATGATCTCTGCGTTCTACGTCATCGCCCCTGGGCAGTTCTGACAGGTCTCGCCCGCTCAGGAATTAAACGGATTCAACAGGCTGCCGCTGATACCCCGCGCCTGTTCTACCTGGCGATGTCTGGTTACCGCTTTTTAATTCTGCCGTTGGCCCTGGCCCTGCCGTTATTGTTTGGGGTGGCTCTTAAATATGAAAACCCCGCCGGTTATGCTGGCTTGTATACCTTGATGTCAGATGAATTGGTGTCAGCCAGTTTTAGACTGCCGCAAACCGTCCCTTACTATGGCCCTGGAGGGATGCCCTTTGCCTATCCCCCGGTTGGCTTTTACCTGATGGGGCTGGTCACCTCTCTATTCCACATCTCCGATTTTAGCTACCTGCGGTTTGCCCCGCCTTTGTTTTCATGGCTGGCTCTCATACCGCTGGCGCTGCTCACGTTTGAGCTTACCCGCTCTCGCGGCGCTGCTGTCATTGCAGCCTTGGTTGTGGCTGCTTCACAGCGAATATTCTATATTCATGGCACTTCCGGGGGCATGGTACGCGCACTGGCTTTTCTCTTTGCACTCTGGGGTATGTATTTCTATCTGCGGTCAGCGCAGTTTTCCCGTCGGAGGCCCGCACTGTTTGCCGGCATAATGTTTGCACTGACTGTCCTCACCCATTTAGGCTATGCAGAATTTGCTTTCTTGTTTGTCGTGGCTTACACACTCACGCATCTTAACCGCAAGCCAACCTATTCAACCGCCTTGATCACATCTCTGGTTGTGCTGGCCCTGGTGGCTCCCTGGGTAACGGTAATGGTTCAACAGCACGGTTGGCAGATTTTTTCAGGTGCTTTTCAATCTCACGGGAATAACTATTTCCTATCCATCTTCCAGGATCCAGCCCGCCTGCTGCCCTGGTTCGAAAGCTCATTGCACGCTATTTATAAACTGCAATTTGTCTGGGGCTTGATTGTATTGGCGTTGATTTTTGCTGCTATAAATCGGGCCAGCCTTCTGCCCGTCTGGTTTGGTTTGATCCTGCTGTTGATGTCCGAGGGCGATCGCTATCTGATCACCTCCGGCGCGGTTCTAATCGGTATGCTGTCCAGCGCTCTGGCTGAACGCATCAAATGTTTCATCCCATCCGGCGCTTTATCCTGGCGGCCGCTCATCTTCCTGGCTGTTGTGGCCGGGCTGTTTTACCAACTTGGTTGGCGAACCATCCCGGTTGAAAATCCCTCGTACATCAAAGCTGAAACGTTGGATCTGGCTGATTATGTCAAAACCCAGACCAACCCGGATGATGTTTTCTTAATTGTGGCCGAGGCCGAAGAGGCTGAATGGTTCCCCTATTTGCTGCAGCGCACACCTGCCGCAGCCAGTTGGGGAGCAGAATGGTCGGGCAACTATGCCCAACAATTGGAACAGGTCTCAAAAATTGCCGAATGTCAAAAAACAGATTCCTTTGCCTGCCTGACCGAATCCTTGCAGGGCTTATCCGTCCCTCCGGATTTATTGATCACGCATTTGAACACGCCGAACATTAACCAGAATCTGTCTGATGCCCCAGCCTGGTCTTTAGTATATCAGAATGAACGTTACATCCTTTGGCGAAATGCGGATTGATAAAAAAACACAGGCCCATCCATGATGAGCCTGCGTTCAATCAGCTATATTCTGGGTTTACACGTAATTCAAATCTTTTGCCTGCCGGGTCAGCTCGTCCCGGAAGTCTGGATGTGCAATGGAAATCAACGCCTGTGTCCGCTGCCGGATGGATTTGCCGTACAGGTCCACCATACCGTACTCAGTAGCCACATAATGCACATGGTTGCGCCCGGTGGTGATCCCGGCGCCCGGCTTCAACATCGGCGTAATCCGGCTGACAACGGTGCCATCCCGCAGGGTGGTCGTAGCCGGCAGCGCAATGATCGGCAAGCCGCCTTCCGACAGTGATGCACCGTAAATAAAATCGTTCTGCCCGCCCACGCCGGAGTAGAAGCGTGTGCCAATGCTGTCGGCGCAGACCTGCCCGGTGAAATCCACCTCGATGGCCGAATTAATCGCCACCATGTTGCGGTTCTGAGAGATGATAAACGGGTTGTTCACATGCTCGGTGCGCTGAATTTCAACCAGCGGGTTGTTATCGGCCCACTGGTACAACCGCCGCGTACCCAGCAGGAACCCGGCTGTAATCTTGCCCGTGTGCAGGGTCTTGCGTGCCCCGGTGAGAACCCCGGCTTCAACCAGATCAATCACGCCATCTGAGAACAACTCAGAGTGCACCCCCAGGTCTTTCTTATGGAACAGGTACTTTAGCACCGCATCCGGGATTGCTCCAATGCCCAACTGCATGGTGGCGCCATCCGGAATCCGCTCGGCAATGTACCCCGCAATTTTTTGCACCAGCGCCTGATCACCTTCTTCGCCCATTGCCAGCTCTGAAAGAGGCTCATCCACCTCGACAATCGCATCGATTTTAGAGATGTGCATCCGCGTATCGCCAATCAGCCGCGGCATCTGCCGGTTCACCTGGGCAATCCGGAGCTTGGCTGCCTCGGCGGCGGTAATGGAGAGGCCCGCCTCCACGCCCAGCGTGCAGTAACCATCTTCGTCTGGGGTTGAAACATGGATCAAAGCCACATCTACGGGCAAAATCCCCCGTTTGAACAGCAGCGGCAGCTCCGAAAGCAGCACCGGCGTAAAGTCTGCCCGCCCCTCCCAGATGGCCTTGCGGACGTTGTGACTGATGAACAGCGAATTGACCCGCAGGTGCCCTTCCATCGCCGGGGTCACATAATCCCCGTTAGCCACTGTCAGCGCCTGGCAGATTTCCACATCATGCAGTTCTGGAGCATATTCGACCAATGCGCCCAGCAGCGCGTGTGGCACCGAGCAGTTACCGGTCATAAAGACCCGCTGCCCCGATTTTATCAGCCGCACGGCATCTGCCGCGCTCATCTTATGCGATTGGTAGTGTTGAGTCCAGTCCATTTCTTTTTTCTCCAGGCGTTGATTTTTCAACAACACCTGGAACGGGGCTTCCATTCCAGGTGTTGTTTGAGGTTAAAGTCTATGCGTAACGAAATTAGGCTTTGCCGAACAGCGTGACCAGAACAGCCTTCTGGGCGTGCAGCCGGTTGTGGGCCTGCGGGAAGAGCATCGAGTGCGGGCCATCGGCTACTTCGTCGGTGATCTCATGGTTGCGGTGCGCCGGCAGGCAGTGCAGCACAATCACGTCTTTGTCAGCTTCGCTGACCAGTTTTTCATTCACCTGGTAGGGCGGGAAGACCAGTTCGCGCTTCTTGCCTTCAGCTTCCTGGCCCATGCTGGTCCAGGTGTCGGT
>JAGOFZ010000003.1 GCA_017996955.1 Longilinea sp.
GAAACGATTGGAAGCAAAGCTGGAACCTTGGATCCGTTCAGCCTGGACTGGAAACCTGCTGGGGTGGGCGGGCATATTATTCTATCTGGTTCAGGCCTGGAGCAATGCCTTTACCCTGCGCTCATCACTGGACGAAGGCAACTTTTTGGTCAAAGGTTACCTTTTCGCGACGGGCATCTTTTCTCCTTATCAGCCTTACGGTCCCTGGGTCAATAAGATGCCGCTTTCGTTTTTGGCTCCAGGCTGGGCCCAAGCCCTGTTTGACCCCGGCTTGCGCACGGGACGATATTTTGCGCTGGCATTGCAGGTTTTACTGATCCTTGGCCTTTGGCTGCTTATCCGTCGTGAGACCGGGCGCGGCTGGGCTGCTGCAGCCGTTTGGGCGCTGGCCCTTGCCCCAACCCAGAATAAAATTTACAGCATGGTCATTTCTCAAGGCCTCACAGCTTGTCTGCTGGTCTGGACCTTGTATTTCACTATCGGCGAAAAACGCAATCGGTGGCAGCTCTTAACCGGCAGCATTCTTGCTGGTCTGGTAGTCATGACGCGCGAAAACATGCTCCCGGTAGTGCCCTTCCTGGTGGTTTACGTTTTTCGGCAGCATGGCTGGCGCATGGGCATCGTCGCCTTGATTGGCAGCTTGCTTTCCCTCGGCATTGGTCATGCCATCTTCTGGCCCGATATTTTGCGTAACTGGGCAAAATGGATTCCGGCAGCGGTAACGCCATTTCTTGATCCCTGGCGTGTCCCTACGGCGGGTGAACGTACCTATATCCAGTCTGCCGGCAGTTGGTTTGACCAGCTCCTCATTGCTTTTGAAGGCCTTCGCATCCATTTTGCCGCCCTGGCTGGCGCCTTAGTCGCTGGTTTGCTTTGGCCGCGTCAAAAACAATGGAAGCAGCGCAGTCATTTCCGCGCGGCGCTTGTGTTGCTTGCCCTTCTCATAGTCCTGACCGCAGCACATCTCTGGGCCTCGGTCGGTCAGGATTATTGTGTCTATTGTTTTCCGGCTTACCTGGCATTCTTTTCGCCGCTGGGTTTGATCGTAATTGTCTTTGTGCTGGCAAATTTTCAGCCGGTGCTGCCCCGCCGATTATGGCGTGTGGTGGGTATCCTGGGTGCTGTTTTGATTGTGCTTATCATCACTGTGGGCATCAGCCTGAGCGCCTATTCAGAAATTGCCCGCCTGAGTGCCTATCCCGCAGTCTCAGACGCACTGTTTCATCTTGAAGTGCCGCGCATGAGCAATGGCGCAATTCAGCCCGGAACAACAGAACTCTGGCAGCTGTTTTCTAATAAATTCGGCCTCTCATTTGAAGATACCCGCCTGGTCCTTTTCCCGCGGCTTGTGGCGGGGCTGGCTGGCTTACTGTTCGGCTTGCTAGTCCTTCTTGTCAGCGCCATTTTGACCCCTGTCCTACAGCGACGACAGCAGCCAGTTTCGTTTTTTGCAGTTGCTTTGATCGCAATGTTACTGCTTGGGACCATCTTCTCTCCAACCTCCCTGTTGGCAGGAGGACAGTATTCTTTCGATTGCGAGAGCAATGCCGTAGCCACCTTTGAATCCGCTGGACGCGAACTCTCGCATCGGATCGCCTCCGATGATCAAATCTACTGGATTGGCAGCGGCGGCGTCTCTCCGGCTGTTTTGCTTTACTTACCGGCAGCTAACATCTACCCGCCGCAGCTTAACGGCTCTTACTCCTACCGCTCGGGCGGCGATGCTGATGAACTCTACCGCTATGGCTACTGGAACGAGACCCTGAAGGCCGATTGGATGAATGCTTCCGATATCCTGTTGGTCGAAACCCGCCTGGTTGAGAAAATGCAGCCCGAACTGGATGCTTATCAATGGCTGCCATCCGGCGCCCCCATATTGATCGCTAATTGCAAGATGCCGATTTACCTCAGCGTCTTTGAAAAGAACAGGTAATTCATGACCACACCCGAGACCGAAATAACCCCGCGCCCCCAGCGAAAAATCTCCATTTTGCGCCTGTTTGGCACCCTTCTTTCCATTGGCCTGCTCATCTGGCTGATTGAGCGTGAGGGGTGGGATGCCATCAAGTCTGCCGTTACAGAAATCTCCTGGTGGAATCTGGTGCTGGTCCTGTTTCTCACTTTTGTTTCCCGCTTTGCGGTCACCGGTCGCTGGCATGTGCTGCTGCGCTCTGGCGGCGTACCCATTCGGCTGCGAGAATCAATCCGCTTGGTGTTCGCTGGTCTATTCGCCTCCAATTTCCTGCCCACCACTGTCGGTGGTGACCTGATTCGATTTGCCGGTGCTGTTCGCCTGCACTACGACGCCGCCATCTGCGCTGCCTCGCTCGTGATGGATCGCCTGGTTGGGATGGTGGGCATGTTGACAGTCTTTCCAATTGGCGTGGCCCGCCTCTTGAGTATGCCTTTGCCGCCGTTACCAGCCGGTGGGTATTCAGGCGGCTTGGCAATGGCCGTGTCTTTGACCGGAATTTGGAAATGGGTTTGGAGCAAAGTTCAAAAACTCTTCCGCTCCACAATGCACGCTTTGCGGCTTTGGGCCACTCATCCCCGCGACCTCTTCAGCGCCTACTTGTTTACGCTGATACATATGGCCGCTCTGTTTGCCACAGTTTGGCTCATCCTGCACGATCTGGGTCAGCCCATCAACTTCTGGCAGGTTGCGGGCTTGTGGAGCATCAGCTATCTGGTCACCTTACTGCCGATTTCAATTAATGGGCTGGGGGTTCAAGAATTGTCCCTGACCTTTTTATTCACCAACTATGGCGGGCTCTCGGTTGAGAGTGTTGCGGTGATGGCCATCCTGATTCGGCTGCTGCAGATGGCTGCCAGCCTGCCCGGAGCCATTTTTGTCCCCGCACTGATTCAGCCCGAAGCCCCGCCTGCCGCCCCGGAGACTCCCGCATGAAATTACCCCGCCCAATCTGGATTGCACGGCTGAACCTGCTGGTTTCCGTCATCCTTTCAATCCTGACTTTGCTCGAACTCGAAAAATTAGGATATGGCTCTGGCGAGCTATTGGGCCACTACGCCCTGCCGCGGCTGATCATGCTGGCGTTCTTTGCCACATTTGGGCTGGTTTGCCTGATTCTGCTGGCGCTCACCTGGCGCCTTCGCATGGCAGATACTCTGCTGCGCATTTTACAGAAGCTGCCCCGCGCCAAAGCTCTCAATATTGTGGCGTTGGTTCTCGGTGCGCTGGTTTTGGGCTGGCTCGCTTTTCGCTATGATAACGGCAAGTTCAGCACCCCCGTGATCCGCCTTTGGCTGATCTGGTTCACAGCCATTTTTGGCGCCTTTTTTATCCAGCGTCTTAAGCCGATGCCCTACGCCCTCGCTCTGGCCTCGGCTTTACTGATAGCTGGGGCCTGGTTCCAAATTCTCACTTTCCTCCCCGGTCTGACGGATCATCCGCTGTCGTTGGGCTGGTCAGAGGGCAGCCGCTTTTATTATGGCTCGCTGTTCTTTGCCAGACAGATCTATGGGGAAGTTTTACCGATTCCCGTCCTGCATCCTGCCCGTTATCTGATGCAGTCCCTCCCCTTTGCTTTTCCCAGCCTTCCCATCCTTGCTCACCGCATCTGGCAGGTGATTTTATGGGTGGTTTGTAACGCCGCTGCCGCCTGGCTGCTTGTGCGCCGCCTGCGCCTGAATAGTCGCTGGTTGGCCTGGATGGCTGCCTGTTTTGCCTTCCTCTTCTTTTTTCAAGGCCCTGTCTATTATCATTTGATTTTATGTACGTTGCCCGTCCTGGCCTGGTTTGACAGCCGCCGTCCCTGGCGAACGCTGGTGGTGGTGCTGTTATCCTCCCTTTGGGCAGGGCTCTGCCGCGTGAACTGGTATGTCGTGCCGGGCGTTCTGGCCGCCACCCTCTACCTGCTGGAGCAGCCTCAGCCGCGCTTTTCCTGGCGCTATTGGGTTTGGCCTGCGCTCCACGCCATTCTGGGCACCGCTGCCGCCTTACTCTTCAGCACCTTTTACAAATCCATATCGGGCAACTCGCCCGAGGTCTTTGGCTCGGCCTTTGACTCGCCCTTACTCTGGAATCGCCTCTTCCCAAATACAACCTACCCTTTGGGGATGCTTCTGGGAACAGCAATTGCTGTATTGCCGTTCCTGTTGATCATACTCTGGTCTTTTTGGGCCAACCGCCGCGCCTGGCATCCCTTGCGCCTGTTGGGATTGGGCGCCATTCTATTTGTCTTTCTGGCGGGCGGCGAGGTGGTCAGTCTTAAAATTGGCGGCGGCAGCAATCTTCACAACCTGGACGCTTTTTTGGTGTTTCAGGTGGTCATTGGCCTCTATCTGATATTTAACCGCTTTGTACCCGATGCGCACCCAATTCCAGCGGCCAAGCTGCAGCCTGCCTGGTGGCTGGCTGGTTTGACGATAGTCATCCCCTTCTTCCAGATGATTGGCGGCGGGCAGCCTCTCCACCTGCCAGACCGGACGAAAGTGTCCGATGATCTATCTCAATTACAGGTTATGCTAAATCAGGCCGATGGACCGGTTCTGTTCTTGACTGAACGCCACCTGCTGAGCTTCAAAACCGTCACTGCAGCAGATTTTGAGCCTGAATATGAGAAAGTATTTTTGATGGAAATGGTCATGTCGGGCAATCAGACCTATCTCGACCACTTCTATTCTGATTTACAGCAGCACCGTTTCGCCCTGATTGTCTCCGAACCGATGAACATGAACATGCAGGACGAGCGCTTTGCTTTTGCTGAAGAAAATAATTACTGGGTTCAGCGGGTTGAGCAGCCTGTATCTCAGTATTACCGCATTTTGGATGAATTTAACGATTCTGGTTTCCACGTCTGGGTCCCCGTGGAGTAGTTATGCTGGATCTGCTCGTTCTGGGTATTTGGGCCTTATTCTGGGGGCTGGGCGGCATCTGGTTGGCGGCCGCTGCCTTTCGACTGACGCGCAGTGAACAGTTTCTGGTCGGTCTGGTCCTGGGGCTTACGCTTGAGACCTTGCTGGCAAATATTCTTGGGCGCTTCATCTCGCCTGCGCCAGCTTTTTTGATAGCTGCCGGCTTAACTTTTTTGCTAGGCGCCATTTTTATTGTTTTCAAAAACGGCTGGCGCGCTTTGTACCATTTCCCATTGGACTGGCGTGCGGCTCTTGCGCTCCTCGTCATCACCGGCATATTTACTCAAATTGGCCGGGGCCTGGCAATTTTTGATGATTATGCTCACCTTCCTACCACCTCTTTACTGGCTGCCGGCAGTCTGCCGCTAAAGTTCGCCCTGAACCCCGATGCCCCCTATACCTATCATTACTTCTTGATGCTATTTGCCGCCCAGATCACCCGTCTGGGTGATCTGGCTGTCTGGTTTGCCCTGGACCTCAGTCGGGCATTTGCTTTTGGCCTCACAATTGTTTTGGCATTCATCTGGTCGCGCCGCATAACCCGTGGCATTCCTGCCGGCATTCTTGGCGCTCTGACAGTCCTTTTTGCCGGAGGCTCCCGCTGGCTGGCGTTGCTGTTCCCCGGCGGTTGGCTGGAAAACGCTTCCGCTCAGATGACGATGGTTGGCAGTGGCAGTGCCAGTGGCTCCACTTTTGCTACTGCCTTGACCGGCCCTTGGGCAATTGAAGGCGGCGCCTCGCTGGATTTTCCTTTCGCTTTTGTGAACGGTGTTTTGCAGCCCGGTGTTCTGTCCATGCTGGGTCCCAATAGCACCTTTTTGCTGGCGCTCACCTTTACACTGCTGTTAACCTACAATCGTTGGCGGTCTTGGGTTGGAGCGATTCCAGTAGTTATCTGGGTGGCAGCTTTTAGCTTGTTAACCGAGTCCGGCATTCTTTTGGGTCTTGCGGGCTGGGGCCTGGTGCTGGTCACGGTATTAATTAAACAACGCAATTGGCGCATACCTGCCGCCCTGTTAACCTGGCTGTTGGCCTGGCTCACTGGAACACTGCTGGGTGCCTTCCAGGGCGGCGCCCTGGCACAGATTATCCTCGATGCTTTTGGCAAATCATCTGCCGCGGCCTATCAGACCGTGGGTTTCCAGTTTGCCTGGCCCCCCATTTTAGTTTCCACGCATCTTGGCGCGCTTGACTTATCCCAGCCCGCCACGTTGCTTCTGGCGATCATCGAAGCCGGTCCGCTAATTTTCATCCTCCCCTTGACCATGTTCTGGGGTTGGAAGGCTCTGCGCGCGGGCCGCTGGTATGAAGCTGCCTTGATCACTTCAGGGTTATTGTCGTTAGGCGTCATTTTCGTCCAGTTCGCTGGCTCAACCGGCATCCGCAACACTGCCCGGTTGTATGAGTTTATGACGCTGAGCCTGGTCTATGCCGTCCCCTTGGGCTGGCTGTGGGCGCAGCGGCAGGGTTGGCTGCGCAAAACCATAGCCTTGTCTGCGCTCTGTATCGCTTCTCTGGGTGGGCTGGTCGTCTTTGGCGTGGAATTGACCGCCATGCCTAGCCCGACACAATCATATTATCTCAATGACCTCGATGCCGTGATGATGTCACGGTACTGGGATAAGTTAGAGCCCGACGCCCTGGTTTTTGATCCGCTGCCCAACCGGTCCCCGGTTTTGTTCGCCCGTTACACCAACGCCGCCCAAACCTGGTACGCCTACAAACCCGAATGGCTGGCGCTGAAGACTAACCCGAACCCGGTCGCTTTACATGCTGCCGGTTATGACTACCTCTATCTGGATTCGACCTATTGGGAAGAACTCAGCCCGACCGTTCAGGCCAGTATTTCTGATGGCTGCGCCCAACAGATCGATCAAATTGAAGACTGGCGCCACGATACCCGTTGGCTGTACGACCTGCGAGCCTGCGGCGAATAACCAAACCGCTTACCCAACAGAATTGTAAGCACTGGTCATAAGGGATGGGGTATAATCCTTTTTTGCACAGGTGCCAAAATGAACATTGCGGAATTTCGTATAGCAAAAGAATACCGGACCGATCAGCGCGGACCGGTGCGTTGGGTTTTTTCTCATGCCATCCGGCAGTGGCCATTATTGCTGATGGCATTATTTGGTGCAGTAGGCAATGCCGCCTTAGCGGCAGTCCTGCCTATTTTGATGGGTGAGGCCTTTAATCTGGTGCTATCTGGTTCGCCAGACCTCACTCGACTGGGTCAGATTGCGATCACGCTGGCTATTTCTCAGCTCATTCGTGGCGTTATCCAGTTCAGCCGTAATTTCGGTTTTGAATGGATTGCTCAGCGTGTTGAGCGGGATGTTCGTGACGAACTCTACATCAATCTGCTTGGCAAGAGCATGACCTTCCACAACTTGCAGTCGGTGGGTGATACCATGTCTCGCGCCACCAACGATGTTCGAGAAGTCAATTATCTTTTCAGCCCTGGCATGGCCCAGGTGCTCGGCTCGTTGAACTTCTTGATCATGCCGCTGATCTTTGCACCGCGCTATCACCCCACGCTGATTCTCACGCCGTTGATTTTTGTGATTCTGTATTACTTTGCCCTGCGCAATTACCTGGGGCAGCTCCGTCCCGTTACTGACCGGGTTCGGGCGACCTTTGGACAATTAAACACGCGTCTCTCTGAGGCCTTGGATGGTATTGAGACGGTCAAGGGCTCAGCTCAGGAAGATGCCGAAGTGGCCCGGTTTAGCGCCAAT
Organism: Longilinea sp.; assembly: GCA_017996955.1. GTDB lineage: Bacteria > Chloroflexota > Anaerolineae > Anaerolineales > Anaerolineaceae > JAGOFZ01. The sequence goes on from JAGOFZ010000003.1 coordinate 7,617, forward strand.
GCTTCCAGCTACCGCAGTGCCGTAGTGCGTCAGGGTGATGTTGAGGCGCGCTTTATTCCCCTCTTGCTGCTGACCCTGGCTCTGGGTTTTGGCCTGCTGCACGCTCTGATCCTGTTTCGCCAGGGCATTTTGGATGTTGGTCAGGTCGTGGCATATTTTGGTCTGCTGTTGATGCTCGATTTTCCGACCTTTGCCTCCATGTGGGCGTATTCGCGCATTTCCCTGGGTCTGGCAGGGGCTCGCCGCATTTTAGACCTTATGCATCGCGAAACCTATCTGGACGAGAACGTCTCCGGTCACCAGGCGCAAATGCGCGGCGAAGTTGAGTTTGAGGAGGTCTGTTTTGCCTACCCCCAACAAAACAACGCCGAAACCGATGCGTGTGATGATGGCATTCTGCAGCACATTTCTTTTCGTGTCAAACCAGGGCAGACCGTCGCTATTGTGGGCCAAACAGGCACTGGCAAGACAACCCTGGTGCGCCTGATCAATCGCATCTACGATTCAACCTCGGGTACGGTGCGCGTGGATGGTTTGGATGTGCGAGATTGGAATCTGGCAGTACTCCGGCAGCAAATTTCCATCATCGAGCAGGATGTATTTCTTTTTTCCCGCACCATTGCCGAGAATATTGCTTTTGGCAAACCCGATGCTACCCAGGAGCAAATTGAAGCCGCTGCTCGCGCCGCTCAGGCCCATGAATTTATCACGGGCTTTAGCGAAGGATACCAAACCGCCGTGGGGGAGCGCGGCGTAACATTATCCGGTGGTCAGCGTCAGCGCATTGCTCTGGCGCGCGCGTTCCTGACCGACCCGCGTATCCTGATTCTGGATGACTCCACCAGTGCCATTGACAGTGCCACTGAAGATAAAATCCAGCGCGCAATTTACACCGCCGCCCGCGGCCGCACCACCTTCATCATCACCCATCGCCTTTCACAAATCCGGTGGGCCGATTTGATCCTGGTCCTGCGCCGTGGCCAATTGGTTGCCACAGGCAGCCACGATGAACTCATGAAAACTTCGGCAGCCTACCGCCGGATTTTTAGCGAATAGAGGAATCAGATGGGATTCTGGTCTGGACTTAACGCCGAACATTACGATCGCAAATATTCTGATCGCGAGCTCTTCCGCCGCATTCTGGCGCAATTCCGCCCACAGCGCGCTCGCATGGGCTGGATTGTGGTTACGGTCTTGATCCTGGCCGCGGCCGGGGCCGCAAATCCCCTGGTTGTCTCCCGTGGCGTTGATTTATTGAAAGATCAGATCTCTGGCTGGACAATGGCTGCCATCTCTGGCGCAGTCATATTGCTTGGCGGTATCAGCTGGCTGGCAAATTACGCCCAGCGCCGACTGGCCGTCCGTGCGGTTTCCGATGTCGTCCTATCTCTGGCGACCAACGCCTTTGACGCCGCCGCCCGCCATGACATGTCCTTCCACGATGAGGTTTCGTCGGGCAAAATTGTCTCGCGCATCACCTCCGATACTCAGGATTTTGGGCAGCTGGTCATGCTGACCACCGATGTAATCGCCCAACTCTTTGAGGCGCTGGTGCTGGGCGTCATTTTGCTCGTGATTGAATGGCGGCTTTCCCTCTATATCTTTGCGCTCATCCCGGTTGTTTTTGTCTTTGCCATCGCCTATCGCCGGCTGGCCCGTCGGGTAACCCGTGAAGGGATGCGCGCTATGGCGAATGTCAATTCCACAATTAAAGAAACGATCAGCGGCATGGCTGTGGCCAAAAATTTTCGCCAGGAAGCCAGTGTTTATCGCGATTTTTCCACGGCCAACCTCGCCTCATATCAGGTGAACTTCCGCCGTGGCTTGGCGCTCTCATTTGTCTTTCCCACCCTCAATACCCTTGGCGGCATAATGTCTGCCCTTCTGATCTATGTGGGCGGCTTGAGCGTCGCCGATGGTCTGGTGACCGCTGGAGCCTGGTACTTGTTCCTCTCTAGCCTCGATCGTTTCCTCTTCCCGGTGATGAATATCTCATCCTTCTGGACACAAATCCAGAATGGCCTCTCTGCCTCGGAACGCGTCTTTGGTTTGATTGATGCTTCTCCTGCGGTAGTTCAGACCGATTCGCAAATTGCCCCGCACCTGAAGGGCGAAATTATCTTTGACCACGTATCCTTCCGTTACAAAGAAACCGAACCCGTCCTGGAAAATTTTAATTTACGCATTGCCCCCGGTGAGAACCTGGCTTTGGTTGGTCACACCGGCGCTGGTAAATCATCGGTCGCTAAGCTCACTGCCCGCCTCTATGAGTTTCAGCAGGGCCGCATCCTGATTGATGGCCTGGATATCCGCAGCTTTGACCTGAACTCCTATCGCCGCCAGTTGGGCATCGTGTCTCAGATTCCATTCCTGTTTTCTGGCACTGTGGCCGATAATATCCGTTATGCCAACCCAACCATCTCGGACTCCGTCATTGAAGACCTCGCCCGCCAGATTGGTGATGGCGAGTGGCTGGAGGCCCTGCCAGACGGCCTGCAAACCGATGTCGGCGAGCGCGGCGCCCGCTTATCAATGGGGCAGCGCCAGCTCGTTTCCCTCATGCGTGTTTTGGCCCAGCGCCCAGCCATCTTTATTCTGGATGAGGCCACCGCCAGCATTGACCCCTTCACCGAATGGCAGATTCAACAGGCCCTCAAGCTGATCCTTGCCCAATCCACCTCTATCTTGATTGCCCATCGCCTCTCCACCGTGCGCTCTGCGGACCGGATTCTTGTGATGGAGCAGGGGCAGATCATCGAAGAAGGCAGCCACAATAGTTTACTGCAGCGGGGTGGACACTACGCCACACTCTATAACACCTATTTCCGACATCAGAGCCTGGCCTATGTTGAACAGGCGCAAGAGATGCGCAGCGCCCTGACCACGGAACCAACACCATGAACGCTGCCTATTACAAGAACCTGGGCGATCAGTACGCAGCTGCCAATAAGCTGGAAGATGCCTTGCGCGCCTATGAACGCGCCTTGGAGCTTGACGCCAATGACCCCGACCTGTATTTTGCCCGTGCCGAGGTCTACCGCCGCCTGGGGCGGCTTGACCCTTCGCTCGAAGATTACAACCAGGGCATAGAACTTTCCCCCCTACGTCCCGAGGGATTTATCGGCCGCGGCAACGTCTATCTGGCTTGGCGCTATTATGATCGTGCCATTCAAGAATTTGGGCGCGCCATCGCTCTTCTGCCCAATGGGGCTGATGGGTATTATTATCGTGGTTTGGCTTATTTGCAGCTTCAAAAATTCCAGTTTGCCCTGACGGACCTAAATCGTGCCTTACAGCTTAAGCCAGATTATCTGGAAGCTCAGGTTCAGCGCGGCCTCACTTACCATGCGATTGGCGATTTTCAGAACGCATTGCGAGATTTCACCACCGTCCTCGCGTTGGATGCGCGTTACGCCCTGGCTCACTATTATTTGGCTCAAACCTATAAAAAACTGGGTCGTGATGAACTGGCTGTGGGGTCTCTGGTAACCTTCCAATCTCTGGTGCAGAGCTCAACCTGGCAGCAAAAAGCCCGCCAGGAGCTGGAAGAACTGCGCAAACATGCTGGTACGCCCCGCTCTACCCAGCCATTGCGCTCTGTCCAACTCAACCCGGTCGATCGTGCCGAAGTCTTGCGGCTACTGCGGATAGGGGATAAGGTTGCCGCGCTTAAACGCGTTGCGGAGGCCAGCGGCGCGGGGCTGCGAGCCTCCAAAGAATATGTCGATGAATTAATCCGCACAGAACTGCGCAGTTGATTACATTCCTGCCATATACGCCAGTCCCATAGCGCCAGGCCCCGTATGCGTTCCCAGCACTGGGCTGATGTCGGCAATAAATGTCTCACTGACGTCTGTCAATCCAAACCTATCCCGGGCACGTGCCAGTAGTTCCTGCGCCTCAGCAGGTGCATGAGCATGCAGTGCAGCCAGGCGAATGGGCGTCCGTGTGCCGATGCGCTCTTCTGTCAAAGCAATCAACCGATCCACCGCCTTGCCCATAGTTCGAACCCGCTCAATGGCCTCAATCCTTCCCTCGCGCAGCTCCAGCAGCGGCTTCAAGTTGAGTGCCGTGCCTAAAAAGGCGGCTGCTCCGCCAATCCGTCCGCCGCGGTGCAAGAATTCCAGCGTATTGACCACAAAGCAAACCCCCGATTGCTCTGTTGCCCGCTCGACCAGCACCCTGCACTCTTGCAGCGTGGCATTTTGAGCCGCTGCGCGCGCCGCCAGCATCACCGGAAAGCCCATCGCCATAGATGTCAATTGAGAATTGACCACCTCAATCGGCGCATTGGTAAAATGCGCCTTTGCCTGCAGCGCCGAATCAACCGTACCAGATAATGCCGCTGAAATATGCACACTAAGAATAGAATAACCCTCATCCAAAAGCTTTTGATAAACCTTGATAAAAGCCGCCGGAGATGGCTGTGATGTGGTAGGCATAACCTTGGTATGCTTCAATCGTTGATAAAAATCCGCCGGCTGGATATCCAAGCCATCCAAAAATGTCTCATCCCCCCAGATGACCTGCAGCGGCACAACCTGTACCGGATAACCGCGCATCAGCTCAGCCGGTATTGTCGCTGTGCTGTCAGTTACAATGGCAACTTTAGACATAATTTTTCTCCTTTGCGGTAATTAAACGCCATGCATATAAACCCACATCACAATCATTGGTTACTCTTTCAAATCAAGCCTTGACCATTCGCCTCGAACAGGCTAAAATCCAATGTACTCTGACCACCCAATTGGGCGGTTAATTTAATGATTAAGACCTGACCAGTGTTTGAGAACCTGACCCAACGCCTCAACCAGATATTCCAGAATCTTCGGCGCCACGGCAAGCTGTCCGCCGAAGATGTTGACGCGGCTATGCGCGAAGTCCGCATGGCGTTGCTGGAAGCGGATGTCCATTACAGCGTTGTTAAGGACTTTGTAGCCCGGGTGCGTGAGCGCGCCGTCGGACATGAAGTCTCTAAAGCCCTTAATCCTGCTCAGCAGGTGATCAAAATTGTTCATGAAGAACTGATCGCCACCCTGGGCGAACCTGCCCGCCTGAACCTGACGGGCGCCAAACCGCGCGTCATCATGCTGGTTGGTTTGCAGGGCTCGGGTAAGACCACCCACTCCGCTAAATTGGCTCGCCAGCTTCGCGAGCAGGGCGAGCGTGTCATGTTGGTCGCCGCCGATCCTTACCGCCCGGCGGCTATTCGCCAGCTTCAAACCCTGGGCGAACGTATCGGCGTGCCGGTCTTTACCGAAAACGGCGTCAAAGTCCCCGATTTGGCTGCCCACGCCCTGGATCAAGCCCAAAAGGGCGGCTACTCGGTGCTGCTGATAGATACCGCAGGTCGTTCACAGCTTGACCAGGATTTGATGGATGAACTGCGTGCCATCCATAAGCGCGTCAATGCCTCTGAAATCCTGCTGGTTGTCGACGCCATGATCGGTCAGGAAGCCTTGCACGTTGCCGAAGGCTTCCGCGATACGGTTGCCATCACGGGCCTCATCCTGACCAAGATGGACGGCGATGCTCGCGGTGGGGCCGCCATTTCTATCCGTGGTGTTACCGGCGTACCGATCAAATTCCTCGGCACCGGCGAAGGCCTCGAAGCCCTGGAGACCTACGACTCGGGCCGCCTGGCCTCTCGCATCCTGGGAATGGGCGATGTCATTGGTTTGATCGAACGCGCCGAAGCAGCCATGGATGCCGAATCAGCCCAGGATCAGGCCGAGCGCATGCTCTCCGGCCAGTTCACCCTGGAAGACTTTATCACCCAGCTTCGGCAAATCCGCAAAATGGGCCCAATTCACCAGATTTTGGAAATGATCCCGGGCTCCATGGGGCAGATGGCTCGCACCATTGACCCCCGAGATGCCGAGCACCAGATGAAACAAACCGAAGCAATTATCAGCTCAATGACCGTGCAAGAACGCCGTCATCCTGATATACTTAATGCTAGCCGCCGCCGCCGCATTGCCCGTGGCTGTGGCATGGACGTGCAGGACGTGAACCGCTTGATGAAGCAGTTTCGCGAAGTGCAGCGTATGATGAAAACCCTGCAAAAAACAGGCGGACGCGGAATGCCACGCCTGTTTGGCTAACCCGCACCGGCTGCGGCGCGCTCCCTTCAGCGCCTCTCAACCGCAGCGCAGGTGACCGGGTACCGATTTTTATGAGTCAATTTCAAGAAAGAGGAGTGTAAGTTCAATGGTTCGCATTCGATTACGTCGGGTTGGTCTGAGCGGTCAAATTAGTTACCGCATCGTGGTTGCCGATAAGGAAGCCCCGCGCGATGGTCGCTTCCTGGAGATCATTGGTCATTACAATCCCCGCACCGAACCGTTCACCTTTGATGTGGACGAAGGTCGGGTCTATGATTGGATGAACAAAGGCGCCCAACCGTCCGAATCTGTCCAAATGCTTTTCCGCAGCGTCGGCCTGCTCGATCGCTACGCCCGCCTCAAGGCTGGTGAATCGCTGGATGTGCTGCTCGCTGAAGCCAAGGCCTACTATGAGGCCCGCAAAGTGAACACCAGCACTACGGCGGCTCAGAAGAAATAACCGGTCATGAAAGCGCTGATCGAATACATCGCCTGTTCTCTGGTGGATGACCCCAAACAGGTTTCAGTCCAGCAAGGTCGCGATGGCGACAAGGTGCGGATTGAACTACGGGTCGCCAAAGAGGATATGGGGCGCGTGATCGGCAAGAGCGGACGGGTGGCTAACGCCATGCGTGTTTTGCTCCGCGTCGCGGCCGCACGTGAAGGGAAGCAAGTTACCCTCGACGTGGCAGAACCGCGATGAGGCAGCCAAACCATTCTGCTGCTCAATCACCGGACCAGGAAACAGGCTCGCCGCAGTCCGGCGGGCCTGTATTTTTGGCTGTCGGCCAACTGCATCGTCCCCATGGCGTCCGGGGTGAAATTGAAATGGAAATCCTGACCGATTTCCCCGAACGCCTGGTCCCTGGCAAAGTACTGTATGTTGGCGAAAAACACGCCCGCCACCGCATCAGCAGCGTCCGCCCTAAGGGAACTGGCCTTCTGGTTGGCCTGGAGGGCTATACAGACCGGGATCAGGTGGCTGTTTTTCGCAACCTGACGCTCTATGTTCGCTCTGATGAGCTACCTTCCCTGCCTCCCGGCCAATATTACCATCATCAATTACTGGGTCTTCAGGTTGTTGCTGAATTCGGGGAATCCCTGGGCCGCCTGACTGAAATCATCGAAACCGGCGCCAACGAAGTCTATGTTGTGACCGATGCCGCTGGACAGGAACAACTCCTCCCAGCAATTGAATCGGTCATTCTGGGAATTTCTCTTGAACGGGGGGAAATCCGGGTTTGTCCCCAGGAGTGGGAGTAAATTTTTGGACGAGCGAGCCTATTGGCTGGGGTTTAATCTCATTAAGGGCATTGGGGCAGTCCGCCTGCGCGCTCTGCTCGACTTTTTCGGCGATCTGCAAACCGCCTGGAACGCCCCTCTGGAAGCCCTCACCGCAGCCGGGTTGAGTGAAAGACTTGCGACCTCTGCTCTTGCCGCCCGCAAAGAAGTGGATCTGGAAGCCCGCTGGAATGAGCTGGAACGCAAGCAAATCACCCTGCTGACCTGGAATGACCCTGGCTACCCCCGCCGTCTCAAAGAGATTGACCAACCGCCGCCAGTCCTCTACCTGCGCGGCGATCTGCTGATTGAGGATGACTGGGCAGTGGCGATTGTTGGAACCCGCCGCGTAACCTCTTACGGACGCCAGGTCACCGAAGAATTGGCAGCCTATCTTGCCCGTAGTGGCATCGCTGTGGTCAGTGGCATGGCCCGCGGCGTAGATGGCGTGGCTCACGATACTGCTCTGCGCGCCGGCGGACGGACGCTGGCGGTGCTTGGCTGTGGGGTAGATGTCACCTATCCCCCTGAACACCTGCGCCTCTCTGAGCGGATTATCGCCCAGGGAGCCCTGATCAGCGACTACGCTCCCGGCACCCAGCCCGAAAGCGCCAATTTTCCACCCCGCAACCGCATCATTGCCGGCCTCTCACTTGCCACAGTTGTTATTGAAGCTGGCGAAACCAGCGGCGCCCTCATCACCGCCTCTTTTGCTGCCGACCAGGGGCGCGAGGTCTTAGCCCTGCCCGGCAATATTTATGCCCCTCAAAGCAAAGGCACCAACAAACTCATTCAGACTGGCGCCCGTCCATTGTTACGGGTTGAAGACGTGATGGATGCTCTTTCCCCGGATCGTGTCCAGGAGCAGCGCCAGGCACGTCAGATTCTCCCGGCAGATGATCTGGAAGCCCGCCTTCTGGATATCTTGAGCGCTGAGCCTCAGCATATAGATGAAATTGGCGCCCAGATAGACTTGTCAATTGAACAGGTTTCAGCTACACTCACCCTGATGGAATTAAAAGGAATGATCCGCCACGTTGGCGGAATGAACTACGTCACCACACGTGAGACTCGGGAAGCCTATCGTGCCTGAAACATCCAACCAATCAACCTATGCCATCATCATGGCTGGGGGCGGTGGCACCCGGCTCTGGCCGCTTTCCCGCCAATCACATCCCAAGCAAACGCTTCAACTCATCAGTGATCGCTCGCTTTTCCAATTAGCCTGTGATCGTTTGCAAGGCTTTCTGCCTCCCGAACAAATCCTGGTGGTCACCACAGCCGATCTGGCCGTGACTTTGCAGGCCCAGGCCCCCGATATTCCGGCAGATAATTACTTGTTGGAGCCCATGCCTCGGGGAACGGCTTCTGTGGTTGGATTGGCCGCTGCGGTCTTGCAGGCTCGCTGCCCCAGTGCCCGCATGTGTGTTCTGACCGCCGATCATTACATTGCAGACATTTCCCGCTTCCAGTCGGTAATGCAAGCCGCCCTCACGGCTGCCGATCAGGGCTGGCTGGTCACACTGGGCATTCCCCCCACATTCCCTGCCACGGGGTACGGTTACATCCAGCGTGGCCAACCGTTGGGCAATTTCAACGGCCAGCTCATCCATCGAATTCAGCGCTTCAAAGAAAAACCAGATCTTGAAACTGCCCAATCAATGTGCGCTAGCGGCGGCTATGATTGGAATTCCGGCATGTTCTTCTGGCGGGTAGATCGCATCCTGGTCGAGTTTGCGCGCTGGATGCCTGACTTATCTGCCATCCTGGCGCAGTTGACGGTTGCCTGGGGCAGCCCGGAGTACGACCAGCGCTTGCGTGAGCTTTGGCCTACCATCCAACCCCAAACAATTGATTATGGCATTATGGAACGCGCCGAACAGACCGCAGTAGTCCCGGCGCAGGGCATCGGCTGGAATGATGTTGGCAGTTGGGAATCTTTGTTTGAAGCCCTGCCCGGAGATGCGCACGGCAATATTATCTTGAGTACAGCCAGTCATCTTGAACTTGAAGATCAGAACTCATTAATTTACGCCAATACCCCCGATCGTTTGGTGGTTACGATTGGACTTGAAAACATGATCGTCGTAGATACGCCGCAGGCTTTACTGGTTTGCCCGCGACACGACGCCCAGAAAGTTCGGCAGGTCATTACCCTGCTGAAGCAAAACGGAATGGAACGTTATCTTTAGGTTGAGGAGCAATTTTATGGAAGCCTATTGTGTCAAATGCAAGACCAAACGCGAGATTGTAGATCCCACCCCGGCGTTTAACCGCGTGGGTTCGCCGGTAACCCGCGGCACTTGCCCGGAATGCGGCACCAAACTATTTCGCACCGGCCGCACACCGGAGCACGAAGGCCTTGCGCCTGCAGAGCACCAGGTTCAGCCTCGCAGCGGCAAGCTGGTGATTGTCGAATCCCCGGCCAAAGCTCGTACGGTGGGTCGCTTCCTCGGAAAGGGTTACACTGTCCGCGCCTCGGTTGGCCATGTGCGCGATCTGCTGCGCTCTGAGCTTTCGGTGGATGTTGAGCAGGGCTTTCGCCCCAAATATCGAGTGCCTAATGAAAAACGCCAGGTTGTCCGTGAACTGAAAGAATTAGCCCACCACGCGGCCGAAATCTATCTGGCTACCGACCCTGACCGCGAAGGTGAAGCCATTGCCTGGCACTTGCTTGAAGCCGCCGCCATTGACCCGCAAATCACTCGCCGGGTGGTCTTTCATGAGATTACTGAAGGCGCTATCTCAGAAGCCTTTTCTCATCCCCGTGAAATTGACATGGACCTTGTCAATGCACAGCAAGCTCGCCGTATCTTGGACCGCCTGGTTGGCTACAGCATCAGCCCGCTCCTCTGGGAAAAAGTTCGCAGCCGCCTTTCTGCCGGGCGCGTTCAATCAGTTGCTTTGCGCCTGATTGTTGAGCGCGAGCGTGAAATTGAAGCCTTCATCCCCCAGGAATATTGGACGATTGAGGCTGAGTTCAAACCCGAAGGTGGCAAAAGCACCTATACCGCTCGCCTGGCAAAAGTTGATGAGCAAGATCCGGTACTGAACAGCGAATCCGTTGTCCAGCCGCTGGTCAAGGACATGGAGGCTGCCGCTTACCAGATTGACCGCATTAAGAAGAGCGAGCGCCGCCGTAAGCCATCAGCGCCCTTTATCACCAGCACCATGCAGCAAGAAGCCTCTCGCAAACTGGGCTACACCGCCCGCCGCACCATGTCCATCGCTCAGCAGCTTTATGAAGGTCTGGATGTTGGCGAGGGCGGCAGCACCGGCTTGATTACCTACATGCGTACTGACTCGACTAATGTTGCTGAAGTCGCTATAAACGAAGTCCGGCAGTTTATCCAATCCAACTACGGCGCCGATTTTCTGCCCGCCACGCCCCCACAGTACAAGACCCGCGCGGCTTCTGCCCAGGAAGCGCATGAGGCAGTTCGCCCCACCTCGGTGCTGCGCAGCCCGGATAAAATTAAAGCCTATCTCTCGCCTGAACAATTCAAACTCTATCAACTGGTTTGGCAGCGCTTTGTCGCTTCTCAAATGGAAGCCGCTGTTTACGATACCGTCTCCATAGAAATCGGGGCCCTGACTCCGGCGCATCGCTACCTCCTGCGCGCTTCTGGTCAAACCCTCCGTTTCCCTGGCTATCTAGTGGTCTATGAAGAGGCCAAAGAAGAAGATCAGAAACCCGAAGAGGAAGAAGCCAACGTTCGCATCCCACCGGGTCTAGAAGAAGGCCAGAAACAAAAACTGGTTCGCATCATCCCTGAACAGCATTTCACCCAGCCGCCACCTCGTTATTCAGAAGCCACACTGGTTCAGGTGCTGGAAGAGTTTGGCATTGGTCGGCCTTCAACCTATGCGCCCATCCTTTCCACCATTCAAGAGCGCGGCTACGTGATTCGGGAAGCTAAGCGTCTTTTCCCGACCGAAACCGGCTGCCTGGTCAGTGATCTGATGGTTGAGCATTTCCCCAATATTGTGGATATGCACTTTACCGCCCATATGGAGTCCGATCTGGATGATGTTGCAGCCGGCAACCGTGAATGGGCCGATGTGATTGGCGAGTTCTACCGCGATTTTGAACCCACCCTGGAGCGTGCCCGCTCCGAAATCCCGATCACCAAAGCCGAACTGGAAAAAATTGGCCGCGCCTGTCCTGAATGCGGCAAAGATCTGGTCATCCGCTGGGGGCGCTATGGCAAATTCATTAGCTGCAGCGGTTTCCCTGCTTGCCGCCATACCGAAGCCTTCCTGGTCAAAATCAACGTCACTTGCCCCGAAGACGGCGGCGATATTGTCGAGCGCAAGACGCGCAAAGGCCGCATGTTCTATGGCTGTGCCAATTACCCCAACTGCACCTTCACCTCCTGGAAGCGTCCCATCCCGGTTCCATGCCCCAAGTGCGGCGGCACCCTTGTTATTGCCAATAAACGCGAGATGCAGTGCATCAAATGTCAGGAAACCTTCCTGGTAGAAGAGGTTCCCGCCGCAGCAGAATCGGCATAAACCTTGCAACACCATCAAACACCCGGCAAATTTCGTTGACCATTCGTGTTGCACCTTTTTGTTTTTTGTTCTACAATAGATGCATCAAACATGGTGGAATACACTTTGCTCATCCGTTGATCCGACTTTCCCGTAGGAGCAGATAAGATGGAAAAAATCAAATCACTTCTCAACAACCCACTGTACGCCGGCATTGTCGGCCTGATCATTGGGTTGATCATTGGCTTGCCTCTCCTGGGGTGGGGGCTTTGGCCTGTGAAGTATTACGATGCCGCCCCCGTCAACCTGCGCTCAGACCTGCAAACCGATTACCTCTGCATGGTGATTGATGCTTACTCGCAGGACACCACCCAGGTTGCCATTGCCCAGAAGCGTTATGCTGAATTAGGCGAGGTTGGCCCCACGTTGCTCTCTACCCTGACTGCTGCAACCTGTGGCGTCGGCGTCAGTGATGCCGATATCGCCACTTTCCGCACCATCGTCGGCGCGGCGGCTCCTGTCGAGACCACCGTTCCTGTGACCGGTGAAACGGCAGCCCCTATCGTCACTCCCGAGCCTACTAAAAAGCCTACCAGCTTTGGCTGGGTGATTGCCCTCTGTCTGGGAACCCTGGTAGTGTTGGGCATTCTGGCCTACTTGCTGATCCTCAAACCTCGCAAGCGCTCAACCTCTGGCCCCAGCGTTGTAGAGCAGGCTCAAGAAGCCGCCCGCAGTGCTGTTCAGACCGATTTTGTTGCCCAGGGTCATGAGCCGCCAGTTGCCCAGTTTATGACCACCTACATGATTGGCGATGATCTGTATGACGACTCCTTCAGCATCGACTCGCCCACTGGTGAATTCCTGGGTGAGTGCGGTGTTGGCATCTCCGAGAGCATTGGTGTTGGCGATCCCAAGAAGGTCACCGCTTTTGAAGTCTGGCTGTTTGACAAAAACGACATCTCCACAGTGACCAAAGTCTTGATGAGCGCCCATGCCTTTGACGATGAAAACACGCGCTCCATGCTGGCTGCCAAAGGCGAACCTATTCTGGTTGAGCCTGGTCGCCGGGTTCAGCTCGAAACCAAGACCCTCATCCTTGAGGCCCGTGTCGTTGATACGAATTATGGTCAGAGCGCCCTGCCCGCCGAAAGCTTCTTTGATCGCCTCACGCTGGAACTGGCGATCTGGCCCAAGCCCCACGCCTAATCTGCACAATTCCTGACGGTGAAAAAATTTCGGGCGGCCTGCTGGCCGCCCGATTTGATTTACTCAATCTTCAAAACTTTGAATTTGATTGCCCCGCTGGGCGTATCCACCGACACGGTATCGCCCAGCCGCTGCCCCAGCAAGGCGCGCCCAATCGGCGATTCGTGCGATATCCGTCCTTTGGCCGGGTTGGCTTCTGTCGGCCCCACCAGTTGATACGTTTCGGGCGTAAAATCATCCTCTTGAATGGTGATCCGCGCCCCAATTGTAATCACACCATCAGTTTTGCGGCTTTCATCAATAATCGCCGCGTTTTGCAGAATCTGCTCCAATTCAATAATGCGACCTTCAAGAAACCCCTGCTCTTCTTTGGCAGCAATATAATCTGCGTTTTCCGAAAGATCGCCCTGCTGAATAGCAAAACGCAGTCGTTCCGACAAAGCCTGGCGGGCAGGCCCCTTGAGTTGCTCAAGTTCCTGTTTTAATTTTTCCAGACCATCTGCAGTCAAATAATGTACTTCAGCCATGAACCTTATCCTGTAAGAGTGATTTTCAGTAAGTCCCAATCATACCACATCCCCACGCTCAAGGCAGCATGGATGGGTCAAAAAGCTTGTGATATTCTTCTACCGCATAGCGGTCCGTCATCCCCGCAATATAGTCGCAAATCGTACGCTCCAAACCGCGTGCCTCAATCAGGTCTTGCACGTGTTTGGGCATTGTGGATGGCTCATCGCGATAGGCGTTGAACAGCTCTGACAAGACACGTTCCGCCTTGACCGCCATGCGCACCACGCGATAGTGCCGGTAAAGATTGTTATACAAAAAATCTTTCAATTGGCGGTTTCGCCGGTGCATATCTTCATCATGCCCTACCAGGTTAAAGGGCATCTGCTGCAAGTCTTCCATGGAACGAATGGAATGTTCTCTCAGCCGTTTATCGGTTGTTGAAACAATATTGGAAACCCCCAGTCCAATAATATTGCGGATGATCGCATGCCGATCCTGGGCCGAAAGCGCTCCGCCGCGCCAGCCAATCTCTTTGCTCACAATTTCCCACCATTCAATCCCCTCAAGCATCTCGGGCGTCAGCATCTTGGAGCGCAGGCCATCATCCAGGTCGTGTGCCGTATAAGCCAGCTCGTCTGATACATTGGCAATTTGGGCTTCCAGATTGCCTCGCAGATTAGGGTTAAACGCCCGCGCGTCCGATTTGTCATATTCGGTTTCGTGTTTAACAATCCCTTCCAATACCTCCCAGCTCAAATTGAGCCCCGGAAAATCAGGATACCGGTTTTCCAGCTCGGTCACAATTCGCAGCGAGTGCTTATTATGCTCAAATCCGCCGTGGTCGCGCATTAACCGCGCCAGGGTGGATTCGCCAGAATGTCCAAAGGGCGGGTGCCCCAGGTCGTGGGCCAGGCAAATTGTCTCGGTCAAATCCTCGTTGCCGCCCAGCGCCCGCGCCAGGGTGCGCCCAATTTGCGCCACTTCCAACGTATGGGTCAACCGTGTGCGGTAATAATCCCCTTCGTAATTGATGAAGACTTGCGTTTTGTACTCTAAACGCCTGAACGCCGTGGTGTGCAGAACCCGGTCTCGATCACGCTGAAAACATGTCCGAAATTCCGGTTCGTGATCAGGATATAACCGTCCGCGGGTTTTACTGCTGTGCGCGCCGTAGGGCGCCAGCGTTTGATCTTCCAACTGCTCAAGTTGCTCACGGCTGAAAATCATCTGGACCTCCTGAAGGATTGAATATCAGCGTACCGGGCAAGTTGCCGGCCAGGGCTTGTTCAATCAGGCCCCTTTGCAGGCCTGAAAAAATACAGATTTTGACGTAAGGTTCCTCGGTCACCAGTTGAATCATTCGCTCAACCTTGGACGCCATCCCCCCCGTAACATCCGCGCTAGCCGAGCCTTGCAGCGCGGCGGTCAGCGCCGGGTGAGTTTGCGGGGTGATCAAATCCATAATTCGGGTGCAGTCTGGGTAATCTGCCCATACACCGGGCTCAACCCCGGCAATTAAAATCCGATCCGGGTGGAGCTTTTGGGCCAGATAATAAAATTGATCTTCAGTGGATAAAATTGTTCCACCCATCGCTTGGTCAAAAATCACATCCCCCGCCACCACCGGGATCAGTCCGGCATCTAAAGCCGCTTGTAGCGGCCCAATATCCCACGAAACAATTTCCCGCTGGTTGGCGGTAATACCCGCCGAACCCGGGAAGGTGATGACCGGCAGTTGGGCCTTTGTGAGCGCCTCAACCACTTTTTGGTTCAATGTCCGGGCAGCCAGCCAGACTTCAGCAAAGCCCTGCCACGCCTCACCAGTCCGAACACCGTCCATCGTCTTGTGATTTTTGGCAGCATGATGTCCAAATGACCCCGACCCGTGGCCAATGATGATTTGTATATCTGGATTTTGGCGGCAAACCACAGCAATTTCGCGCGCCAGGCGGGGGAGCGTTCCGCGCCGCAGGGTGTTGGGGTGCGCTTTATCGGTAATCAATGAGCCACCCAGCTTAAGGAATACGAGTTCTTTCATAGTAGATTATTTCGGTTTGGATGAATGGTTGTGGAAATCACACGCACAGCTCCGGTCTTGAGCAGCGCGTTGGTAACATGGTCAGCCGCAGCCTCTTCCACCTGGGCAATCAGATTGCCACCGCGCCCGCCGCCGGATAATTTGCCACCGAGTGCCCCGGCTTCTATCGCTGCCTCTACCAGCCTGTCCAGCTTTGGATTGGACACGCCAAGCTGCTGCAGCAATTGATGATTCTGATTAAGCAGCGCCCCCAGCGATTTTGCCGGTCCGTTCTCAATGCACAACCGTGCCTGCTGCGCCAGGCTGCCAATAGCGTCAAAAATGGCATCAAAAGCTGCCGGAGATTTTTCCCAGCCGCGGCGCACATCTGCAACAACCTCGGCCGTTGAACTGGGCTGTCCGCTGTCAGCAATCAACAGATGAACGGGTTCGGCAACATTCAACGCCTCAAAGGGCTGGCCTTTGACAAAATAGATTGGCCGGGCGTAGGTGATGACCGTATTGTCCACCCCCGAAGGTGAACCGTGCTGGCGCTTTTCTGATTCGTAGGCCAACTGGCATACTGTCATCTCGTCCAGTGGGTAGCCCAAAAATTGTGTCAAAGCCCGGATTAACGCCACCGCCACAGCCGCGCTGGATCCCAGACCCGCCGCCGGTGGAATTGTACTGGTGATTTTGATCTGCATGGCAGGTAGTCTTTTGACCTGTATGGCCCTTTGCACTAGGTGAATAATCCAGGCAATCGGCTGATCGTCTGGTAATTCACTCAACCTTGCATCCAGTCCTACTGCCGGGGCTTCAATTTTGATCTCGCCGCTCGGGGCGTTGGGCCTGGCAGAAATTGTCGCCCGCACTGCCACGTCTGTAACTGGCGCAGCAATTGCCGGGCGTGCATACACTGCCGCATGTTCACCAATCAAAATGCATTTTCCTGGAGCGGTTGCAGTTGTGGCAGGCATGATGATGCTAATCAAACAGAGCAAATATAACCATAACCGCAATGCCATACAGGATCACGGTTGCTTGCAGCGGGCGGTCCGATAACAGCAGCTCTTCGGGCGCTCCCCCGGCCTCTTTAACCTGGATCAGATAGAGGTAGCGAAAAATCCCATACAGCACAAACGGGATCGTCAGCATCATGGTGTGATTTTCTGGCAGGTTCGGCGCCGAGAAGGTGTACAGGCTGTATGCCACAATGGTCGTGCCAGAAACAATAGTGATCAACTGGTCCAGCAGAGGGATCGTATAGCCATCAAGCACCCGGCGGTGAGCATTGGCTCCGTGTAACAGCAGCGTCAGCTCTGCCCGGCGTTTGCCAAAACCCAGGTAGAGAGCTAGAAGTGTGGTCACAACATACAACCAGGGTGAGAAGCGTTCCACGGTGATGAGGGTCACGCCGGCAGCCACACGCAGCACAAAACCGGCGGCAATCACCAATACATCAATCAGCGGGATATGCTTCAACCATTGCGAATAGGCCAGGTTGACCAGGAAGTAGGCCGCGGCAATAATGCCAAACCCGGGTGAGAGCCACCATGCCAGCGGCAGCGTGATTACGACAAATAAAATTGCCGCGGTCGCTGCCACCGGAACCGGCAGTTGCCCGGATGCAATTGGCCGCAGCCTCTTTTGCGGATGCTGCTGGTCGGCCTTGATATCAAAAATATCATTGATCAAATAAACCGCGCTGGACAGCAGGCAGAAAAGCAGCATGCCCGCCACCGAGCGCAGCACAGACGGTAGCACCAGAAACTGCACATCAAAAATAAGTGCGGCCAAAACAAAACCGTTTTTAGGCCATTGTTTAAGCCGCATGGCTTTAATCAGGGCGCGAATCATGTTGTAATCATATCACAAGTTGCCAATCTATTAGTACAATAAGACCTATGGAGAAACAGCGTCTCGATCTATTGTTGGTAGAACGCGGCCTGGCCGAGAGCCGCTCGTTGGCCCAGCGTTTGGTGATGGCGGGGCAGGTGCGCGTCAATGGTCAGGTCGAACTAAAATCCGCCGCCAAAGTTGCTTTGGGCGCGGATCTGGTAGTCGATCATGGCCCGCCCTTTGTTTCTCGCGGCGGCGAAAAACTGGCTGCGGCGCTGTCCGCCTTTGGCCTGACCGATTTGCAGCACCGGGTATGCGTGGATGTTGGCGCCTCAACCGGCGGATTTACGGACTGCCTGCTCCAACACGGCGCCGCCCGGGTCTATTCTGTGGATGTCGGCTATGGCGAACTGCACTGGAAGCTGCGCAATGATCCCCGCGTGGTGGTGATGGAACGTACCAATGCCCGCTATGTCACTGGCTTCCCCGAGCCCGTGAATATGATTGTGATTGACGCATCATTCATCTCTTTGCGAACAATTTTACCGGCGGTCAAAAGCTGGGTCTCGCCAGAAAACCCCTGCATAATTGTAGCCCTCATTAAACCTCAGTTTGAAGCCGGGCGGGAGGACGCGGCTCGGGGCGGCGGTGTCATTCGCGATCCTGCTGTCCACCGCCGTGTATTAGAGCAGGTTATTGAATCCGCTCAAGAATTGGGCTTTGTCCTGCACGGGCTCATCCGTTCACCGCTCCTTGGCCCCAAAGGCAACATTGAGTTTCTGGTGCATCTCTCTTATCCCGGAACTGGCGGTGTTGATTCGAAATTGCTGGTGGATTCTGCCCTTGCTGAAAACAAAACTGGAATACAATCATCGATAGAAGATTCTGCGGAGGTGAACCCATGAAAGATGCTTACATTCAAAAACTGCTTGGGGAGCAGGAAGTGGTTTTGCTGGCAACCCGTCAGCACTGGTTTATGTTGTTTGGCTCCATCATCCTCGAAATTGTGCTGATCCTGGTCATCATCGGGGCGGCAGTTCTCATCAACGTTTTATGGGCGTCGTTACCATTCCTTGGCAGTCTAATTATCATTGTCCTGCCGGTGATTCTGGTTGCTATTCTCCTGGTTACCCTGGTTCGCGACATACTGGTCTGGTCAAATCGCAAATATATTGTGACCAATCGACGGGTAATCCAGGTCAACGGCATTATCAACAAAAATGTCATTGACTCATCGCTTGAAAAAGTGAATGACGTCAAGATGATTCAATCTTTCTGGGGGCGGCTCTTTGGTTTCGGCAATATCGAAATTTTGACCGCCAGCGAAATGGGGGTGAATGTCTTCCGGCGGATTGGCAACCCCATTCGTTTCAAAATCGCCATGTTGAACGCTAAAGAGCAGTTGGGTCATGACGAAAATGGCATCTCCCATGCGCCTGCCACCCGCAGCGTGCCGCAGCTCATTTTTGAGCTGGACGAGCTTCGCAAGCGTGGTCTGATCACCGAAGAAGAATTTCAACAGAAGAAAAAAGACCTGCTCAGCCAAATGTAGCTCGGGTAGGGCGGATACCGCCCACTTCTTACTTTATGGTTCTCTCGCCATTGTCGAGAGAACCATAAATGCCATCCTCTGAATATTGAGGTTTCGGCTGATAATAGGGTATACTTGCCCCGATTATGACTACTGCCCATATTCGCAATTTCTGTATCATTGCCCATATTGATCACGGCAAGTCCACCCTGGCGGATCGCCTGCTCCAAATAACTGGCACTATCTCCGATCGCGAGATGGTCGCCCAGGTCTTAGATTCAATGGATTTGGAACGTGAAAAAGGCGTGACCATTAAAGCCTCGGCTGTTCGCATGAACTACACTGCCCAGGATGGTCAAACCTACGAGCTGAACCTGATTGACACCCCCGGACATGTGGACTTTAATTACGAAGTCAGCCGGGCGCTGGAGGCTTGCGAAGGCGCTCTCTTGATTGTGGATGCTACCCAGGGCATCGAAGCTCAAACTCTGGCGAACCTTTATCTTGCGCTTGAAGCCGATCTCAAAATCATTCCTGTTTTGAATAAAATTGACCTTCCCTCATCGCATGCCGATGAGGTTGCAAAAGATCTGGAACATCTGCTTGGCATTCCTGCTGATTCCATTTTGCAAGTCTCTGCTAAGGACGGCACCAATGTTCCCGCTGTTTTGGAAGCCATTGTGCAGCAGGTGCCGCCCCCCGCGGGTCAACCCGAAGGTGTGTTGAAAGCTTTGATTTTTGACTCGCATTACGATTCCTATAAAGGCGTTGTAGCCTATGTGCGGGTTGTCGAAGGGCAGATGAAATCTACCGATATGCTGCACCTGATGGCAACCAATATTGATATGCGCCCGGTTGAGTTAGGCGTTTTTGCGCCTGACATGCGCCCGGTTCCCTCTCTTCAGGCAGGTGATGTAGGTTACGTTGCTACCGGCCTGAAAACAGTTTCAGAATGTCACGTTGGTGATACCATTACCGCCGCCGCACAGCCCGCCGCCGAACTGCTCCCGGGTTACCGCCGCCCCAAGCCGATGGTTTTTGCCGGCATCTACCCGGTCGAAGGCGAAGACTACGCCGATCTCAAAGAAGCCCTGGAAAAACTCCAGCTCAACGACGCTGCTCTGGTCTATGAGCCCGAAACCTCTCAGGCCCTTAATTTCGGCTTCCGTTGCGGCTTTCTGGGCCTCTTCCACATGGAAATTATCCAGGAACGCCTGGAACGCGAGTATGACCTGGATATCGTTGTCACCGCCCCCTCGGTGGAATACGAAGTCGTACTGGTAACGGGCGAGGTCCTCCTGATCGATTCTCCCGTCCAACTGCCCGATGAATCCACCATTGCCGAAATCCGTGAACCCTGGATGCGGTTGGAAATCATTACCCCCACTGAGTTCTACGGCACCATCATGGAACTGGTCATCAAACGCCGCGGCGCCTTCAAGAGCCAGGATTATCCTGCCCCCAACCGGGTACAGTTAGTCTTTGAAATCCCGCTGGCTGAATTGATTGTTGATTTCTTTGACGACCTGAAATCCCGCACCCGCGGCTACGCCTCGATGGACTACGCCGTGGACGGTTACCGTCCCGAAAATCTTGTCAAGTTGGAAGTCATGGTTGGCGGTGAACCCGTAGATGCCCTGGCTGCCATCGTCCACAAAGAGCATGCCTACCATAAAGGCCAACGGCTGGTGACCAAGTTAAAAGAGCTTATCCCCCGGCAGTTGTTTGATGTCGCAGTCCAGGCCAGCGCGGGTGGCCGCATCATCTCCCGCGCCAACGTCAAAGCGCTGCGCAAAGATGTGCTGGCGAAATGTTACGGTGGCGATATTTCCCGTAAGCGCAAACTGCTGGAAAAGCAGAAAAAGGGCAAACGCCGCATGAAGATGGTGGGCAGTGTGGAAATCCCCCAGGAAGCCTTTATGGCTGTTTTGCGCCTGGAGGATGAATGACCCAATCGCCGCCCACGTCTCCCTGGCGGCGCGTGGGGCGCTGGCTGCCTGGCGTTTTAATCAGCCTGGTTGCCATCATTGCCTTATCGCAATTTGTCAAAGACGGCGCCTCCTTACGGGCTGCTTTTGCCCAGATCAATCTACTGTATCTGGCGCTGGTCGTTCTTGGAACCCTGGCCTTCCTCTTTGTTCGCGCCCAGGCCTGGCGCATTTTGCTGGGGGGTAAACCCACCATCATTCAGACCTTTTTTGCCATCAACGAAGGTTATTTGCTTAACAACGTTCTCCCATTCCGCGCCGGCGAATTTGCTCGGGCTATCTTTTTGGGTAAATCCACCGGCCTCGGAACGTTCCACATTCTTTCAACCATCGTCTTAGAGCGCATTTTTGATGTTGCTTTTGCCGCCGGATTACTGCTGGCAACCCTGCCAATGGCCTTCGCCATGGAGCAGGCGCGCCAGGTCGCGATGATTGCCCTGGCGCTGGTCGTGGTCGGTTTGGTTGTCCTGTTTTGGAGCTACCGCAACCGCGCCAGGCTCGAAGTCTGGCTGGATAAGTTTGCCGGTCGCTGGTCTTTTGCCCGGCGCTTCATCCTGCCGCAGTTCTCTCGCTTGTTACAGGGCTTTGAAGTTCTCAGCCGCCCATCCCAATTTCTGGGCGCTTTGTTTTGGATTGCCATTTCCTGGGGTATAGCAGTATTCAACTACTGGGTCTACATGCTTTCTTTTGCGCCGCACGCGCCGTTCTGGTGGGGCGCTTTTGCCGATTCAATTCTCGGCTTGAGCATTGCCATCCCATCTGCTCCAGCTGCGCTGGGTGTTTTTGAGGCTGCCCTTGTTGGCGCCCTGACCATTCTTGGCCTGTCCGAAGGCCCGGCCCTGGCTTACGCCATTTCACTTCATGCCGTTCAGTTTGTGACCACTGGCATTCTGGGCGTCTGGGGCCTTTTACGCGAACGTCAATCAATTCAAGGGGTTTTGGATAGTTTGGAGCGTAAGCCAACACCACAGCAGGATGCCTGAATGAACATTCTCATTGCCCTGACGTATTACCGCCCACACTACTCCGGGCTGACAATTTACACCGAACGCCTGGCACGCGCCCTGGCCCAGCGTGGCCACCGTGTGATGGTGCTGACTTCACGCTTTGACCCCCGTCTTCCCGCCCGCGAGGTTCGCGATGGCGTAGAAATATACCGCCCCCGTGTCCTGATGCGCATTAGCAAGGGCGTCATCATGCCAGCCATGCCTTTTTGGGCCATCCGCCTGATCCAGCAGGCCGATGTGGTTAATTTGCATGTTCCCCAGTTAGATGCCGCCCCAATTTCGCTCCTCGCCCGTCTGCTGCGCCGCCCCGTGGTACTGACCTACCATTGCGATTTGCATCTACCCAAAGGTTTTGTTCATAAGGTTGCCAACTGGGTCTCCAATTTAGCCAACCATATCACCGCTCGGGCCGCCAATCGGCTGGTCACCAATACCCTGGATTATGCTGAAGCCTCACCCTTTTTAAGACATTACCTGGATCGTACCGAGAGCATCGTTACCCCGGCAGAATTACCCCCCGTAACGACTGATGAAATCACCCATTACCGTCAAGAATGGGATCTGCAGCCCGGTCAGCGCATCATTGGTATGGCAGCCCGTTTTGCCACCGAAAAGGGTGTGGAGTATCTGGTTGAAGCCATGCCGCGTATTCTTGAGAAACACCCCCAGGCCCGGGTATTATTTCTTGGTCAGTATCAAAATGTCCTTGGTGAAGAAGAATATGCCCACCGTCTTGCTCCGCTAATTGATCAGATTGGCTCCGCCTGGAAATTCCTGGGCGTGGTTCCTTCAACCGCCCTGGCCGCGTTTTTCCGGCTGTGTGATCTGACCGTCCTTCCCAGCATCAACGGCACTGAATCGTTTGGGATTGTTCAGGTTGAATCTATGATGTCTGGAACGCCCGTTGTTGCCACAGACTTGCCGGGCGTCCGCCAGCCGGTTCGCATGACTGGCATGGGGCGGATTGTTCCACCCCGCAACGCCCTCGCCCTGGGTGAAGCGATCATCGATGTGTTGGATCATCCGGATAAATATCAGGGAGACCCTGCTCAGATAGCCCGGATGTTTGCCCCCGCCTCGATTGCTGAACAATACGAAAAAGTTTTTGGAGCTGTGCTGTCATGACCTCAAAAGATCACCTCTGGCTGCAGCTCAAATCCATGCCTTATTTTCGCGGCCTGCTGCGCGCCGTTGAAGCGCGATTCTATGACGACATCACTCTAACTGGTCCAGTGCTCGATCTTGGCTGCGGCGATGGCCATTTTGCCAGCGTGGTTTTTGATCACCCCCTGGATGTAGGCCTGGACCCCTGGACGGCGCCATTGGTTGAGGCTGCCGGACGCCGCGTTTACAATCTGCCAATCCAGGCGGCCGGCGCTCAAATGCCCTTCCCAGATGCTTATTTTAACAGTGCCATCAGCAATTCTGTTTTAGAGCATATCCCCAACCTTGACCCTGTCCTGGCTGAAACCGCGCGTGTCCTGAAGCCCGGTGCCTTGTTTGTTTTCTGTGTGCCCAATCATCATTTTGATCCCAACCTGAGCGTTGCAAAACTATTAGATCGGCTGGGCCTGCGCAAACTGGCAGCCACCTATCGCCGCTTCTTTGATCGCATTGCCCGCCACCATAACCTCGATGCCCCCGAAACCTGGATCCCCCGCCTGGAAAAAGCTGGTTTCACTGTTGAACGCTGGTGGCATTATTTTTCCCCGGCTGCTCTGGCTGTGCTGGAATGGGGTCACGCTTTTAGTCTGCCAGCCCTGGTCACCCGCAAATTGACCTCCCGCTGGATCCTGGCGCCGTACCGCTGGAATTTATTCATCACTGAGTCGATCACCCGTCCCTATTATAACGAGCCGTCTCCACAACCGGAGGGGGTTTGCACATTCTACATTGCGCGTCGGCGCAGCCAGGAGTGATATGGCAAATACACTTCGCAAATACCAATATTACCTCTCTTCCATCCCGCGCCTGTTGACCGGCTTTGTTGAGTGGCCCAAAATTTTGGGCGTATTTTTGAGGTTGTATCGCACCACACCCTTTGAGGTTCAATTGCGTCACAGCGGCGTTCGCTTTTCCGCCCGCAGCCCCATGGATTTATGGAGCATCAAAGAGGCTTTTATTGACCGTTTCTACGAGCGCTACGGTTTCCCAATTGAAAAGCGTTGGACGGTGGTGGATATTGGCGCTGGCATTGGCGAATACACGCTTTTGGCTGCGACAACAGACACCTCAAACCGCGTGATCGCTTTTGAGCCCTTTGCTGAATCTTACAAGCTCCTGCGCCAAAATCTCCGCCTCAATGGCGCAATTAACGTTTCGGCTGTTCCCATCGCAATCAGCTCTCGTACAGGCCAACTGAGTCTTGACCTTTCGGCAGGGGAACCCTTGAAGATTGAAAGCCACCTTGCCGAGGCCGAATCACCTACGGGCACAGCCGGACTGGTGGAGTGTCTGTCCCTTGCCGATGCCTTTGAGCGCTACGAGATCGAACACTGCGATTTGCTCAAGCTGGACTGCGAGGGCGCTGAGTATGATATTTTGTTTTACGCTTCCGCTGAAACCCTCGGCCGGGTAAAGCGGATTGTAATGGAATATCACGACGGAAAAACAGCGTATAGCCATAAAGATATGGAGCATCATCTCCGTGATCATGGCTACCGGGTTGAAAGCGTTGTCAATGTTGTCCACGACGACATTGGTTATTTGAGCGCCATTCGGCCTTAGGAGGGTCTGTGGGCACGGAAACCCAGGAACCCAGCATTCTGGATTATCTTAAGTCAAAACTGACCCTCTCTGCCTCAGCAGCTCATCCCTGGCCCTGGCGGGTATTGCTGGCTCTGGCTTTGGCTTTGTTGGCTCAACAATCAATGGAACCCTCCTCGGCAGAACGTCAGTGGGGGCCGGGGGTAGCGTTATATTTACTTGCGGCGGGGCTGGTTGTCTGGGCTGTCATCAGGCAAGAATGGCGTAGTCCGGATCCGGCTGTTGAGTCCCCCGATCCAATTCAAGAGTTGGAAACCGGACCTTTGCCAGACTCGGCTGTGTCCGCGCCTCTACGCTGGTTTTGGTTTATCCCGGCGCTGCTGTTTACAGCCCTGGCTTTCACCCTGTTTAGAGAAAACCGTTTCACGTTGCCAAACCTTCTGCTGTGGTTGGCTGCTGTTGGATCCATGGTCGCTGCGCTCTGGGCGCCTCGCATTAGCTTTGCCTATCGCCTCGCCAGCTTGTGGGGTTGGCTCACGCGGCGTCAATGGCAAATCCGCATCACCCCCTGGATGCTGCTCTGCGTAGTTGTTTTTGCTGCAGCAATCTTTTTTCGGTTTTACCGGTTGGATTCTGTCCCCCCTGAAATGGTCAGCGATCACGCCGAAAAATTACTGGACGTGAGCGACGTCTTATCGGGTAACACCAGCATTTTCTTCACTCGCAATACGGGCCGCGAACCCTTCCAAATGTACCTCACGGCTCTGGTCAGCCTGGTATTCGGCACAGGGGCTTCCTTCCTGAGCTTGAAGCTGGGCACTGTGCTGTGCGGTGTACTCACATTGCCCTATCTTTATGCACTTGGCAAAGAGCTTGGCAGCCGCCGCATTGGTCTAATCGCCCTGGCCTTTGCCGGAATTGCCTATTGGCCCAATCTCATCTCGCGCATCGGATTACGCTTCACGCTTTATCCATTCTTTTTTGCTCCCACGCTTTATTATTTTTTGCGCGGAATGCGGACATCCAGCCGCAACGATTTTATTCTGGCCGGACTCTTCCTCGGCCTTGGCCTGCACGGCTACTCCCCGTTTCGGATTGTTCCATTGCTGCTGGTATTTGCCATCGGGTTGTTTTATCTGCATCGAGTTTCTAAATACCGCCGCAGCGAATCGATTGCCGGCCTGGCTATCATCATTTTGGTTTCGGTGGTTGTCTTTCTCCCGCTGCTGCGCTTCTTGCTCGAAAACCCGGCAATTTTCTCCTACCGTATGCTAACTCGTTTGACCGGCATGGAATCTCCTCTGCCCGGTCCAATCTGGCAGTTATTCTTCACAAACTTATGGCGCGCCCTGACCATGTTTTCATGGAACAACGGCGAGGTCTGGGTGATTTCTGTGATGGGCCGTCCAGTTTTAGACTGGGTAGCGGGCGGGCTGTTCAATCTCGGCGTTGTTGTTCTGCTGGTGCGTTATATTCAGCGCCGCCACTGGCTGGATTTGTTCCTGCTTCTCTCCATTCCCATTCTAATGCTCCCTTCCATTCTTTCATTTGCTTTTCCAGCCGAAAACCCTTGCCTCAATCGCACCGCCGGCGCGATCATCCCGGTTTTCCTCATCGTCGGCTTTGCACTTGATGGAGTGATGAAATCGCTCGAATCCCACCTGGCGCGCCTGGGTTCCCGGCTCGGGTGGCTGCTCTTTGCTGGCTTGTTTTTAATTTCGGCCGCTCAGAATTATCAGTTGGTCTTTAACCAGTACCGTAGTTTTTATGAACAGGCTTCGCTGAACACTTCCGAGATGGGCCAGGTCATGGGCGCCTATGCCGAATGGTCGGGCTCTCCCGAAACCGTTCATCTTGTCGGCTACCCCTACTGGGTGGATTCTCGCCTGGTCGCAATCAATGCCGGTTACCCAACTCTGGATCCCGGCATCATGCCCGAAAATTTGCCGCAGGTGGCCACCGACAACCGCGCCCAATTGTTTATTTTGAACCCATACGATACCGATGGGGTGGCAGCATTGAATCTACTGTACCCTGGTGGTACACTAAGAAATTACGATTCAAAATTCGATGGCAAAGATTTTTTGCTGTTCTACGCGCCAGCCAAAATGCCATAAGCCATTGATTGAGGAGCCCTCAGCATGGATGACCCCCTGACACCTGTCCAAGTAACTGAAAATTCCACCCCTTCCCTGTCTACCGAAAAACCACCCCGGCGGAAGTTCTCCTGGGGCTGGGCCTGGGATCTATTACTGGTGGTCATTTTACTGGTTGGCGGTTACTTCCGCACCATTGGAATTAACTGGGATTCAAACCAACATCTTCACCCTGATGAGCGCTTCCTCACGATGGTGGAAACTTCAATCCAGCCGGTTGCCAGTCTGGCAGATTACTTTAACACTGCCACCTCAACCCTCAACCCCAACAATGTTGGTCATGGATACTTTGTTTATGGCACACTGCCAATTTTCCTGGTGCGCTATGCTGCCGAGGCGCTCGACCAAACCGGTTATGATCAAGTCTATCTGGTTGGTCGGGCTTTTTCAGCATTTATTGATCTATTAACGGTCTTCCTTGTTTTTGTAATCGCTCTCCGGCTTTACCGCAACACTCGCCTGGGGCTTTTGGCGGCTGCTTTTTCAGCCTTTGCGGTGCTGCAAATTCAGCTCTCGCACTTTTTCACAGTCGATACTTTCGCCAACTTTTTCACCTATCTGGCTTTCTATTTTGCCGTTCGCGTCATGACCGCCGATACCCCCGGCACACCCGTCTCCTCCCCGACAGAAACCGCCGAAGCCGACATGCCTCCAGCACGCCCTTCACCCTGGGCCTGGATGCAGTTGTCCTGGCGCGGTTGGGGCAACTATATCCTCTTTGGTCTGGCGCTTGGCATGGCGGTTGCCTCAAAGATCAGCGCCGCGCCATTAGCCCTTCTACTACCCCTGGCCGCGGTATTGTTTATCTCCCGGATCCCAAAACCCCAGCAGCGTGACCAGATCATTATTGCCTTCCGCCACCTCGTTTTGGCAGCCCTCATGGCAATTCTGGTCTTTCGCATTTTCCAGCCCTACGCTTTTGATGGTCTTGGATTGAATCCCAAATGGGTTGCCAATCTGACGGAACTGCAGCGCCAGAGCACCGGCGATGTCGATTTCCCTCCCGCCTTGCAGTGGGCTCGGCGTCCCATTACTTTTGGCTGGGAAAATCTGACCATCTGGGGATTAGGGCTGCCTCTGGGCTTGCTGGCCTGGGCTGCCTTCATCTGGATGGGTTGGCGTATTTTCCGCGGCGAATGGCGCAACCATTTACTCCTTTGGGGTTGGACCGGGCTGTACTTCCTCTGGCAGGGTACTGCTTTTGTCAGCTCAATGCGCTACCTCTTGCCCATTTACCCCTCGCTGGCAATCATTGCCGCCTGGGGCATCTTTGCTCTCTGGGAAGCTGGTAAAAAGAAGCCTTTACCCCGTTGGAACTGGCAAAAAATTCTATCAGTTACAGCCGGAGCTATTGTGCTGGTCAGCACTTTTGCCTGGGCATTTGCCTTTACCCGCATTTATACCCGCCCGGTTTCTCGCCTGGAGGCCAGTTACTGGATCTATCAGAATGTCCCTGGCGCCATCAATTTGAGAATGACAACCGCCGATGGTGATTATCAACAGCCCCTGGGCAGTCTGGGCGCGCTGACTTTGATGTCAGACCACCCCCTCACGCTCACTTTTGATGCCCCCGCCGCTGTTACGCTGCAGGATATCACCATTACCCGACTGAGTGATGCGCAGTGGTCTGCTGACCAGCGCACTCTGTCGTTCAGCATTTATGCCGCCAACAGCCCCGATTCAACGGTATTAGCCAGCGGCATGTTGGCCTCCTCTTATGCTGTTGAACAATCGACAACCATACCGCTGTCCATTCCCCTGACGCTTGAACCCGCAACAGAATATGTCATCCAGTTCAGCGTTATGGAACCCGGTGCCATGATGCGTCTGGCGGGTTATCTGGATCTTGGTTTGCAGGATGGCGAACGTTTATATCGCCACCGCGCAGCGGAATTTGTTCAATTAATCACCACCGAACAATCGTTTCAGGTGCCCTCGTTCCGGATTTTGGAAGCCGGCACACTGAACGGCATCTGGCTGGAAAATGTTGCGGATTGGGAATCGCAGCCCGACCCCAAAACCTTGCGAGTCTCGCTTGCGCTCCCCGGCCAGGAATCCCAGCCCCTTGCCGTCGCTCAAATTCAAGATACATTCCTGCGGCAAAATGATTTTCGCGGCGAATCCTACTGGTTAACGTTTGATCCCCCGGTGCAAATCATCCAGGATGGCGTTTATACCCTGACGTTTGAATTGCCCGAAGGCACCGGTGCCCTTGCGCTCACCAACAGTAAAGTAGCCATCGAATCTTCCTGGGATGATGCCGTGCCGTTATCGGTCGGGCAGGGTGGACCCTACGATGTCAACTGGGGGCCCTACCGCACGGATTTGAATTTTGAAATGTACTGGGACGATTCAGCCGACAAGCTCGAACGCTTTATCACAATCCTGAATAACACAGATTATATTTTCATGAGTTCCAATCGCCAGTGGGGCACCATCCCGCGTGTGCCAGAGCGATACCCCCTGTCTGCCTATTACTATCGACATTTGCTGGGTTGCCCTGAAGATAAAGACATCGTCTGGTGCTATTCCGCTGCAGAACCCGGTATGTTCCAGGGTGACCTTGGTTTTGAATTGATCTATGTTGGCGCATCTTATCCCAATTTGGGGAGTTTGGAATTCAATACCCAGTTTGCCGAAGAAGCCTTCAGTGTTTACGACCATCCCAAGGTCATGGTTTTCAAGAAAACAGCCGATTACCAGCCCACCGCAACCCAGGCCTTGCTGGAATCGGTTGACCTTTCCAATATTGTGCGCCTGACACCGCGCCAGGCTGGTGATTACAAAGGCAACCTGATGCTGCCTGCCAACCGTTTGGTTAAGCAGCAGTCCGGCGGCACCTGGTCAGAACTCTTCAATACCGATGCCCTCCACAACAAATATCCTGCTCTGGCTCTGATTCTCTGGTATGTGGTGATCACCCTGCTGGGCTGGCTCATCTATCCATTTGTGCGCCTGGCTATGGGCGGTCTGACCGACAAAGGCTATCCGTTTGCCCGCCTGATCGGCCTGCTTTTGCTTGCCTGGGTCACCTGGTTGGCTGGTTCTGCCGGAATTGATTTCAGCCGTCTGACCATCCTGATTATATTTGTTCTCCTGTCGCTCGGCAGCCTGGCCCTGGGGTGGCTGCAGCGCGATGCCTTGCGTGAAGAATGGCGTACCCGCAAGCGCTACTTTATCTCTGTCGAACTGATTGGCCTGGCCTTTTTTGTCCTGTTCCTGCTGGTTCGGATTGGCAACCCGGATCTCTGGCATGCTTTCAAGGGTGGCGAGAAACCCATGGATTTCTCCTATTTCAACGCCGTTCTTAAGAGCACCACCTTTCCTCCGTACGACCCCTGGTTCTCAGGAGGGTACCTCAATTATTATTACTATGGTTTTGTGATCATTGGTGTTCCGGTCAAGCTTTTAGGTATTGTTCCTGCCATCGCCTATAATTTGATTCTGCCGACCTGGTTCAGCTTGATGGCGCTCGGCGCTTTTAGCGTGGGCTGGAATCTGGCTAACTCAGTTAAAAAACCTGCCGAGACAGACCAACAGCCTCAACCCGTTGCTGCTTTAGATATTCTGCTGTCAGAGCCTGCCGACACAGAATCTCCAATAGCGCCTGCCATTGCGCCTTCTGAATACATAGACTCTCCTGCGCCAGCCTCGCCCGTTGCCGAATCTACGCAGGTGCCGGTGGCCCCCACTAAAAAACACCGACCGGCCACTTGGAACCTTTATATGGCTGGCATAACTGCCGCCGTTGCCATTTTGATCCTGGGCAACCTGGGCACTATTCGCCAGATTTGGCACAGCATTCAACGTTTGGCGGCCCCTGGCGCGGTCATCGAAGATGCTACCTTTGTCCAGCGCCTGACCTGGACCTTTGATGGTCTGGCAAAATATATGGACGGCGAAAAACTGCGCGTGGGAACTGGCGATTGGTACTGGGTTCCCAGCCGCGCCATCCCCGGCGAGGCCATTACCGAGTTCCCGTTGTTCACTTTCTTATATGCCGACCCTCACGCGCATCTCATTGCACTGCCAATTACAGTTCTGGCAATTGGCTGGACTTTGGCGGTTTTGTTGGGCCGCTGGCGCTGGGCTGACCGCCGGCGGGCGCTGGCATTTGGCGCCAGCATGTTGCTCGGCGGAGTGGTTTTGGGCGCCCTGCGTCCCACCAACACCTGGGATATGTATACCTTTTTACCATTGGGTGCCATTGTCCTGGGCTACACCGCCTGGCAGTACGCTGATTGGCCCATTCGCTGGTTATCCGATTGGCCGCAAAAGTTCCAGCGTTTTCTTGTTGCTCTTGCCAGCATGGGTTTGCTGGTCATCCTTGCGTTGCTGTTCTATGCGCCATTCACTCACTGGTTCGGCACAGCTTACAATTCCTTTGCCCTCTGGAAGTATGACCATACACCCTTCTGGTCTTACATCACCCACTGGGGCGTTTTCCTCTTTGTCCTGATCGGTTGGATGTATTGGGAGACGCGTGACTGGCTGGCAAAAACCCCCGTCTCTGCCCTCAAAAAGCTTGAACCCCATCTGATCTGGTTGATCCCCGTCGGCCTGATTATCCTTGCCCTCATCATTCTATTGATGTCTGGCATTACGACGACGGGCCTGTCCGATGAAGTTCTGGTGCAGCTAAAAACCCCTGGCGTTGCCGTCGCCTGGCTGGTGATCCCGATGATCCTCTGGGCTGGCATTCTCATTCTGCGCCCCGCTCAACCTGATGGAAAGCGCATGGTGCTCTTCATGATTGGCACCGCCCTGACCCTGACACTGGTTGTGGAGCTTTTAGTCCTGGTAGGCGACATTGGCCGCATGAATACAGTCTTCAAGCTCTACTTGCAGGCCTGGACACTTCTCTCCCTCAGTGCTGCGGCGGCCCTTTACTGGCTCTGGCCCGAGATTAACCTCAACTGGACGCCGCGCTGGCGTTCCACCTGGCAGGTGGTATTTGCCCTGCTGATCGGCAGCGCCTTACTCTTCCCGCTCGTTGCCGGTGCTGACAAAATCCGCGATCGAATGAGCAACCAGGCTCCCCATACCCTGGATGGCATGGCTTATATGGAATACGGCAGTTTCTATGAAAACGGCGTCAATATTGAATTTGATGAAGATTACCGCGCCATCCGCTGGATGCAGGAAAACGTTACCGGCTCTCCGGTGATTGTCGAAGGCCGGGTTGGGGAGTATCATTGGGGGAACCGCTTCACCGTTTACACGGGCTTGCCAAATGTCCTCGGCTGGAACTGGCATCAGAGCCAGCAGCGCGCCGGAGCCACGCAGCCCTGGGTGGGGCAGCGTCTCAATGATGTGATGCTGTTCTACACAACGGTTGAGCGCAGTGAAACAGAAAATTTCTTGGAACGCTATAACGCCAGCTATATTATTGTCGGGCAGTTGGAGCGTGCAGCTCATCCCGGCCCCGGACTGGATAAGTTCGATCAGTGGGAAGGCGATCTTTGGCAAGAAGTTTATCGAGATGGACAAACTGTGATCTATGAGGTGATTCGATGACCCCTTCAGAATTAATCTACCACCTGACCATACAGTCCGATTGGCAAACGGCTCTCCAAATCGGCGAATACCGCGGCAATACGCTCGAAACCGAGCATTTTATCCACTGCTCCACCCGCACCCAGGTTTTGGAAGTTGCCAACCGCATCTTCAAATCTCGCCTCGATCTGCTCTTGCTGGAACTTGACCCTGCGCTGGTTGTTCCAGAAATAAAGTGGGAAATATCCGAGAATGACGATACTTACCCCCATATCTATGGGCCTTTGAATTTGAACGCTGTCCGTCATGTCTGGGCCATGCCGCCCGAGTCAGACGGCACGTTTGTCTGGCCTGTCGGGGCCGGAGAATAGACCAGATGCTGGCGTTTTTATCCTGGTATGTGTTAATCACTGTGGTGGGGTTGTTGGCATTCCCCATAGCCTACCGCATATTTACGCGCCTGCCAGATCGCGGCTATGCACTTGCCCGCCCGTTTGGCCTCCTCCTGTGGGGTTTTATCTTCTGGCTGTTGGCTTCTTTGCATATCCTCCAGAACGATCTGGGTGGCGTCTTGCTGGCCCTGCTCCTGGTGCTGGGTGCCAGCGCCCTGGTTATTCGAAAAGAATGGCAGGATTTCATTGGTTGGTTTAAACCCCACCTGAAAATCTGGCTGACCATAGAATGTGTTTTCCTGGTCTTTTTTGCCGCCTGGGCCGCCGTTCGCGCCTTCAATCCCGCCATCGTAGGCACTGAAAAACCCATGGAAATGGCGTTCATCAATGCCATTCTGCGGTCTCCCACTTTTCCGCCTAATGATCCCTGGCTTTCTGGCTATTCCATTTCCTACTATTACTTTGGCTATGTCATGGTTGCCATGCTGACCCGGCTGACGGCCGTTGAACCGGGCGTGGCTTTTAACTTGGCCAGCGCGCTCTGGTTTGCCCTCACCGCCACAGCCGCTTATGGTGTGTTGTTCGCACTGATCAACCGCTGGCTTCACGAACGTACACCATTGGTTGAGACCCTCAAAACTACGGCTCGCGGCCTGGGCATGGCGCTGTTTGGCCCGCTGTTCCTTCTGCTGGTCGGCAATCTGGAAGGGATTCTTGAAAACCTGTATGCCGTGGGTGCCTTCTGGTCCCCGGCGGCGGATGGCACGTACCAGTCGCGCTTCTGGGCCTGGCTGGATATCGCCGAATTAAAAGCTGCCCCTACACATTTACCCTTCGATTGGTCCGCCTGGAATTTCTTGAAGGATGGCCTGCCGCATCGCCAGGCTGGCTGGCTCATCTGGCGCGGCTCCCGCGTTCTGACGGATTACAATCTTTCTGGCGGCGCCATTGAAATTATTGATGAATTTCCCTTCTTCTCCTACCTTCTCGCCGACCTGCACCCGCATGTGTTGGCAATGCCCTTTGTTCTACTGTGCATTGGGCTGGCCTTGCAGGTTTATCTTGCCCATGGTCGCCCGTTTGAAGGCAAATCCATCTTTGATTGGCTCCGCTTGCCGGAATTTTGGCTCAATGCTGTCATCTTCGGCAGTCTGGCGTTCCTGAATACCTGGGACTTTCCGATTTATGTAGCGCTTTTCAGCGCCGCGTTTATCCTCTCTCGTACGCAAAGCTTTGGCTGGGCAACCCGGCGTTTATGGGAATTTATCGGTGTGGCCGCGGTCCTTGGGATTGCTGGCGTTGTGCTTTATCTGCCATTTTACCTGGGATTTGCCTCTCAAGCCGGTGGCATTATGCCCAGCGGTATTTTTGTCACACGCGGAGCCCATTTCTGGGTCATGTTTGGCGTCTTGCTGGTACCTGTCTTGATCTGGTTATTCTGGTCGTGGTCTCATAATGGCAGCCGGCCCGCATTGAAAGCCGGGGGCAAATTTGCTGTATGGGTGATTGGCGGCCTTGCCCTGGCCTCTCTATCCCTTTTAGTGCTTGCCCCCGTCCTGGAATCTATTGGGCGTTCAATTTTGTCCACGCCATCCGGAGCTGCATCGCGCCTGGCAAATAGCATGGTATTCTGGGCCAGTATGATTAACAGCCTGTTTGGAGCTTCCGACAGCGGCGCGCTGCTTGGCGCCGCCCTGCAGCGCAGAATAACTTATGTCGGCACATGGCTGCCCCTGACGACCATTGTTGTCCTGGCCTGGGGTCTAATGTCTGCTTTAAAACGTCGCACTGCTTCAGAAGAATCAACATCCCAGCAAATTACCCCTGTTCAGGCCTTTGCCGCACTGTTGGCCCTTCTGGGCGCTGGCCTGGCCCTGTTCCCGGAATTTTTCTTCCTGCGGGACAACTTTGGCAACCGCATGAATACCATCTTCAAGTTTTACTTCCAAACCTGGATCATCTGGTCGCTGGTGGCTGCCTTTGCCTCTGCCGTCCTCTGGGAGGCGCTGAGCGGATTCCGGGCCGTCATCTTTAGCGCGGTTTGGTCCATTGTCCTGTTGATGTCTCTGACCTATCCCGTAACCATGCTGCCTTATTACACAGGTAACTTTAAAGTAACCGATAATTACACGCTCGACGGCACTGCTCACATCGAGCGCAGTCAGCCGGATGAAATGGCTGCTATTCGCTGGCTGCGCGATGCGCCCTATGGGGTAGTCGCCGAAGCCGTCGGCGGCGCCTATTCCTCTTATGCGCGCATCTCGGTCAACACGGGTTTGCCCACCGTATTGGGCTGGGACAACCACGAGGGCCAATGGCGCGGTAGTCGAGATGAGATTGGCAGCCGCACACCCGATATGCAGCAGCTTTACGTCAGCTCAGATTGGGAAGCCGTGAAGGCCATCCTGGTCAGGTATAATATTCGATATGTTTACGTTGGCCCCTTGGAGCGCAACACCTATCCTGTTAACGATAACCTCTTCCAGACCTACCTAAAACCGGTTTTTGTGACCAATACCGTAATGATTTACGAAGTCCCCCAATTGGAAATAGTGCCCCTGCAAACCACCCCGTGAGGCCCAAGCCTGATGAAAAACAGACCTATAACCATTGAACACATCTTATTTGCGCTGGCTTTTCTGCTGGCCCTGGTTTCCCGGCTCTGGGCTCTTGCTGCCACACCTCTTGGCGATACCGAAGCTGCATTGGCGCTTCAGGCTGCCCATCTATTCAGTGATCGCACCGCTGCAATTGATCCCCAACCCGCCTATATTTTGATGACCAGCGTTTTATTTGCCATTTTCCAGGCTACAGATTTCACCGCTCGCCTGATCCCCGCCCTGGCAGGCAGTCTCCTGGTCTTGTCGCCCCTGCTATTTCGGCGGCAGTTGGGGCGCTGGTCGGCAATCTTGCTGGCTTTTGGTCTGGCGCTGGATCCTGGTTTAACAGCTGTTTCCCGTCAGGCCGGGGGAATGATGATTGGCTTGGCCTGTACAGTTCTGGCCCTGGGCTACTACATCAGACGCTCATCGGCCGCTGCCGGAATCTGCCTGGCGCTTGCCCTGCTAAGCGGTC
>JAGOFZ010000046.1 GCA_017996955.1 Longilinea sp.
GCGGTGTAATCCAACAATATTTCTGCTGCAGGATTGATTTCGATTACTTTCAATTCCTGGTTTAAGACCAGCACCCCCTGCTCAGTATTTTCCAGGATGCTATTTTGAATTTTCAGCCGGCCGCTGATTTTTCCGGCTTGCTGGCGAATCTCATTGAAGCGCAGTGATTGTTGAAAGATACTTGTGATGGCACCAGCGGAGGCAGTCAGTAACGCGGCGTATAGTTCTTCATCCGTGGGTGCGGCAGAAGCATGGGCGGTTACCAGCAATCCAGAGATTGCGCGGGTTTGTCCAATTGGAATACAGGCCAGGTATTGAACGCCGCTGGCTCGAGCCCGGCGCTGAAGCTCGGTATGCATTCGACGTCCAGGCGCCCAAAGAGTCAGTTCGGTCAGGCGAGGAATATCGTTAATGGATAAAAATTCCGGCAGGCTGCTGGGAAATTGAGTTCCGGCGACTTTTCGCAGCCCCAGTTCACTGCTCAAAGCTTGATAAAAAATCACCTCATCGGCTTCCATAAGACCCTGCACAATAAATGTGCAGCGCCGCAGCAGGACATCTGGCTCAGTTTCATCCAAGAGGGCGATCAGGTCTATAATGGAATCAAGGGCAGACAATTGGCGCTGCCGGCGGCGGAGAGGATGAGCATCTGGCAAGATCATGGATACGATGGCCCAGGGGCGCATTGCCTCCAGCCGGTATATTTGAGCTATTACCGGGATAGCCGGACGCTTGTAGCGCTGCAGCCAGACGTTAACATCATCTCCATCCAACCAGGTGGATGGCGCAGCATCTCCCAGTGAAACTGAAATCGGTTTCGCTGTCAAGTCTTGCAAAGAAAAGGCTGTCAGGCGCAAAAAGGCGCTGTTTGCATACAGGATTGCGCCCGTAGAAAGGTCGAGCAAGATGGCTGCCTGACTGGTTAAATTGAGAAACTCCAGGTTGGCCTCAGAAAGCGCATCGGGGTTTCGGGATGGGCGCGGGGTTGTATTTCTGGCAACCATGTTTTTTTAGTGCGCTCCCTGGGCTGTCTGGCGTAAATGAGCCGGTAATATACCTTCCATGGCTCTGTATTTGGCCACAGTGCGGCGGGCCACTGTAAAGCCCCGGTGCTCCAAAAGATGCGCCAGTTCAGTATCACTCAAAGCGCGGGATTCGGCCTCAACAAGCTCTCGTAAAACTGAGCGAACATTCAAGCTGCGATCGAAGAAAGTTGACAGTGGGACAATGCGCCCATTAGGGAGCTGAACAGCTTTATTGGCCACAGCACGAGAGATTGTTGACTCATGTAATTCCAGAGCCAGCGCCAGGCTGGCGCGGGTGATTGAGCGAAGCTGTTTTTCGCCGTGTAAGATGTAATCCCGTTGATAGACAACCAAGATTTGCAGCAGGCGCTGCATGGTATGATTTCGCTGCTGCAAGCATTTGACAAACAAGGCGGCGCGCTCCAAATCATTTTTTAGATTATCTTGCTGCTCACCGCTGGTTTCTCGAATTGCCGTCCGGTAGAGTGGATTCACGCGCAACAGACCGCGCAGGGGGAGGATGATTTCCACCACCAGGGGACCGTTGGAGTCTTGATTTAGAGGGTGAATGATTATGTCCGGGCGATGGTAAATACTGTTCTCTTTGGGCGATTGCCCGGCAACTCCCCAGGCAGACCGAGCTGGATAAGGATTTAGATTACGAGCAATAAATTGAGCGGCAGTGCGAATTTCCGCAACCGATGCGCCTAACATGCGCGCCAATTCCGCATATTGTTTGCGGCTTAATAGCGCCAGGTCAAGCGGGATCAATTTTGGGGCCAAAGGAGGCACCGCCATCGTTTCGGACAAAACCTCTAGTTGTACCGCCATTGCCTCCTGAGTGGATATTGAGCCCACGCCAATAGGCTCGGCACGCTGAATAAGGAATTGGACTGACTGGACACGCTCAAGAGGCACATGGAAATAGCGGGCAATTTCCGAAAGAGAGATGGTTAACAAACCATCGTCATCCAGATGCTGCAGCAAGAAAGCAGCCATTTTTCGATCTTCTACGGGGAGGTCGGCGAGGATCTGGCGCAGAACGTACACGGGAAG
The DNA here is from genome assembly GCA_017996955.1 of Longilinea sp. GTDB lineage: Bacteria > Chloroflexota > Anaerolineae > Anaerolineales > Anaerolineaceae > JAGOFZ01. The sequence continues at coordinate 2,082 of JAGOFZ010000046.1, forward strand.
CTCATCCACCTGAGCAGCAAACTGATCTTCGGGTTGATCTTCGACAGAAAGCCCGCTGCTGCCCCAGTATTCGTCTGGCTGAGACAGGTACACAATCGGTTCGCTCGAGTCGGATAATCGGCAACTGCAAGCCGGGCATTCGCCCATTGAAAGCAAAGGGCGATGGCAGACTGGGCAGCGCCGCTCGTCCACAAGTTCCAGGGCGGGGTTTTGGGCCAACTCAGATTCGATTTGCTGCTGCAGCTCCTCGGCAGTCAAGCTAAGGAGAGTCATGGTTTGAGCCAGGTGGGCTGTGGTTACAGGGCGAATTGAGGTGGTATGGTATTGGAGCATGGGACACCGCCAAAAACAGTATAGTCGATTTCAATTTAGGTTGCAAGTTTTGTGCCAGCCCATTTTAGTCTGGCGTGGTAGAATTCAGCCACTATGTTTGAGCTAACCATTATCGGCGGCGGTTTGGCAGGATGTGAAGCAGCATGGCAGGCGGCTGAACGCGGCGTCAACGTTGCGCTCTACGAAATGCGCCCACTTCGAAAAACCGAGGCTCACGTTACCGATCGCCTGGCAGAGCTTGTATGCTCCAATTCAATGGGGTCCAATCAGCCTTTGTCTGCCAGTGGACTCTTGAAGGAGGAACTGCGGCATCTGGGCTCGCTGCTGATGGCTTGCGCCGATCAGGCTGCATTGCCGGCCGGGGGCGCGTTAGCCGTTGATCGAGAACAATTCGCCAGCCTGGTGACAGAGAAAATTTCAACGCACTCCCATATTCAGGTCAGGCGAGAAGAAGTTGCTACAATTCCAGACACACCAACAGTCATTGCGTCCGGCCCGTTGACGTCAAATCGTCTGGCGCAGAGCATTCGAGCTTTGTCTGGTGAAATGAATTTGTTTTTTTATGATGCCCTGGCGCCTATTGTGACTGGCGAAACGATTGACATGGGAATCGCTTACCGGGGGTCACGATATGGCAGCGAAGAAGAAGGGGTTGGCGATTATATCAACTGTCCGATGAACCAGGAGGAGTACACGGCTTTTGTGAACGCGCTGGTAACCGCAGAGCGGATTGACCTGCATCCTTTTGAAGAAGCAGTAAAGGATGGCGTGCGGGCTGGAGTATCGAAATTTTTTGAGCAGTGCCTGCCAATTGAAGTGCTGGCTGAGCGCGGCCTGCAATCGCTGGCCTTTGGACCCATGCGGCCTGTGGGGCTGCGGCATGGGCGCCCTGGCCGACCACCCTATGCGGTTTTACAACTTCGCCAGGATAATCTGGCTGGCACGCTTTACAATCTGGTGGGGTGTCAAACAAATCTGACTTACGCCGAACAACAGCGCGTGTTTCGGATGATTCCGGGCCTGGAGCAGGCTGAGTTTGTACGTTATGGGCAAATGCACCGCAACACCTATCTGCTGGCGCCCAGGCTGCTGAAGTCCACACTGCAATGGTGTGAGCGCGATGACCTATTTTTAGCCGGTCAGATTACGGGCGTGGAAGGGTATGTTGGCAATATTGCGACGGGATTCTTGGCGGGATTGAACGCTGCCCGGCTGATCAACGGGGAACCACCCATTGTATTACCGCAATCCACAATGATTGGGGCTTTATGCCATTATATTACCCACGCGGCACCCGATGAATTTCAGCCAATGAAGGCGAATTTTGGTTTGCTGCCCCCATCAACCTTGCAAACGCGCGATAAGCGCCTGCGCAAGCAACAAATGGTTGATAGAGCCTTGAACGACCTTGATCAGGTAACGTATTGATGAGCTCAATTTTCGGGAGGGATACGATGAAATTTCAATCACAAACCCGCATTCTAGCCATCCTGCTGGGGCTGGCTTTTATTACGCTGTTGGCTTTCCAGATTGGGGTGCGAATTCAGCCCAAGACTGAGCCGTTTGATGGTCAAAGGGCCTATGCCGACGTTGTCTACCAGGTATCGCTGGGGCCGCGCATTCCCGGCAGTCAGGCTCATTCTCAAACAGGTGATTGGATTGTGGCGGAATTGGAGGCAAGCGGTTGGGATGTTGAGGTGCAGGAAACGACTTACAATGGGCATCCCATTCGCAATATTGTAGCCAAACGCGGCGCAGCTGGAAATTGGATTATTCTGGGCGCGCATTACGACTCGAGGCAGGAAGCCAGCCAGGAGACCAATCCGGAAGATATAACAAAGCCTGTACCCGGTGCAAATGATGGAGCCTCGGGCGTGGCTGTGCTGCTGGAACTTGCCCGAACACTGCCCAAAAAGCAGGATCAACAAGTCTGGCTGCTTTTTATTGATGCGGAAGATCAGGGACACTTGCCCGGATGGGAATGGATTGAGGGCTCCACGGCATTTGCGCAAAACCTGGAAGGACAGCCGAATGCGGTTGTCATTGTGGATATGATTGGCGATGCAGACCTCAATATCTACAAAGAGAAAAATTCGGATGTATTTTTGACAAATCAGATCTGGCAAACTGCGGCAGAACTGGGTTATGACGATGTTTTTATTGATGAATATAAATATCAGATTCTGGATGACCATCTGCCATTTATCCGGCGGGGTATTCCGGCTATAGATATTATTGATTTCGATTATCCCTACTGGCATACGCTGGAAGACACAGCAGATAAAGTATCGCCAGAGAGCCTTGAAATTACAGGCAGGACATTAGCACAGTGGATTGCTGATTTCTGACAATTGGCAAAAAAGCAAACCTGACGTACACTTAACAACATGATGGATGAGCTTGAACTCTTCCGCAGTATTCGCGATACCTGGCTGAACCGGGTTACGCAAAACATGGCGCGTGGCTCGGGCTTGCGCCAGAATTTGCGCGACCAGTTGGTGGAATTCTGTGACCGGCTTGAACAGGCCATGGAAACCGGGGAACAAGAGTGGCTGAACCCGGTGATTGAAAGCTGGGCTATTGCGCTAACAGAGACAGATCTAGAAAACAACACCAGCGAACTGGTGGCTTTTGTTCAAGAGCTGATGATCATAACGCATCAGATCTGCGGCGAGACGCTGCCAGACCATGATGCCATGCAATTGATCGGTGCCCTGCTCCCCAGCTTTTCGCACGCGTTTCAAAGGGCAGCGCAATACGAAACCCAGGCAAAAGTTATCTACATCACGCATCAGCTTGATGAGGTGCGGATGACGTTGGAGAAGCTGGATCAGCGTAAATCGGATTTTATTGCGGTGGCTGCCCATGAACTGCGAACGCCCCTGACGCTGCTGGATGGGTACGCCTCTATGCTGCGGGAGAGCCTGGAACAACGCAACGCCAATCAGGTCGAGATGGGACTGTTGGACGGCATCAGCAGCGGCACACGCCGGCTGCATACGATTGTGGAAGATATGTTGGACGTGTCTTTGATTGATAATAACCTGATGGAGCTGACCTTCCAGCCGGTGTGGTTTAATCGTTTGTTTACTGCCCTGAAAAACGAATTCGGCAAAGTTGTTGCTGAACGCAATCAAGCCTTGGAGTTTAGAGACTTTGATGGCAGCAACGAAATGACCTTTGGTGATCCAGCGCGGCTGCTGCAGGTCTTTCGTAACCTGCTGGGCAACGCGATTAAGTTCACCCCTGATGGCGGGAAGGTCTGGATTGACGGACGCAAGCTCCCTGGATTTATTGAAATCACGACCTCGGATACGGGCATTGGGATTGCGACCGAAGATCAGGAAACGATTTTTGAGAAATTCGGCAGCCTGGGAGATATTTCACTACATTCAACAGGACCGACAAAATTCAAGGGCGGCGGTCCGGGGCTGGGGCTGCATATTTGCAAAGGTATTGTAGAAGCGCATGGAGGAGCAATCTGGGTAGAATCGCCGGGCTGCGATGAGCATCACTGCCCGGGCTCAACCTTCCACGTGCTTTTGCCATTGTTAAGTGAGCCGCCAGATGATAAACTGGCGCGGCTCTTTGCCGACCATAAACTCTAAATCAAATCATTAAAAGGGAGACCCATGACCACTCAAACCTCATTTATTCGTCCGGCAGATCGAATCGCCTCGTTCAAACCCTACTTTTTTGCATCACTGGTGCAAAAAATTAACGGGTTAAAAGCCAGCGGAATGGATGTCATCCGGATTGACATGGGTTCGCCCGATCTGCCGCCGGCGGATTTCATTGTGGATGCCCTGGAGAAATCTGCCCGCAAGGCCAACACGCATGGATATTCGCCTAACGGTGGCACGCCCGCTTTTCGGGAAGCGATCGCCAACTACTACAAGACACGCTTCAACGTTGACCTGGACCCCAAAAGTGAAACGCTGCAATTGATCGGTTCTAAGGAAGGCCTGTTCAACTTGAGCGAAGTGCTGCTGAATCCGGGAGACGTTTCGCTGGTTCCTGACCCTGGCTATCCAGTGTATTCAGCCAGCGGAATTATTGCCGGGGCCGAGGTGGTTTATCTGCCATTGAACCGCGAGACGGGCTTTCTGCCAGATCTGGACGCCATCCCCGAAGAAACGGCCCGGCGCGCCAAGATTTTGTGGCTCAATTACCCCAACAATCCAACCGGAGCTATTGCGCCAATGGCGTTTTTGGAAAAAGCAGTAGCGTTTGCCAAGAAGTATGAAATTGTGCTGGCACATGACGCACCGTACACCGATGTCTGCTTTGACGGTTACCGGGCGCCCAGCATCCTGGAGATTCCGGGAGCCAAAGACGTGGCGGTTGAATTCAACTCGCTGTCCAAGACCTATAACATGGCGGGGTGGCGATTGGGCATGGCAGTAGGTAACGCACAGGTGATTAATTATCTACATACCTTTAAAAGCCAGGTGGACAGCTCGCAATTCCAGCCCATTTTGGATGCGGGGATTGCAGCCCTGGCGGGCGATCAGAGCTGGCTGGAAGAACGCAACGAAATCTACCAGCACCGGCGCGATGTGGTGCTTCAGGGCCTGCGGGCGGCCGGTTTCACCGTGGATACGCCGCCAGCGGCCATTTACGTCTGGGCGCAATTGCCGGCTGGCGAAAAGGACAGCATTACTTTCTGCAACCGTTTGTTGGAAGAAACTGGTGTCAGCACGACACCGGGGATTGTTTATGGCCAACACGGTGAAGGTTATCTGCGCATATCACTGGGTACCGCGACCCATCGCATTGAAGAAGCGATGGAACGCATTACCCGGTGGGTAAAAGCCAAGAAATGATAGGATAAATGTCAAAACGAATACCTGAAACAACTAAAAATCCGCGCGAACGGGCGTTTCTTGTCAGTGCAGCCGTTCGCAGCGAACCCGGGTTGCTCTCGCTTGAAGATTCTCTGGCTGAACTACGTCTGCTCTCAGACACGGCTGGAATTGATGTGGTTGGCGAGGCCACCCAAAACCTGGAGAAGCCCCACCCGGATACATACATCGGCAGCGGCAAAGTTGAGGAACTGGCCGCTCTGGTGGAAGAAACCCTGGCAGACCTGGTCATCTTTGACAATGAATTGTCGCCGAGGCACCAACGAGAGTTGGAAGAACGACTGGGGCCTAAAGTGCGGGTTTTGGACCGCACCGCTTTGATTCTGGATATCTTTGCCCAACACGCCTCCACGCGCGAAGGTATTCTGCAAGTTGAGCTGGCGCAGTATGAATATCGCCTGCCTCGGCTTACGCGCGCATGGACTCACCTCGCTCGACAGGCTGGTGGTGCGGCGGGACGTTCGGGCAGCGTGGGCGGTGTGGGTTTGCGCGGCCCAGGCGAGACCCAGCTCGAGGTCGACCGGCGACTCATCCGAGAACGCATCACCACCTTGAAAGCTGAGCTGGAAAAGGTGCGGGCGCACCGCAGCCGGCACCGCTCACAGCGAAAGCTTTCCCAGATTCCTATCATTGCGCTAGTTGGCTATACGAATGCCGGAAAATCCACGCTACTGAACCGGCTGGCGCGGTCGGATGTTTACGTGGCGAATCAATTGTTTGCTACGCTCGATCCTACCACGCGGCGGGTGGAACTGCCTGGCGGGCACGCCGTGCTGTTCACCGACACGGTAGGGTTTATTCAAAAGCTGCCTACGCAACTGGTGGCAGCCTTCCGGGCAACCCTGGAGGAGATCAGCGAAGCGGATTTGCTGCTGCATGTGGTTGACATCACCCACCCCAATGCCTTTGCTCAATGGAAGGCGGTGCAAAACACACTGGTTGATATCAACGCCGATCACATCCCGGTTGTGACCGCCTTCAATAAAATTGACCGGCTGCCACAGCCCGAAAATGCATTAGAGGCTATTGCCGAATACCCGAATGCGGTTTCCATCTCGGCAAAGACAGGGGCAGGTTTGCCCGATATGCTGAGGGCACTGGAAAGGACACTCTTTGAGACCTACGAACCCATCCAGGTGCGATTGCCTTATCAGCAAGGTCAATTGATATCGCTTTTCCACGAACAGGGTAAAATAGAAAGCACAATCCACGAGCGGCAGGGCGTCATTATGACCGGGCAAATTCCGGGTCGATTACTGGCGCAATTCCAGCCATTTCTTTACACCCCGACAGACGAAATAGAAGAGTGAGGATATAATGCTGCAAAAAATCTCAAAGGCGCTTGACGACCTATCTGAATATTTTGCGCAGCGAAAGGGGCTGCTTCCGTTGATTGGGATCGTCCTGGTCGTGATTAATTTTGTGCTCAGTCAGTTCCCACTGGGATGGATCAGTGAATCTGATTTATTTTTACACCTGGGTGTGATCATCGCCATCTTCGGGTTTATGCTGGCCTGGGCGCTGTAAAATTTCCCTGTTTTCTTGTACTTAAAAGCAAACGGGCCGCTTTGTGAGCGGCCCGCTTACTTTTGCTACTTGGTTTTCTTTTCTTTTTCGATTTCGATCACTTCGCGGCCCTGGTAATGCCCACACTTGGGGCAAACCGTATGAGGCAGGCGCATTTCGCCACATTGGCTGCACTGCACCAGATTCAATGCCACCAGCGCGTCCTGCGCGCGGCGGCGATCGCGACGACCTTTAGAATGTTTGCGTTTGGGTTGCGGAACCATCTACTAATACTCCTCTTCTCTTTCTGACAGCCGCACCATTATACGAAAAGCGCGGCGGGCTGTCAAGGCTTTGGCCGAAGTTCAGATAAAGTCAAAAAAAGGCACCTACTCACCTCGCAACAATAAGAGTATAATCCAGCCTATCGCCAGCCCCAAGCTGGCAGTTGTATGAATCGGAGGCCTTGAACGCATGAGTCGTCGT
>JAGOFZ010000047.1 GCA_017996955.1 Longilinea sp.
CCCTCCGGTCAAGATCGGCCAGCGTTCCCCCTCTTTGAAACTTTTTTAGACGGTTTCTCCCGGCTGCCCGGCTGGGTTGGGCAGTTTATCTTCAGCGGTAGGAGTATTTATGGTCCCCTATATTCTTCGCAGACTCCTGACAATGATCCCGGTATTGATCATCGTTTCGGGCATCACGTTCATCCTGATGCACGCGGCTCCCGGCGGTCCCTGGGACCGCGACCCCGGCGCCCGCCAGGTGGATGCCAATACCCAGAAACTGCTCACCGAGTACTACGGTCTTGATAAAGACCCGTTTTTCCAGTGGACAACCTACACCTTCTTTGGCGAAAACAAAGATGGCAAAGTTGTCTGCGGTGCCATCTGCGGCAACCTGGGCCCCTCTTACCGCCAGCGCGGCATGACCATTCAGCAAATTTTGTTTGCTCCACCCGAAGGCCGCCCCTGGTATTACAGCCGCTTTGGTTATTCGCTGCGGTTGGCATTTCTGGCAATGAGCGTAGCCATCCTGATTGGTATGCCCATGGGCATCCTCTCAGCGCTCAAACAGAACACCGGCTGGGACTATGTCGCCATGTTCATCTCGACCTTAGGCGTCTCCATCCCCAGCTTTGTGGTTGCCATCTTCTTGATTATTTTGTTCAATGAACTGGATTTGATTACCATTGTGCCAAAATCCTGGGATAGTCTGGGCGTCTGGGTACTGCCCGCCTTTGTCCTCGGCTTTGGCACCCTGTCTCGCACGGCCCGCCTCACCCGCGCCTCCATGCTGGAAGTCATCCGCCAGGATTACATCCGCACCGCGCGCTCCAAGGGCCTTGCTGAGGGCACCGTTATCACCCGCCATATGATCAAAAACGCCCTCATCCCGGTTGTGACCATCCTCGGCCCGAACCTGGCCGGTTTGATTACAGGTTCGTTCATTATTGAAACCATGTTCTCCTTCCCTGGCATGGGCCGCGCCTATGTGACCGCCATCGGTCAGCGCGATTATTCCATGATCATGGGCACCACGCTGGTCTTTGCCATCCTCATCAGTCTGGCGAACATTTCCGTGGATATTGTCTACGGCTTTATTGATCCCCGCATCCGCATTGACTAGGAGCCAAAAATGGCTGAAACCCCAAGTAAAATTGTAACTTTTGAACTCCCCGAAAAGCGGCGCAGCCTGTGGGGCGACGCCTGGTACCGCCTGGTGCGCAACAAGGCCTCTGTGGCTGGCATGATCATCATCCTGGCCTTTTTTCTGATTGCCATTTTCGCGGGCGCAATTTCCAAGCAGAACCCTCTCGAAGTCCACAGCGGCACCGATTATTTGCCCCCCGTCTGGGTTGAGAAGGGCATCAATGGCAAACCCAGCAGCCCTGATTATCTGCTGGGCACCGACACCCTCGGCCGCGATGTGCTGGCCCGCGTGCTTTACGGGGCGCGTGTCTCCATGGTCGTGGGCATCGTCCCCACCCTCATCGTCCTGATTGTCGGCACGATTGTTGGCCTGATTGCTGGCTTCTTTGGCGGCATCTGGGATAACCTGCTGATGCGCTTCACCGATATCGTCTGGTCTTTCCCGGACCTGCTGTTCTTCATTATTATTATGATCGCCCTGCGCGACACTTTCATCGGCAACCTGCTGAACGGCCTGTTCCTGCTGTTTGCCGCCCTGGCCATGGTCGGCTGGGTGGGCGAGGCTCGCGTGGTGCGCGGTCAGGTGCTCTCGCTGAAAGAAAAAGAGTTTGTCGAAGCCGCCCGCTGCATTGGCGCCAAGAACGGCCGCATCATGTTCAAGCATATCATGCCCAATGCCCTCGGCCCCATCATCATCATGGGCGCCATGACCGTCCCCGGCATGATCATCACCGAAGCCACCCTGGGCTTCCTGGGCCTGGGCATGCGCCCGGCCAGCGACCCCAACAACCTGCCCTTCTTTGTCACCAGTTGGGGCGTTCTGATGAACGAAGGCAACGCCGCCATTCATGCCCAGCCCTGGCTGCTGCTCATGCCCGCCATCTGCGTTTCGCTGGTCGTGCTGGCCTTCACCTTCCTCGGCGATGGCCTGCGCGATGCGCTCGATCCCCGCATGCAGGGCACATCCTGATCGGTTGATCGCTTTCACCATCACTTTGAGCGGGCCGTCAGGCCCGCTCTTTTTTTGCCCCAATCGCCGTTATAATAACCCTGTTACCGACTTTGACACCTGGAGATTGCCGCTCATGCGCAGAAAAATCGTTTCCCTGCTTGCCTTATTCCTGGCCGCCAGCCTGCTGCTGACCGCCTGCCGCACCACCGAAATCCCGGTCGCTCCGGCTGACCTCACCCCATCCCCCGCGGCTGCCACAGCCACCCCGGCGCCCAGCCCCACGCCCACCCCACTCCCCCGTGTGCTGACCATTTGCATGGGGCAGGAACCGTCCACCCTCTATATTTATGGCGGCTCGTCACGCGCCATGTGGTCCGTGCTCGAAGCCATCTATGACGGCCCCGTGGACACGCGCAACTACACCGCCCAGCCAGTGATCCTGCAAAAACTTCCCACCCTGGCCGATGGCGACGCCCGCTACACCCCCGTTGATGTCGCCTTTGGCGCCCCAATTGTCGCCGCGGATGGCAGCCTGTCTAACCTGGTTGCCGGGGTGCGCTACCTGCCCGCGGGCTGCACTGCCGACTCCTGTGCCGTCACCTGGGATGGGCAGAGCCCCGTCCAGATGGACGCGCTGACCCTGACCTACCACATTGTGCCGGGCATCAACTGGTCAGACGGCGCCCCGCTCACGGCCGCCGACTCGGTCTATTCCTACACCGTTGCCGCCGACCCTCTCACGCCCATCAACAAGCGCCTGGTCTCGCGCACCGCCTCCTACCTGGCCCTGCAAGATGATCCACTTGCCACCGAATGGGTCAGCATTCCCGGCTACCGCACCACCAATTTTACCGAAGCCTTCTGGCAGCCGCTGCCGCAGCATATCGACAGCCTGTACTCTGCCGATGCCCTGTTGAGCGCCGAGGAGGTTGCCCGTTACCCGCTGGGCTGGGGTCCCTACATCATTAAAGAGTGGGTCACCGGTGGGCATATCACCCTGGAGCGCAACCCCAACTACTTCCGCGCGGCCGAAGGCCTGCCGCATTACGATCTGCTGGTCTTCCGCTTCCTGGGCGAAACCGCCGATGGCAACCTGGCCGCCCTGCGCAACGGCGAATGTGATTTTATCGATCAGACCACCTCACTGCTGGATGGCTTCCAGCAGGCCCTGGAATATGAACAGGCTGCCTCCATCAAGCTCTGGCTGGGCCTGGGCCCCGAATGGGAACACCTGGACTTTGGCATTCGCCCCGCCACCCTGGATGATGGCTACAATGCCTTCTCTGATGAACGCCCCGATATCTTCGGCGATGTGCGCGTCCGGCGCGCCTTTGCCGCCTGCCTGGATCGTGAAGGCCTGATCCGTACCTTCCTGTACAGCCGCTCAGCCGTGCCCACTGGTTTGTTCCCCCCCAACCACCCGCTCTACGCGGCCAGCCTGTCGCCCGCCGCCTATGATGTAGCGGCAGGCAGCGCCCTGCTGGATCAGGTGGGTTGGCGCGACTACGACAACGACCCCGCCACCCCACGCCAGGCCTACGGCGTGCCCGGCGTGCCCGACGGCACCCCCCTGACGGTCACCTATCTGACCGCCAGCGCCCTGCTGCCCAACGCTGCCGCCGAATACCTGGCTGCTTCGCTGGCACAGTGTGGCATTGGCGTTACCATTACCGCGCTCACGCCTGGTCAAATGTACGCCGCCGGACCCGATGGCCCTCTCTTTGGCCGCAAATTTGACCTGGCGCAGTTCAGTTGGGCCTCGGGTGCCGAAACACCCTGCTACCTCTATCAGACCGACCAGATCCCCACCGCCCAGAACGGCTGGGTTGGCGCCAATCTGACCGGTTACAGCAGCCCTGCCTACGATGCCGCCTGCCAGGCTGCCCGCCTGTCTGCCGGCACCGATGCCGCCGCGGCCGCCAACCTGGAAGTGCAGCGCCTGCTGTCCGAAGACCTGCCGGTGGTGCCGCTCTACTACCGCATCAAGCTGACCGCCGCCCGCCGCGACCTGTGCAACTACACCTTTGATGTCAGCGCCCGCAGCGAGCTGTGGAACCTGGAAGCCTGGGATGCCGGCCCGCTCTGCGCCCCGTAAATCAATCACCCATTGCCGCTTAGACAGAATGCGGGCTTGCCCCGCATTCTGCGTTTTAATTCCGAGCCCTAAAACCGACTTTTAATCCCGATTTGTGATATCTGACACCCAAATTAACGTCAAAAAGCACCTCGCTCTTAACCGGCATTCATTGACATTCTTGTCTATTCCATCTATAATTATTCCAATCCCTATCCGGGATTTGTGCCTTTGGGGAGAGCCCTTCAGTGTTCATCCCTGCAAAGCAAGCCCTATAAAGCAGTCGAACCTGAATGTCTCAATTCCCCGTCGTCACCCTTCACAATCCAATCTGTTTTCTGTTGGAGGAGAAAGAAATATGAAGCGCAATACCATGTTTTTGGTGCTCAGCCTGATCATCGTCGCCTCGATGGCTCTGGCCGCCTGCACCCCCACAGTCGCACCGACCGAAGCGCCGGTTGTGACCGAAGCCCCGGTTGTCACCGAGGCTCCTGTCGTAACTGAGGCCCCCACGGCCATCCCGACCCCCGAACCCACCACCCGCCACGGCGGTTGGTTCGACGAGATTGTCATCTCGGTTGTTGACAATGCCGCTGCTGTTACCCAGATTGAAGCGGGCGCTATCGACATTTATGCTGATGGCGTTTCGTCCGACACCCTGCCCGAAATTGAGGCAGCTGGTCTGGGCTACTCTTCGGCGAACGGCCTGTACTATGAATTGACCTTCAACCCCGTTGGCCCCGTCTTCGAGTCCACCGGCAAAGTCAATCCATTCCACTTTGCTGCAGCTCGCGAAGCCATGAACTGGCTGATCGACCGCGATTACCTCAATCGCGAAATCTACAGCGGTGGTGCACTGGCCAAGTTCTTCCCGCTTGTCACCAACATGCCAGACTACACCAGCATTGCCCCGACCATCCGCCGGCTGGAAGCTGAATATGCTTACAACCCGGAACGCGCCAAGGCTGCCATGGATGAGGTCATGCTCGGCATCGAAGGCGTGACGATTGAAGATGGCAAGTACATGTTCAACGGCGAACAGGTCACCCTCATTCTGCTGATCCGCAACGACTCTGACAAGACTCGTGTCCCGATCGGCGACTATGTTGGCAACCAGCTCGAGAGCATCGGTTTCGCGACCGATCGCCAGTACAAGACCTCCTCAGAAGCCTCCCCCATCTGGGTCGGTGGCAATCCTGCGGATGGCCTGTTCCACATCTACACTGGCGCCTGGTCCGCCACTGCCATTTCCCGCAACGAAGCGGACAACTTCCAGTTCTTTGACAGCCCATCTTCTGCCTATGGCTTCACTGCTCTGTGGCAGGCCAACAACATCGATGAGGAATACAAGGAACTCGCCGATGATCTGGCCTATACCAACTTCAACACCCCCGAAGAACGCCTCGAAGCTCTGGAACGCGCCGTGGAACTCTCCCTCAAGAACTCCATGCACGTCTGGCTGATCGATGGTAAACGCTTCATCCCCTACAAAGATGGCCTGACCGTGACCTATGACCTGGCTGCCGGTGTTGCTGGCGCCCAGATCTGGCCGTACACTCTTCGTCAGGAAGACCAGGAAGGCGGCCAGCTGAAGTGGGGTTCCCCGGACCTGTTCGTTGACCCCATCAACCCCATCGCCGGCTCCAACTGGGCGTTCGATCAGCCCATTGTTCGCTCCACCTACGACCAGAGCTACATGTACGATCCCTACACTGGCTTGATCTGGCCGCTGCGCTTTGATAAAGCCGAAGTTACCGCCCTGGAAGGCCTGCCCATTGGTGCTACTCACGATTGGGTGACCCTCGATTTCGCTCCCGAAATCAATGTCCCCGAAGACACCATTGTTGACTGGGATGCCGTCAACCAGCAGTTCATCACCGCTGGCGAAAAGTTCCCGGAAGGCACCACTGCCAAGATCAAGAGCATTGTCTACTATCCCGAAGCCCTGTTCACTGATGTGAAAAATCAGGATGGTACGACGATGGATATCGCTGACTTCCTGTATTCCTGGATCATCAGCCTCGATATCGGCAAAGAAGGCTCGCTCATCTATGATGAATCAATGGCCCCCAATGTCGAAGCTTCCCTGGAAACCTACAAAGGCTTCCGCATCCTCTCCGAAGATCCTCTAATCATCGAAGCCTACAGCGACAACTGGCAGATCGATGCTGAGATGAACGTCACCACCCTGTGGCCGACCTTCTCCTACGGTTATGCCCCGTGGCACACCCTGGCCGCTGCCTCCCTGGCTGATGCGGCTGGTGAAGTTGCCTTCTCTGCGGACAAGGCCGATGCCAACACCACTGAAACCAAGACTGTTGAATGGCTCAGCCTGGTGGGTGGCCCCAGCCTTGATATCATGACCAACTACCTGGATCAGGCCATTGCCGATCAGCACATCCCCTACGCCAATGTCCTTTCTGCCTACATCACCCCGGATGAAGCGGTTGCTCGTTACGAAGCCGCCAAGGGCTTCTACGAAGAATACGGTCACTACATGATCGGTAACGGCCCCTACATCCTGAGCGAAATCTACCTGACTGAAAAGGTTGCTACCCTGATTTCCAATCCGGACTATGTTGACCTTGCAGACAGATGGTCTGGCTTTGCTGCGCCGCGCATTGCGGATGTTGAGGTGGATGGTGAAGCCAGTGTCGTGCTGGGTACCGAATTCACCTTTGATGTGATGGTGAACTTTGATGGCGAACCCTATGCCTCTGAAGATGTCAAAGAGGTCATTGGTTTGCTCTACGATTCCACGGGTCAAATCGTCGAAGTGCTCAAGGGCGAACTGGTGGAAGAAGGTCTCTATCGCATTACGGTTCCTGCGGAACTCTCCGCGACTATGGCCGCCGGCTCCAGCAAGTTGGAAGCTGTTGTGGTTCCCTACGTCGTGGCTATTCCGACCTTCTATGCATTCGAATTCGTGACTGTCAAGTAAGTCCGATCGGATTGCATACGGGTAACTAAGTGTTTGGAGGGGCAAGGTGAATCAATCTCCTTGCCCCTCCTTATCTCGATGAGGAGGTAGGATATATGGGATCGGTCGCTGAAACCACAACTCCCACGATAGAGAAGAAGAAATCCAAAGGCGAGAGCACCCTTGTCAGGGTCTTAAAGTATTCTGGATTCCGGCTGTTCTCCCTTTTTGTTACGGTTGTCATTGGCATTTACCTGACAATTTTGATCGCTAACATGGGGGGCTATGTTGACAAAATGATGGTCTCTGAAATCCAGGAGCGGGTTACCATGCAGATTAGCATGGACCCCAAAAATAAGACCATGGACCCAGAGGTCAAGAACAATTTGATTCAGGAAAGAATCCAGGCAGAAATGGCTCGCCTGGATCTGGACCAACCCGCGGCCATCCGCTCAATCCGATTTCTCAAGAATGCACTGACCCTGAACCTGGGCCGTGCAATGTTTATGACCAGCGATTTGGGTTCCCGCAATGTAAAAAACATCATTCTGGAACGCATTCCTTATACGCTGTTGTTAATGGGCACAGCAAATCTGATTCTTTTCTTTGTCACGCTCTTTCTGGCATTGGCACTTTCCCGCAAATATGGTAGCTTTTGGGATAAGTTTGTCATTACCCTTTCGCCGACTTCGTCAGTACCGCCATGGTTTTATGGCATATTCTTGATCTTGATTTTTGCGGCGATACTCAAATGGTTGCCATTTGGCGGCGTGATTGATGCACCAGTTCCAAAGGATTTGATGGGGCGCATTCTCAGCATCCTCAAACATCTCATTCTGCCGGCGACATCTCTGATTGTCTCATCCTTCTTCCTGAGCATCTACAACTGGCGCACCTTCTTCCTTATCTACTCCAGTGAAGATTACGTGGACACAGCCAAGGCCAAAGGTCTGTCAGCCCGCGATATTGAACGTCGTTACATCCTGCGCCCAACCCTGCCAACCATCATTACATCGTTTGCTCTGATGTTGATTGGTATGTGGACAGGTGCCATTATCACTGAAACCGTGTTCACATGGCCAGGACTTGGGCGTGTGACCTACAAAGCCATCGGTCTGTATGATACCCCCGTAATCGTTGGCACAACGATCCTTTACGCATACCTGTTGGCAATTACCGTATTCCTGTTGGACTTTGTCTATGCGTTGGTTGATCCTCGAGTCAAAATTGGTGGTGGCGGAGGCGCAAAATGAAAAATTTTCTCAATACCCTCCGGGAAATTGGCAAGTACCCAACGGCTATCTTTGGCGTCATCGTGGTGTTGGCGCTAATCATTGTCGCGGTTGTGGTAATTATCAAGATCCCCTATGATCAGGCCATCAGCACCTGGCGCGGTGGAGAATCGATTGTCTATAAAAACCCCCGCAACGTCCCCCCAAAATGGTACAACTGGTTCCGCGCGGAAAAACTCGTTGAATCCTTCGATATGAAGGAAGGCGATGAAGGTGTCTCTTCGGTTACAACCGTAACTGAAGGTGGAACGACGATCACCACCTTCACGTTTGAATTCGATCATAGTTACACATCCTTCCCCCAGGACATGGTTCTGTACTTCAACTCGGAATACGAGACACAACAGCCGTTTGTTGCCATAAAACTATTCACGCCGGATGAACGGGAAATCAAAATTGCTAGTTTTGCATTAACAAAATCCCACACTTATCCGATGCTGCAGGATCAAAAACTGCAGAAGCGTCTCAATAATGTGGTCCCCAATATCGGCCTATTCCTGGATCCGGATGTAGAAGAACAGATCCCGGTCCAGGGAACCTACAGGTTGGAAATACAAGCAACGATTTTTGAATCGAATTCAGTAGTTCATCCTGAGTTTGTCTTGCATGGCCAGGTGTTTGGCTGGGCAGGGACCGATCATATGCGCCGTGACCTGAGCCTGCCGCTCTTGTGGGGTATCCCCATTGCGCTATCGTTTGGCTTGCTGGCCGCTCTGGGCACATCCCTCCTGACCATGATCATTGCTGCGTTTGGCACCTGGTATGGCGGTTTCTGGGATGCCCTGATCCAGCGCATCACTGAGGTCAACATGGTGCTGCCCTTCCTTTCCATCTTGATCATGGTGGGCACATTCTACTCCCGGTCCATCTGGA
>JAGOFZ010000048.1 GCA_017996955.1 Longilinea sp.
CGCGCGCCATTCGAGAGCTGCGTCACCTGCAGAATGAGATTGAGACCTTCTATCGCAAGACCAAGTTGAGCGATGGGTTGATCGGCTTATGGAATGCGGTTGAAGCTGCGTTGATTATCGCCAAGGCAGCACGGCACAACCGCCAGAGCCGGGGGGGACATTACCGGGTGGACAGTGTCACGGTCGGCGAACGGCTGCTTTAATTTTTCGGCGTCCGTTTTGCCAGAGATCAGGAAACACAAAGACACCGGGCTGCTCCAAGTCAAAAGGGCGGTCAGGTGGCTTTGCGCCCGGGCATTAAAATCTGCCCGGTCAGCCGCCCGGACCCGCCCATTAATGCGCTGAACCGTGCCGGGTGGTTGTTTGGGAGCGTCACTCCCAGAGCCTGATTTTTAACCGGATTGGAGCGATCCAGCTCAAGCACAAGCCGGTTGAAACTGACACTACTCCACAATGGCGGGGACTTTTTCGAGGTTGAGCGCCTGGGCAGCCCGCAGGCGGTACAGGCCGTCCACAAGGACATAATCTGTACGCGTGCGGCGAACCTGAATCGGCGGGGTAATTCCCATCCGGCGGGCGCGTTCAATCGCCTTTTCAAGTTTGAGTGGATCCAGGGAGATCGCCGCATGCGAATGCCCCAAGCGGATCTGTGCCAAAGAGATTTCAATCACCTGGCCATCAAGTGCGGGGGATTTCTGGTCTGCAAGGGCTGGTCTGGCCGCGAAGACCACAAGCCGGTACCCGGTTTGATCTTCAAAGGATGCCGCCAATTCAGAAATTTCTGTTTCAGCAGGTGCGTTTCCCAGGCTGACTATAACCTCGGCCTTCTCGGGATACACGCCTGGTCCTTTGACCACCTGCCAGTGAACCGCATTCATTAATGCCCGGGCAATTTCCAGAATAGCCCCCTGGTTGGGCTGCAGGTTCATCGTCAGTGGCCAGCCAATCTGGACCGACAGATCCTCGATCTGCTGTCGGTACCGCTCGCCAACCTGGGGGGAGATGAATGACAGCATGATCGTTTCACCCTTAAGACTCGTACGGTAGAGCGTACTGCCCTCCAGGCTGCTTTTGATCAGGGTGTAGGCCGCGTTGATTTCCAAACGCTCGCCTCGCCAGGCCACGGGCAAAACAACCGGGGAATCCGCCGGGGCACCGGCCTGGCTCACCACCAATTCAAGCACATAACCTGTTTCGGCAAGATAACGCGAGCAAATTGATTCCACAGCATCCACCTGGCTGGATTGGGGGGCGCGTACCGCCGCAACCACGCGCTGCTGTTCCCGATGAATTGCGGGGCTTTTGGTCATCTGCCAGTCTTCGGGCAGTACTTCCCGCAGGAAGGCATTGAGGGCCCCTTGATTGGCCTCCGGGGTCACCACCACCTCCCAACCGGTGGCTTTTTGCAAATCCGCAATGGTTTCAGCAAACTGCCGACTGGCCACGCCGGGAAAGTCAAATGTGAGCACCAGGCTCTGTTCGGTCAGGTGGTAACCAACTTTTCGTAAACGCGCAGCAGCTGGAAAGCGCTGGTTGGCAGCAGCCATGGCCTGGTTCGGCTCCATGACCACAGGCGACGCTGAAGCAGATTGGGCAAAGGTCACATCTGCCGGTGCTGGCGGGGTATCTCCCAGCACCGAGAGGATCTCTTCCGGGTAGACAGATTGTTCCAATCCAGGGGTGATCTCCACCCACAGGTGATCATTTTCCAAAGCCAGACACCGCACCGGGGTGGGAACTGATCCTTTCAGCAGCAGCCACTTCCCCACACATCCGGTAAAATTTCCCATCTTTATCTGACGCTCACGCGTCAATGTCAGTTGCCGGTCGCGGAAGTCAATTCCGGATGTTTCACCCCGCCCCGGCCTTCGCCGCTCAAATTGAAGTTCCAGGGTCTGGCCTGCATGGGGCAGGTCGACAAGTCGTTCGCGCTCAGCCAAAGCTTTTTCCAGACTGGCGCGTGCCGGGTCATCGCCGTGAACCAGAACCACCCGTTCAGGGTTAAGTGTTTCAATCAGGCTGACCACCTGGCCTTCGTCGGCATGGGCGGAAAGGGAATAGGTCCCCAAAAGACACTGCACGTCCACTTTTTCGTTTCCCAGGCGCAAGGTACCATGTCCCTTCTCAGCCAGCTCCTGCAGACGGCGGCCTGGCGATTCCTCATCCTGGTAACCGGTCAACAAAATGGCATGCTGACCGAGGCCGGCAAATGCTTTGGCATACAAAAGCGCTGGTCCCCCCGCCAGCATCCCACTGCTGGCAACGATCACTGCCGGCTCCGGCTGCCAGATCAGGGCATTCCGCTGCTCGGCCGTTTGAACCGGCTGGATGTGTCCCTCAAAAAATCTAGCCCCGCGTTCCTGCAGGGACAATGGCAACACATCGGCAAAACCAGTGTACGCATGGCATATGGTGCGGACCATTCCATCGGCCCAAACAGGCACCAACGGCAGCTCACCGCGGCGCTGGCCTTCACTCAAGATCAACAGGATTTCTTGAGCCCGCCCGAGGGCAAAAGCAGGAATCAGCACCTTGCCACCTGCCCCAGTAACGGCAGCCACAGTCTCGATCAATTTTCGTTCCTGCACATGCCGGTTGGCATGCAACCGCCCGCCATAAGTGCTTTCAACCACCAGCACATCGGGGTGAAAAGCGGGCGGGCGGGCTCCATCCACCGTTCGCTGGGGAGAAATCGAAAAATCACCCGTGATGAGCAGGTTGCCTTCTGAACTTTCCAGCCCCAGCATGGCAGCCCCCGCGATATGTCCCGCCGGGAAAAAAGTGACAGACACCCCTTCACCAAGTGGGACACGAGACAGAAATGGCACCGGAACCAATGCAGCCATCAACCGCTGCACCGATACATCATCGAACAGGGGCAGTTCGCCTTCCTCGTCAAGCCGTGACTGCATGATCCGCCGCGCATCCTGGTGCAGAACACGAATAAGGGCGATCGTCGGAGCAGTGGCATATACTGGAACATCTGGATAACGATCTGTTACCAGTTCAAGGGCACCGGTGTGATCCGTATGGGCGTGGGTGACCAGGATGGCGTCTGGACGGGTAATCTGGTCGAGGTTCGGCAGCTGGTCGCCCGCGAGACCATCCCGCGCCTTGGGGGAGGGACGAATGCCGCAGTCCACCAGGATGCGTTTGCCATCGATTTCGATCAGGGTGCTGCTGGCGCCGACTTCATCTGCGCCGCCTAAAAACATGAATTTCATTTATTTTACGGCAGAGGCCGCCTGCTTTTTAATGGTGTGATGCCGGACTCATTATAATTCAATCTGAACAAGGCGCTTTACCCAATGGGGTCGATATGCCAGTGCAGCAAAAGTGAATGACCGCCTGACCAAAATGCGTCCCGCCGGTCTGCTCAACAGTCCCGGGTTATTTGAATTTCAGGATTTCAGGGCCGGATTTTGGCAGGCTGTTCCGATGTCATAAAATGCCCAAAAGGCTTCAATCCCGGCACAGGCAATCAGAATTGAATAGGGAAACGCCTGCTCAAGATCTGTCATTGACTGGGCCCGTCCAATTCGCTCCAGAAAAACTCCGGCCAGGTCGGGACGTATCTGCCAGTTGTGATCCAGGAACTGCCCCCACAGGGCCAGCATCGGAAAGTCGGGTGGGCGGGCCACCAGACTGCGGATGAATTCAGCCGGGAATAGACGCCGGTAGCCGGATAAATTGTACAACCAGGAAGCACCCCGTACCAGGCAGGGCTGCTTCACAACCTGCCGGGCATCAATAAACATCTCTGTCAGTTCTGTCCGCCGCAGCGCCTGGTTTTCATGGCTCAAAGGTCCTGTGCCAGCCGGACTCTGGTTGGCAAAATGAATGCGCAAGATCGTGTCACAATCGGCCTTTTCCAGGGTATAGGAGAAGCAGCCAAAGGCATTCTGGCGCTGCAGCGGACCCGTGTCGTGCTCACGCTGCAGGTAAAATGCATAAGCGTACCGGGCAGGCTCATCCGCCCGGCGAACCCCCTCAAGGAACTGAAGCCAGATCGGATTTTGGGGATCAAGTACCGCTCCCAGGCGAAAGCGGCGGAAGGTGTGGGTATAGTTCAGCAGCAGGTCGGGCCAGGGCTGCTCCAGAATTTCAGACACCCGGTAGACAAACGCAAAATTCAGGTCAAATAGTTCCGGGGGATAAGTGAGGTTCATGGGAATATGCTCATTATAGCGCGGCGGGACTTTCATGACAGTCACAATTCCTTTCTCTGGGGGCGAATTACAAATCAGGCTATAATTATGTCGTAAAATGACATATACATAGGCTATCATATGGATAGATTATGACCAAACCCGCCAGCCGACTCATCACATTAATCATGCTGCTGCAGCGCCAGCCCAACCAGAAGGCGGCCGGGTTAGCTGCCGAGTTGGGCATCTCAGTTCGCACGCTGCACCGCTACTTTGAAATGCTGGATGAGATGGGCATTCCCATCTACGCAGAACGCGGCCCGTACGGCGGGTTCTCACTGGTTCGGGGCTATAAAATGCCGCCGCTGGTGCTTGACCCGGAAGAAGCCATTGCCGTTGCCCTGGGGACCAGTATGGTCGAGGCGTTGTGGGGGCAGATCTACCGTGACCCGGCCCGCGGCGCCCTGGCTAAACTGGAGAACATGCTGCCCGATGAGCAGCGCCAGGAAGTCGCGTGGGCGCGGCGATCGCTGATTGCCACAGGAATGCACCGTTCTGACTTGAACGCACTGGCCCCGGCACTCGAGAAACTACGCCGCGCCGTGCGCGAGCACCGCCGCGCCGACATTCGTTACCACAGCAGCACCCGGGAGCAGCCTGAGCCGCGCGCGGTGGACTTCTACGCGCTGGTGCACCGCTCGGGCTGGTGGTATGCGGTGGGGTACTGTCATTTACGCCAGGAAATGCGCTCGTTCCGGGTTGACCGGATGGAAGCAGTGCAGCTTACTGATCAGGTTTTTCAAATTCCTGAGGCGTTTGACATTCAGGCATACCTGGCTCAGGAGTGGAAATCTCAACCACAGATTGAGGTGCGGCTGCGGTTTGCGCCGGAAGGCGCGCAGATTGCCCGATACAACCGGGCTTACTGGAATAGCCTGGAAGAAATGCCCGACGGCACGGTACATGTTACGCTGACCGCCCCAGACCTGAACTGGGCTGCCAGCAGTATACTGGCATATGGACCGCTGGTCACCGTGCTGGAGCCTGCCGCGCTGCGTCAGATGGTGGCAGAATGGGCGCAGGCGATTGTCCATTACTACAACCCTTAACCACACAAAAAGGAAAGGAAAACGATGGAAACGCTCGATCTCAAAAAGATGTATCAGTCCCTCTATATGCCTGCGGCTCGAAAAATTGAGGCCGTTGAGGTCCCTGAGTTGCAATTCATCATGATTGATGGGGCCATTGAGCCAGGACAGGCGCCCGGCACGTCGTCTCTATTTGAGGAAAATACGCAAGCGCTCTATGGAGCGGCATACACGCTCAAATTCATGGTCAAACAGCGCAAAGTAGAGCCGGTGGACTACCCGGTGATGGCGCTTGAGGGTCTGTGGTGGGTGGAGGACGGGGTCTTTGACATTACCGTCAAGGATAACTGGGTTTATACGCTGATGATTCTGACGCCCGACCTGGTAACCCCGGCGATGTTTGCCGAAGCGCTGGCGCAGCTGCGCAAGAAAAAAGGTGACCAGCCCGGATTTGCCCGCCTGCGGCTGGAACGCTTTTGCGAAGGGCTGTGCGTTCAGGCGCTGCACGTTGGGCCCTATGCCACCGAGCCGGCAACGATGACAGAGATGCAGGCTTTCATGGAGGCCAACGGCTACCACGATCAGGTTGGTCTGGGCGGGAAGCACCACGAAATTTATCTGGGCGACCCGCGCCGGGCCGCGCCTGAAAAGCTCAAAACCGTGCTGCGTCACCCGGTTTCCCGGTAGACTGCACACCAAACATCAGGAGTTTTTATGTCCCGACCGATTAACAAGGCTCAATTAATCACACAGGCCACCCAGGCATATGAAGCCCTGGAAAAATTACTGGCAGGACTCTCCCCTGAACAGATGACTGTGCCCGGCGTGCTGGGAGAATGGTCTGCCAAAGATGTTTTGGGGCATCTGTATGCATGGCAGCAGATGTTCTTCCGCTGGTACGAGGCCGGGCTGCGGGGAGAAAACCCGGCCGTTCCGGCTGAAAGCTACAAGTGGAGTCAGATCCCGGCGTTGAACCAAAAAATCTACGAAATCTACCGCGATAGTCCGCTGGCTGAGATTTGGGTCAATTTCCGCGTCTCGCATGCGAAAACACTGGCGCTCATCGAATCGCTCTCCGATGAAGCCCTCACCACGCCAGGGCTGTATCCATGGATGAATCAGAACAGCCTGATTGCTTACCTGGCGGCTAACACCAGCAGTCACTACACCTGGGCCTATACCGGGCTGAGAAAGGGGCTGCGGGCAAAAAAGGGGAGCGGCTCATAAAGTTGCTAGAGCCATGGTTGCCAACGCTTCGTTTTATTCTCCTACCCGGAAACCCAGATTGTCCAGTACCACCACGCCGGAGGGGGTGCGGTCAAATACTAACCTCACAGAAGCCAGGTTGGTCGGGTCAAATGCGGGGTTGGCGGTACTGAAAGCGGACAGCGGGAACTCAAAGCTCTGGAAGACGACCTCGGAGGTTTGGGCTGGCAAGGCCATCCAGGAGGCTTTGGGCAGATGGTCTTCTATCTGGGGCTGTAGGTACGCGAAGTGACTTAAAGGCAGCCGGGCTGCAGCACCGCGGCGATCGATTACTTCAATGGTCAGGTCAATCAGGTCGGTATTGGCTTCTTCGGCATCAGCCGTGGGCGGTTCGTTGGCATTTGCCAGAGACATCACCAGGGTGCTGTCATTGCCGAGGGCCAAATTGCCATCCGGCAGAGTGATCTCGTAGGTGGGCACGGCGCTATCGGCGGTGGTATCCCACCCCAGATAAGCGGCATTGGTATTCAGGGTATCCCATTTAAGCGGCACGACCTGTTCCCGCCAGAGGGTGAGATTTTGACCCTGAAGACTGCCACCCGGCAGGGTGGTTGTGGCCAGGTTGATGTCTTCTTCATAATCACTGAGCATCCGGGTGGTTGAATCCAGGTACTGGCTGATGTAAATGGTATCGGGCAGCCAGCCGGCGGCGGTGCGGTGATCACGCAGCACGGGCAGATAGGCGGTCTGGCTATGGAGAGTGGCTTCAAGGAAGGCGGTGATGTACACTTTGGCTATCTGCTGCTGTTCGTCCGGGGGCATCAACTGGGTCAAATTCATCAGGCGCATGCCCGGCTCAAAGCCATCTTTACGGCCCCAGACGGTGTTGAACTGCCCGTGATTGGCGCCATAGATGTATACCCCGGCTTTGACCCAGAACTGCCCGTCGGTAAAGCGGATTCTTTCATACTGCCTGGAGCCGCTGAATGAAGCCACATCCATATCCTGCGCCCCGTGCAGAACAAGGTAATTCACATTTTCCAGGGGGGTCAACTGATCTGTCGGCTGATACTGGGCATCGACCGGGGCAATGGCCACAACCGAACGGATGTTGAAGTTGTAGTCAAAAGCCAGCGAAGCATCATCCGGGTAAAATGGCAGGTGGTTGAAGGCCGCCGCAACTGCCACAGCCTCTCCACCGCGCGAATGTCCCATCAATGCAAGATTGTTCAGATCGACTTTTTGATAAAATGGGCTGCCGGGATCAGCGTTCCAACCCTGCCAGACCTGGAGGTGTTCCAACAGCAGCCAGCCGCGGGCATCATTTTCTTCCTGCAGGCCATTGAGAAACAGCAGATCTGCCGTTGGGGAAAGGTTTAAGAAGTTTTCGTCCACTGAGACCAGGATAAACCCCCGGCTGGCCAGTAGTTCGCCCAGGTAGGCGTAGCCCGGGTCTGAGTACGC
This sequence comes from Longilinea sp., assembly GCA_017996955.1. GTDB lineage: Bacteria > Chloroflexota > Anaerolineae > Anaerolineales > Anaerolineaceae > JAGOFZ01. Next base: position 7,907 of record JAGOFZ010000048.1, read on the forward strand.
TTCCATTTCGTGGTTGCCATGCACAATCAAGACCAGCGGGAAGGGACCGGGACCATCCGGGAACCAGACCCGCCCATTGACCGGCATGGCCTCGGGGCCAAACCCCCAGTACTGGCTGCGCAGGCCCGACCAGTCTTCGACCAGTTTCGAGCCATCCACAGCCTGGGTGACCAGATCAACCTGGGAGCCATATTCCGGGCGGCGCTGGTCGCTGCCGCTGCCATAGAACAGCGTCTGAACGGCATAAGGCCCCGGCTGCGAGGGATCTTCCACAGCAAGGGGGATCACCACGGCGCCGGCCTGGGCGGCCGCGTTTTGCGGCGGCGTGACCGGGGAGCCATCGTTCAACAGCCAGGCCCCTCCGCCGATCAGACCTACCAGACCCAGAATCAGCCCCAAACCGATGACGGCGCGCTGGGCTTTGGTGGCAGAACGCCAGCCGCCGCGTAACAGCACCCATACTGCCGCGCCCAGCAGGGATGAGACCCCAATAATTCCCAATAAGACTGCAGCAAAACCGAGGTTGAGCATGAGAAAACAGACGAACAGGAGCGGCACGGCCCCCACCAGGCTTGTCTTGTAGCCCACCGGTACCGCGCCATCCAGCCGGATCAACAGTAGGGTCAGCCCTTTCAGCAGCACAGCGATGACGAGGAGCGCCAGGAAGCCCAGCACAAAGGCCAGCAAGCCAAAGGGCGCAAAGGCATTGTACGTGGTGTAGAGGACTAAGCCGATGGTGATGATAATCAACCCCCAGGCTGCGCCCCGCCAGGCGCGCGGTCCCGGGGTGATGGCGCGCCCGGCACTGCGGATGCGGTCAACAAGCCGCCAGAACCAGCCAGATTTTCGTTTTTCGGGGGCAGGGGATTGATCCATGAAAGACTCCTTGAAGAGGGATAACGTTAGTTATACGCAAAATTACCTGTTAAGTTGCGAAGAGCCAATCATATTTCTGGTGATAGGGCAACCCCGGCATCTGCGCCGGGGTTGCTGTATCTGATCCCGGCACCGCCGAGAAATCAGGGAACCGCCAAGATTATTCCTTAACAGCCGACACCTGTACAGAGTAAACCGAAACGCCGTCAGATACTCCGGCGCTGGTGCTGCGGCGGACCGTCACCTGCGTGAATCCGGCCTGCTTGACCAGATCCAGATATTCCTGCTCGGGCAGCGCGCCAGAGATGCACTCCGACCAGCCGGCGGTAGACAGGCGCGCCGCAGGTAAAATTGCACCTCCAAAGACCACATCATTGACCTCCAGGCGGCCATTTGTTCTCAATACCCGAAAAGCCTCGCGAAATACCTGGCCCTTATCCT
>JAGOFZ010000049.1 GCA_017996955.1 Longilinea sp.
TTTGGGGCTAAATTCCTGTTTCTCAAAATCGGTGTAAATGTAGACCCCGTATTCGTCAGAATTAACGCTGACAGAGATACAGGTTGAATCTTTGTAATAGACCAGATAATCACTGCCAAAGCTGTTTGCAATATCCCAGGACCAGCCGGCTTCTTCTAGTAAGCCTGAATAGTAATCCATAACTTCACCATCAAAACCCGATTTGCTGTAATAGATAACAAGATTTACATTGTAGTAATATAGCAAGTCGTCCCGCCCAATTTCTGAAACACCAGGCGGCGGGGGAAACTGCGCAAGCGTCTCCTCGTTTATGTCCATTAACTTTTGCTGGATTTCTGGCAGTTCAGCCTGCACCTGGTTGTACCAATGATTCAGGTAGAGAAAATAGCCAACCACCCCAAGGATGATGCTGGCAAAGATCCCCAGAAATATCTGGCAGCCTGAAGGCAAAGTTCTTTTTTTCATTGGCAATTCCTCTTGAGGGGGTAAGCTGCTACCTGGTTCTTGCGTTTTCCAGTGGACATGGTTTAACGTATGGGTCCTCGCCTCGAATCAAGCGATACCAGAAAGGTGGCAATTTTGGAGTAAACTCCTGTTTCTTAAAATCAGTATAGATATAGACATCGTATTCAGTAGAATGAACGCTGACAGTGATACAGGTTGAATCTTTGTAATAGACCAGATAATCACGACCAAAGCTACTTGCAATATCCCAGGACCAGCCGGCTTCTTCCAGTAAGCCTGAATAGTAATCCATAACTTCACCATCAAAACCCGATTTGCTGTAGTAGACAGAGAACCCGACCTCATAATAATATATCCAATCTCTACGTTTGATTTCCGAAAGACCGGGAGGCGGGGGAAATTGTGCAAGCGTTTCCTCATTTATATCCATCAATTTCTGCTGAATTTCTGGCAGTTCAGCCTGCACCTGGTTGTACCAATGGTTCAGGTAGAGAAAATAGCCAACCACCCCGAGGATGATGCTGGCAAGTATCCCCAGAAATATCTGGCAGCCTACGGGAAAGGTTCTTTTTTTCATTGGCAATTCCTCTTGAGAGGGTAAGCTGCTACCTGGTTCTTGCGTTTTCCAGTGGACATGGTTTAACGTATGGGTCCTCACCTCGAAGCAAGCGATACCAGAAAGGTGGCAATTTTGGAGTAAACTCCTGTTTCTTAAAATCAGTATAGATATAGACATCGTATTCAGTAGAATGAACGCTGACAGTGATACAGGTTGAATCTTTGTAATAGACCAGATAATCACGGCCAAAGCTACTTGTAATATCCCAGGACCAGCCGGCTTCTTCCAGTAGATCTGAGTAGTAATCCACAATTTCACCCTCGAAACCTGACTTACTATAATAAACAGTAAGCTGCACGTTGTAATAATATAGCGAGTCCTTCCGCCCAATTTCCGAAAGGCCGGGTGGTGGCGGCAACTGTTTGATGGTCTCCTCGTTTATGTCCATCAACTTCTGCTGAATTTCTGGCAGTTCAGCCTGCACCTGGTTGTACCAATGATTCAGGTAGAGGAAATAGCCGATCAGCCCGAGGATGATGCTGGCAAAGATCCCCAGAAATATCTGGCAGCCTACGGGAAAGGTTCTTTTTTTCATTGGCAATTCCTCGCGCTCCCTCCAATACATCGTCAAACCCGCCTGTGGTTGGGATGATATGATTGTAGACTCGGCTGTGAGATTTGTCAAATGAGTTTGGGGCGCGTTCCATGTTCCACGTGCGACGTTGCCGCCCGGCGTGAAGCGTACGGGTCGCGGAGCACCCTGTAAGGGTCGCGCAGCATCCTGTACTCCCGCCGGAGCGCCGAAGCGGCGAGGGATCGCGTAGCACTCAATAAGAGTCTGGTAGGGGCGGACCTATGTGTCCGCCCTGGGTGGCAGTGAAAAGAGCCAAGGCCTGCGTTCAAGCTGCCGGGGATTGAAATCCCCGGTCGCGCAGCACCCTGTAAGGGTCGCGAAGCATCCTTGCAGGACGCACGCGGCCCTGTACTCCCGCCGGAGCGCCGAAGCGGCGAGGGTCGCGTAGCACCCTGTAAGGGTCGCGCAGCACCCCGTAGGGGCTACGAGACAAGCAAGTCGGCTGCGCCGACTCCGTTTGGATGAGTCCGCTTTAGCGGACTTGGTTTTGGTCAGGCGGCGGTTTTAACCGCCGCCGATGGTGAGCGGGTCGCGTAGCACCCTGTAAGTGTCAGGGAGGGGCTTCGCGCTCCCACTCCCTCCAAAGCGGCGAGAGAGGGGGGGCTCGATTCGTTTTTTGTACCAACCCTAACGCGGGCGACTTTCTTTCTCAAATCCCCCGCGGTTGTGCCACAGGAACGCCCCCACCAGTACCGGCGGAATCAGCGTGACGGCGTACCAGGCGGCGTCGTTCTGATAGGCCGCCAGCATCACCACCCACAGTGGGATGGAGGCCAGCAGCGCCCAGCGTTGGAGCAGACGGTTGTCCAGCAGGGGGATCAACTGGATCAGGTCATAATCGTGAATGAATGGAAAGCCGCAGGCGGCGCAGAACAGCCAGAGCGTCAGCGGCATCTGCCGGCGGTTGAGCCGCCAGGCAGCCCACAGCAGCAGCCCCAGCAGCCCCAGCGTCAGCCCCCAGAAATACAGCGCGGTGGGGTCGGCGCCCAGCAGCACCAGCGTGCGCGGGATGATGCCCGCCTGGGCGCGGTAAAAGACCGGGCGCGGGTTGGTCAGCCATTGGACGGGCCAATCCCAGCCAAAGGGCACCCCCGATAGATACCCGGCTGCCACCACGCCAAAGAAAGCCAGCATCTGCCGGGGCAGGCGGCGGCTGGCCCGGAACGCCAGCCACCCATCTCGGGCGGCGTAGAGCGCCGGGAAAATCACCAGGTGGGGTTTGAGGGCAATCAGCCCCAGCCAGAGCCCGCCGGTCCAGCGGTTGGCGTCTCGGTGACGCAGGTAGCCCCACAGCCCCAGCATGGCAAACGCCGCCGACTGCCCGCCGAAGAAATGCGCCGCCAGCGGGCCAAACAGCAGCACCCAGGGCTTGCGTTTGGCGATCAGCCAGGCCGCCAGCACCGGCCCCAGCAGCCACAGCACCAGGCTGACCGGGCGCGGCAGCCAGTAGAGCAGGGTAAAAATGTACACATAGGGGAAGGGGTAGTAGCTGTTGCCCGTAAAGATAGGCTGCCCCTGCACCACCCGGCTGCCGATTTCGAGAAAGGTTTCGTAATCCACCGGGCCGCGGTCCGTGATCACCACAAAGCCCACATAGAGCAGGAAGGGCACAAAGGCCAGCGCGTTCAGCAGGTGGGTTTTCAGGCGGGGCGGCAGCATGGGCTAATTGTACCGCAAAGGGGCGGCGGCTCAATCCAAAAATCCACCACTTGCCACCTTGCGGGTAGAACATATTTTCAGTATAATCAGACTGCTTGCTCGCCGCTATTCTGGCAGCCAGCCCCCTTTTGGCGCGGTGGTATAATGGACGGTTGCGTCGTTTCAATCAGAGGTGTACTATGACTCAAGATGTCATTCGTGTGGTGGGCGCCCGGGCCCACAATCTTAAAAATATCACCGTGGAAATCCCCCGCGACCGGCTGGTGGTCATCACCGGGTTGTCGGGGTCGGGTAAAAGCTCGCTGGCCTTCGATACCATCTTCGCCGAGGGACAGCGCCGCTATGTCGAGTCGCTTTCGGCTTACGCCCGCCAGTTTTTGGGCCAGATGGAAAAGCCCGATGTGGACTCCATCGAAGGGCTCTCGCCAGCCGTCTCCATTGACCAGAAATCCACCTCGCACAACCCGCGCTCCACGGTGGGTACCGTCACCGAGATTTATGACTACCTGCGCCTGCTGTTTGCGCGGGTGGGCGTGCCGCACTGCCCCGTCTGCGGGCGAGAGGTGGTCAAACAGTCGGCCCAGGAGATTGTGGACACCCTGCTGGCCCTGCCCACCGGCAGCCGCCTGCTGATTTTAGGCCCGGTGGTGCGCGGCCGCAAAGGCACCTACGCCGCCGTGTTTGATGACATCCGCAAAGCCGGGTTTGTGCGCGTGCGCGCCGATGGCACCGTGTTCAGCCTGGATGAAGAAATCACCCTCGACCGCTACAAGATCCACACCATCGAAGCCGTGGTGGACCGGCTCGTCATCGAGCACCCCACCGAGGCGGGCGAGATTGAAGCCTTCCGCTCCCGCCTGACCGACTCGGTAGAGACCGCCCTCAAAGTGGGCGAAGGCTACCTGACGGTGCAGAACCTGTCGGTGGACCCGCCGGTGGACCTGTTCTTCTCGGAGCATCTGGCCTGCCCGGAGCACAACATCAGCCTGCCCGAAATTGAGCCGCGCACCTTCTCCTTCAACACGCCGCACGGCGCCTGCCCCGACTGCCAGGGCCTGGGCAGCAAGCTGGAAATTGACCCCGACCTGCTGATCCCTGACCCCGAGCGCTCGCTGAACGAGGGCGGCATTGCCGCACAGGAATGGAACGGCCCGCGCGAAGAAGGCGGCTACTACTGGGGCATGGTCAAAGCCGTAGCCACGCATTATCACATTGACCTCAACGCACCCATCAACAGCCTGCCGCCCGAAAAGCTGAACCTGATTCTGCACGGCACCAACGGCGAAGAAGTGACCATCCATTACGAAGGCCGTGATGGCCGCTCGGGCACCTACCGCACCGCATTTGAGGGCGTTATTCACAACCTGGAGCGGCGCTTCCGCGAGACCAACTCGGACTACGTCCGCAACAAGATCACCGAGTTTATGAGCGACCGCCCCTGCCCCACCTGCGGCGGCAACCGCCTGCGCCCCGAGGCGCTGGCTGTCACCGTGGATGAGGTCAACATCGTCAGCGTCACCCAGTGGCCCGTGCTGCGCACCCTGGCCTGGGTGGACCGGCTGTTTGGCCCCCAGTCGCCGCTCAACGAGCGCGGCCGGATCATCGCCGAGCGCATCCTCAAAGAGATTCGCTCTCGATTGGGTTTTCTGGTGGATGTGGGCCTCGACTATTTGACGCTGCGCCGCTCGGCAGGGTCGCTCTCCGGCGGCGAGGCCCAGCGCATCCGCCTGGCCACGCAGATCGGCTCCCGGCTGATGGGCGTGCTGTACGTGCTGGACGAGCCTTCCATTGGCCTGCACCCGCGCGATAACGACCGCCTGCTGGCCACTCTGCGCAACCTGCGCGACCTGGGCAACACCGTGCTGGTGGTGGAGCATGACGAAGAAACCATCCGCTCGGCCGACTGGATTTTGGACCTGGGCCCCGGCGCTGGCGAACACGGCGGGCGCCTGGTGGCTGAAGGCACCGTGGCCGATATCCTGGCCAACCCCGAATCACTGACGGGCGCCTACCTGTCGGGGCGGCTGAGCGTGCCCATGCCAGAGCACCGCCGCCCGGGCAACGGCAAATGGCTCAAGATCATCGGCGCCCGCGCCAACAACCTCAAAAACCTCACCGTCTCCATTCCGCTGGGGCGGCTGGTGTGCATCACGGGGGTTTCGGGCTCGGGCAAGTCCACGCTGATGGTCGATGTGCTGTACAACTCGCTGGCCCGCCAGCTCAACCGGGCGCATACGGTGGCCGGCGAGCATGATACGATTGAGGGCGTCGAGTACCTGGATAAGATCATCAACATTGACCAGTCGCCCATCGGGCGCACCCCGCGCTCCAACCCGGCCACCTACACCGGCCTGTTTGACGAGATCCGCACGCTGTTTGCCGAAATGACCGAAAGCAAAATCCGCGGCTACAAGCCAGGGCGCTTTTCGTTCAACGTGCACGGCGGGCGCTGCGAGGCCTGTCAGGGGCAGGGCCAGCTCCGCATTGAGATGCAGTTCCTGCCGGATGTGTATGTGCCGTGCGATGTCTGCCAGGGGCGGCGCTTTAACCGTGAGACCCTGCAGGTGCACTTCAAAACCAAGTCCATTGCCGATGTGCTGGATCTGACGGTGGATGATGGCGTGGAGTTCTTTGCCGCCCATCCCTCACTAATGAACAAGCTCAAAATGCTGCAAGAGGTAGGACTGGGCTACATCCGCATCGGGCAGTCGGCCACCACGCTGTCGGGCGGCGAGGCGCAGCGCGTCAAGCTGGCGCGTGAGCTTTCGCGCCGGGCAACCGGGCGCACCCTCTACGTGCTGGATGAGCCCTCGGTGGGCCTGCACGCCGCCGATGTGCACAAACTGATTGAGGTGCTGCAGCGGCTGGTGGCGGCGGGCAACTCGGTGCTGATCATCGAACACAACCTGGATATCATCAAAGTGGCCGACTATCTGATTGACCTGGGCCCCGACGGCGGCGATCGCGGCGGGCTGCTGGTGGCTGCCGGCGCCCCCGAAGACATTTGCGACGTGCCCGAATCGTACACCGGGCAGTTCCTGCGCAAATACCTGGCCGAGCGCGGCGAGATTATGGACCTGCGGTAGGGGTCGCGCAGCATCCTTGCAGGACGCACGCGGCCCTGTACTCCCGCCGGAGCGCCGAAGCGGCGAGGGTCGCGGAGCACCCTGTAAGGGTCGCGCATTGGTATATAAAATTGTGAACCTGTTAAGTTTCAATCAGGCTTACAATAGTCTGGTGAAACAATTTTTCGCTTCAAAGCCCATCTACTGGTTATACCGCGTTGTTCTGCCCGTCATCACGATTTTCTTGATGTTGGGAGTATCCAGTCTCATCCAAAGAGACGTGGTGGTTTCTGCAGGGTTTGACTTGATTGCCAGGTTGATACTAACGCACCACTTTTCTGTTTTGTACTTTGTGCTGCCGCGGGCCACAAAAAAAACCTACCCTCACCCAAATCGTCGATCTTGGCAAAAAGAAGACATCCCGCGTGATCAGGCTACAATTTATGTAATGAGTTATTCATTGGGTGTGGCTATCCTCACGTTTTACGGGATTGTTTTCTTTTTACCGTTTATCACCTTTCCTTTTTCCTTGTGCATTGCGATCATCAACGCTGCAATCATTGGTCTTCATATGGCAGTCCGATACGATGTTGTCACTGGCTAATCGGCTGAGCACGCCGTAGGGTATAAAAACCAAGTCGGCTGCGCCGACTCTGTCTGGATGAGTCCGCTTTAGCGGACTTGGTTTTTGCCAGGCGGCGAATTTATTCGCCGCCGGTGGTGAGTGGGGATCGCAGGTTCTATACGGGCCCCTACACCGCAATCATGGGGGCCGCAGCCCTGGATGAGCCGCACACATTCGTCTTAAAACCGCTTTACCGTGATGGTTTGGTTATAATAATAAAAATACCCCTTCAACCTATCGGAGCCACCATGAACCCCACCCTCCAATCCCTGTTTGACCGCAAATCGGTGCGGAATTATACCGACCAGCCCATCAGCCCGGCAGACAAGGCGCTGATTCTGCGCGCCGCCTTTGAAGCCCCCACGGCGGGCAATCAGATGCTCTATACCATCATTGATGTGACCGACCCGGCCCTCAAAGACCGCCTGGCGGTCACCTGCGACAACCAGCCGTTTATTGCCAAAGCCCCCCTGGTGCTGATCTTTTTGGCCGACCAGCAGCGCTGGTACGACACCTACCTGGCTGCCGGGCAAACACCCCGCACGCCCCAGCAGGGCGATATTCTGCTCGCCTTCATGGATGCCTGCATCGCCGCACAAAACGCCGTGGTGGCGGCCCAGTCGCTGGGGATTGGCTCATGCTACATCGGCGACATCCTCGAAAACATTGAAATTCACCGCCAGCTCCTCAACCTGCCCGATTATGTGATCCCCGCGGCCATGCTGGTCTTTGGCTACCCCACCGAGGGTCAAAAGCAGCGCCAGAAACCCCCGCGCTTTGACCCTCGCTACATCGTCGCCGAAAACGCCTACCAGCAGCTCTCGCCCGCCGAGCTGGAAGAAATGTACCTGGAGCGCGAACGGCGCGCCGGAAAAACCGAGGTGGATTTTCGCGCCAGTGTGGGCGCCTTCTGCGCCCGCAAATACATGTCCGATTTTTCGGTGGAGATGAGCCGCTCGGCGGCGCTGTATCTGGAGCAGTTCAAGCCGCCGCGGCCGTAAATTTCTTTGCGCCTTGGCGCTGGTTTGTTTCAACTGTCACTCAGGGCAGACAGCCCGTTCGGGCGGCATACACATAGGCACACCCCTACCCCAACCCATCCGGCTTGTTGCACCTGGAACCCTCCCCGGCCTGAAACATGAAAGGTGAAACGTCATACCCCGACTTGAATATGTTGTAAAGTTTGGTAGAATCAGGGCGCGAGGATTCACTTAATCCCGTCCGATGATGGACGAATAATAACGGTACACAGAAATTGGGCTCGGCCGGCGGCAGCCGGCTGGTCAGGAGGAAAGACGATATGGCAAGCGGTATGGAGCGTTTCACCCAGCGGGCGCGACGTGTGTTGAGCCTGGCGCATCAGGAAGCTGAACGGCTGCGCCAGCCCGCCATCAACACCGAGCATGTGCTGGTTGGTTTGATTGAAGAAGACGGCGGCGTGGCCGGGCGCGTGCTGCGTGAATTTGGCCTGGAAGCCAGCCGCGTGCGCGAAGTGATTGAAAAACTGGGCGGGTTCGGCGCCGGCCGCACCGGTCAGATTGACCTGTCTGCCGGGGTGCAGCAGGTGCTGGAGTTTTCCATCGAAGAGGCCCGCCGCATGGGGCATCACTACATCGGCACCGAGCATTTGCTGCTGGGGCTGGTGCGCTCTGAAGAAGGCCTGGCCGTCGAAGTGCTGACCAAACTGGGCATCACCGCCGAGCAGGTGCGCCGCCAGGTGCGCCGCACCCTGCAGGAGGGCAATCAGGCGGCCACCTCGGCCGGACCGCAGGCGCCCGCCGGGCCGCAGCAGGCCCAGGCCCCCAACCAGCCGAATGCCAAGACCCCCCTGGTGGATCAACTGGCCACTGACCTGACCACCCTGGCCGAAGAAGGCAAACTGGACCCCGTGATTGGCCGCCAGATGGAAATTGAGCGCGTCATCCAGGTGCTGGCGCGGCGCAACAAAAACAACCCCGCGCTGATCGGTCAGCCGGGCGTGGGCAAGACTGCCATTGTTGAAGGGCTGGCCCAGCGCATCATCGAAGGTGATGTGCCCGCCCCGCTGCTGGGCAAGCGCGTCTTGCAGTTGGATGTGGGCTCGCTGGTGGCTGGCACCATGTACCGCGGCCAGTTTGAAGAGCGCCTGAAGCG
>JAGOFZ010000050.1 GCA_017996955.1 Longilinea sp.
TGAGGTTGCTCCTTCAAATTCTGTTGATCGGAATCAGGGTGTGGGCAGGCGGTAGGCCACCCGCAAACCGCAAAGCTGCATCGTATTATCGGCAACCCACGGCCGCCAGTTCAGCACGTAGGGGTTAGTATAATTATCCACCACATGGCCCAGATAGTCGCCCAAATTGGTTCCGTAACCGTTATCGTCGAAGGACGAAACATTGGTCAGGTCGTTCAGGCCGCCTGCCCCGTCATAAGAGGTGATCCAGGCGGTGCTGTCGCTGGCTGAAGTGTCGTAGTAATAGATCCGCAGGTAGTCAATCCGGGCGCCTTCGGGGAACTGGGCATCCAGGTTGAGGATATTAAACGTATTATCCGTGTACACACAGCCGCCACCGCCACCAGCGTGCCAGTTATTACCGCTGATGCGCTGCCGCAGGGTGGATCCGGCAACATACATGTAGTAGAAGTTGCTCCAGCCCGCGTCGACGGTGGCGTTCACGCCGGGCTGGTCGTAGTAGGCGTCTTCATCGGGCTGGGGTTCGCCATCGGTTTCAAACTGCGAAAGGTCCACCTCCGCCCCATCGCCGCTGTGAGGGATATCAGCATTGGGGTCAGCCATGGTGATGGGCCCGGTGTAACCATCTTCATCCGGGTCGTCGCCGATGATCTGCTCAGGCAGGGCCTGCACCGGGGCCGTATAGCCCGGCTCAGAACTGCTGATGATCTCTTGCGCCAACACCGTAATGCCCGGAACAATCAGCAGCAGGGCTGCCAGAATGAGCGCGGTGCGCAGCGAAAAACGGACGTGCTTCATAAATCTTCCTCCTTCGGCCCCGGAGGGGCCAAAACGAAACGAAGTATTCAAAGAATGAGCAGGGGGCGTTTGTCCCCTGCTCATTAATCTAAGATTAATAATACATCAATTTTATCAAGAATACAATCCCCTATTTTGGGTATTAAGGTAATTATTGTCTTATTTATATGGTTTTAGCGCCCCCTCTTGGGCAGCAGGTTGAGGTTTCGGTGCAATTAGCAATGACCGTTTAAAAAAACTGCTCTCAAAACTTGCCAATCGTCTGAACGCACACTGGTAGTGTGTTGTTTTAATCAGTCAGACAATGGTATATTGTATTGTAGCTCCCGCCGGTTGGTTGCCCTAAGAGAAGGCAAGATTAAGCCGTTATAAAGAAGGCAGCCATAGCAGAAAATCTGACCTGTTTCTTCGAAACCAGTATCTCCCCAGCCGGCATTGATCGGTAGATGCTACACTTGATGAGTGGGGAAGCGCGTTGACAGTAAAATTGGCACGGAGTATACTTCTGCTTTGCACAGCCTATTACATGAAAATATTATACAAGGATGATCTTGTGAAAATCCCTTTAAAATATCGTATCCACATCCTTCTGTGGGGGATGATGATTTTATACCTGATTATTGCCCCAATTGTTTACGGTAAATTTATAGTTGATGAAGGAAAACCTATCGAGTTTAATGTCTCAACAACCATAGAATCTCCAAATATAAAATGTGCGATTGAAAAGTTCCAACCGATAACCATTAATAATGATGATTTTTACCACCTTTGGGGTTGGTCTTTTTTTGATGATAATATTGTACCAACAGACTATGATCGTTTTATATTGCTTGAATCTGAAGATAAGCGCTTCTACTTTGCCACGCATGCTTCAGACCGCCCAGATGTTGAAAACGCATATCAGGTTACAAGCAGAGCGATTATTGACGAGGCTGGTTTTTTTACATATGTTTCAAAATCAGCGCTGCCAATTGGTATGTATCATATCAAAATCATTTACCAGCACCGGGTGTCCAAAGAGGCATACGAAGTAGATACAGGCGATATTGTTAAGCGGACCGGCAATCAACTTCTCCTTATTGGGGGGGGATTTCCCGTTTCAGTTAATCCTTCATCAATCATTCCAAGCGATAAGATTGAATACAATATTGAGCATTTAGGGCTTGTTGAAGCCTACAACAAAGAGGTTTACAACTTATGGGGTTGGTCATTTTTAAATGATGACGGGACGGCAGTTGATTGTGACCGGTTTATCTTGCTTGAGAAACGAGACAAGAAATACTATTTCCCGATCAATGTAATGGACCGACCAGATGTGGAAAATGTCTACCAAGATATCAGCAAATCTCTCATTAATGAAGCAGGTTTTTATTCTTATATTTTGAAATCGGAACTGCCGATGGGCACATATGAGATCAATATTGTCTATCAAAATAAACAGACCAAAGAGGCCTATGCCGTTAACACTGGCTTTTACATCAAACGAACTTTCAGTCAATTAGTGCTGATCGACAAAAGGCCATAGATTTTAAGTTTTTCTATTCTAGCTAAAATATAACCAGGAAAACACTTTCCAGCGTCTATTCCAATTCCTAAGTTGTAAAAAAGAAGCATTGCAATGTCTAAACTCGGTTTTCGGACTGTTATTAATCAAATTGTTAAATTTGTGAAATATTTTAGTTTGCCTTTTTTACTAGCAATTTATACGCCATTATTTTTCTACAGCAATAATGCAGACATTCTTCTATTGCCGAGCCTGTATCGCGTCTTATCTATTTTTCTGGTAATCGGATTATGTGCTTATGTGATTAGTGCAATGATCTTCAAGGGACAAAATCATTATGGAGCCACAGCAACTTTTATTTTTCTGGTTTTCTTCAACACATATGGAGTAGTGTATCGCTTCCTGAAGCAATTAGATCTATTTCAGGTCGAATGGTACACTTTTTTACCGCTCTATATTTTCATCGCTTGCTATCTATGCTGGTTGAGCATCAGAGTAGCTAAAGCACGATTTTGGAAAATTATAATGATTGTGTTGGTAACATTAAACACTTTCAATATTCTAAAAATTATACCGGTTGAGATTGAGAAACACAAAAATCCAGAAACACCTATTACCGCTCCCGTTGTAAATACTAACCGAGAGACAGGTTTACGACCAGATATCTATTACATAATCTTGGATGAATTTGCCGGCTTCGAGGCGGTTAGAGACTATTGGGGATACTCTGAAATTGATTCATTTGTCAATTTTCTTGAGACAGAAGGTTTTTTTGTTGCAGAAAACAGCCGCAGCACAACCTATAGAACCATTGTTGAAATGGCAAGTCGGCTTAATTATGTGAATTATGATGATGGAGAGGCAGGACGTAAGTATTTTGATGCCATTGCCTACAACCAATTGATGAACGACCTTAAGTCTTTAGGATATACCACAATTGTTTTTGATGGTGCAGGTGGAAGTTTTGCATACCCTGGTAAAACCCCGATTTTGGCCGATTATAGTTTTGAATTCGATCCGGGCAAAATGCAATTACAATCTTTTGTTCTGGATGAATTTGGCCAAATGGTGATCCAAAACACCATGTTAGAACCTTTTGCAAGTCACCTAAAAGAGCAAGATCCACTCGTTTCATTGGTTGCGCAGAATATTCTGTTTACTTTTGAAAAAATCCCACAATTAGATCAAGAAATTTCTGGGCCTAAATTTGTGTACGCGCACATTATGTTACCCCATGAGCCGTTTATATTTGATCAGGATGGTAACATTAATAACGCTATCAATTTGCACAATTGGGATTACTATCTTGGTGGGTATATATTTGCTACCCAAAAACTCCAGGAATTAGTCGAGAGTATATTAGCTCAAGCAGATCCGAATAACCCCCCAATCATTATTCTGCAATCTGATCATGGCGCTCGAAATTTGCCAACAGGAAATCCTGACAGCATTCTATTGCAAAATTATCCTGAATCGTATCGATACTGCATTATGAATGCGATGTATCTACCGGGTTACGACACCAGCGAATTACCAGATGATTTCATTCCGACAAACACCTTTCCGCTGATCATGAATTTTTATTTTGGATTTGAAATTCCCCTGGTCAAATGAGGGGGTTGGGCCCTCGCCTGCCCGAATTCTTGGCCCCGCTTCGCTTGACGGGTTGTATCAATTAAGATACGATACTCCTTATGGACGAACTGGCAATGGTTGCTGCCGCCCGAGAGGGTGATCTGAATGCATTCAACCGGCTGGTGCTGGCGCACCAAGAGATGGCCTTTAACCTGGCCTGCCGCATGTTGAACGATGACGACGCGGCCGCCGATGCCACGCAGACGGCGTTCCTGTCGGCTTACCGCAATCTGAACCATTACCGCGGCGGGTCGTTCCGCGCCTGGGTGATGCGTATGGTGACCAACGCCTGCTACGATGAGCTGCGCCGCCGCCACCGCCGCCCCACCACCCCGCTGGAGCCGATCAACCCGGAGGATGAGGAGGAGGTCGAATCACCCACCTGGCTGGCTGACCCCTCTGCCAGCCCCGAAGAGACGCTGGAACAGCGCGAGCTGGAACACGCCATTGAACACTGCCTGCAGGCCATGCCCCCCGATTTTAGGGCCGTGCTTGTGCTGGTAGACCTGGAAGGGCTGGATTACAGCGAAGTGGCCGACACCGTGCGGTCACCGCTGGGCACCATCAAGAGCCGGCTAGCACGCGCCCGGCTGCGCCTGCGCGACTGCCTGCAGCGGTTTGGGGAACTTTTGCCCGCTCAGTTCCGTCTGCATATAGAGGAACCCCAACGATGAGCCGCAAGCTGAACCCCCAGGACTGGCAATTGCTCTCCGCCTATATGGACGGAGCGCTTTCGCCGCGCCAGCGGGCCAAACTGGAAACCCGGCTCGATTCTGAACCCGAATTGACGCAGGCGCTGCTGCAGCTGCAGCAGACGCGCCGCATTCTCCGCAGCATTCCGCGCAAGCGGGCCCCCCGCAGCTTTGCGCTGACGCCCGCCATGGCAGCCAAAATCCGCCGGACGCCGCTATTCTCGGCGCTGCGGCTCTCATCTGTGGCGGCGGCGGCGCTTTCGGTGCTGCTGGCCGTCTTTGGGCTGCTGCCCCAGATGGCCCAAATGCCCGTTTCGACGGCGCCAATGGCTTACGAAGAAGCCGCCCCCGATGCCGTGGCGCCGCTGCTGGCGGCTACCGAAGAACCCAACGCGGCCCCGCCGATCATTCAGTGGGGCCAGCAGCCAGGCGAAGGCGCCTGGGCGGGCGGCATGGGCGGCGGCGGCGACGGAAACTACACCGCCGACTCTGCGCCCGGTGATACCGCCGTGATCGCTGAGGTCCAGCCCACCGCGGCGGACCAACCACAGCCTTCTGACCCGCGCCTGATGCCCACTCCCACGCCCGAAATTGGCCTGCTGGCGCCCCCGCCTGCAGCCACCCCCGCCCCCGAGCTGCCCGTGCAGGAAACTGCCGTGCCCGAACCCACCGCCGCACCCACCGAACAGCCCAAGGCGCTGATTGATGAAAATTCGCAGCCCATTATGGGCGTTGCTCCCGCCGAAGAACGCGGTCAGATGACTGCGCCGGCGCCCCTGCCCACCGCCCAGGCACAGACGTATGAGGCGCCTGAGCCCAAGTCTGCCCCCCTGCCGCGCCTGTGGCTGCTCTGGGGAACAGTGATCAGCGGGGCCATGTCGCTGGTGCTGGCTTTTGCCGCCTGGCGCGTGCGGCGGCGCTAAGCCATGCGGCGCAGGGCGCGTTCAGCAATCAAGGTCAGCCAGGGGGAGGGCTGCTTCTTCTGTCCAAAATCCCAATCTTTCCAGGCCGTCCAGATCGATTCGGGGGTGAAACGCCCCTCGGCATCGGCTTTGGTGCGCACCCGCGCGGCCAGCTCCTGCAGGCGGGGGTCAGACTGAGCGGCCGGGAAACGGCTCAAAACATCCAGAACATGCAGAATATCGTACCAGACCAGCGGGGCCTTCAGTTTGCAGAAATCATCCCCCATGAAAAACATGTAGGGGTGCCGCTCGCGCCGCTCTACCCAGAGCGTCAGGGCCGTCTCCAGGCCGGGTTGAACCGCCGGATGATCCAGGCAGCCGGGAATCTGCGCCAGCGCCTTGAGCATGACCAGATTGGCATAGGGGCAGGGGTCGCCCTTGCTGCCGGGGCCGCGAAAACGCCCCAGCTCCGGCGAAACGGCGCAGGGCCAGCCGTTGGCGCGCCCCAGCCCGGCGAGGTGTTCGGCGGCCTTTTGCACAGCCGGATGCTCCGCGTAGCCGAAGCACGCCAGGGCATAGAGCAGCAGCGGAGCATCACACAGCGCCCAGGCCAGCTCATCTTTGCCGCTGCCGCCAAAATGCGCCGGGATGTTCATCAGCACCGGGAAAGGCCCCTGCGCGCTGGGCTGGCCGAGGACGCGCTCGCAGAACGGCGCCACGCCGGGGTCGGCGCGCGTCAGGCCCAGGTCGGCCAGAAAGACCAGTTGGTGCAGCGGGTGCCCGGCGGATTTGTGGCTGTTGAGCGGCACGCCCGGCCAGTTGGCCAGGCCTGCCACCAAAGCCTGAACTTTGGGATCAGCCAGCATGGCCAAACGGGCCGCAGCCACCTGCGGGTCAGAGGCGGGCAGGTTCAGCAGGTCCACCTGGGCGCGGTAAGCCGCCCAGGGCAGCCCGGAGCATAACCAGTGCGTGAGGGTATCCATGGCAAAATTCTTTCAAAAGGATAAGATTCGGGTGGTGGTTTTCATGGTGGGTCTTTCAGGGGGTGTGCAGGTTTTCTGCGTCCAGTTCCCACCGCAGGGGGTTGCTCTGGATGTAGCGGCGGATTTTCTGTAATTCGGTTGCATCGCGGATGATATGTTCGTAATAATTGCGCTGCCAGAAGGGCTGACCGGGGGTGTTTTGCATCCGGTTGATCTGGCGGGCCGAAAATGATTTGAACGCCCGGATGATCTCTGGCAGCCCGCGGTCGGCGCGTAGGGGCAGGTCTACGCTAACCTGGGATTCACCCATTCCATCACCAGACCTGCCCCGCCCCTCAGATGGCACGCTATGCGCCTGGACAGAGGCGCTGTGGCGGGTTTGTCCGGGCAGGTCTAGGCCTGGAGCGGGCAAGATGATTGTATCACCAGACCTGCCCCTACCCGATTGATCCAATGCTTCGCCCCTACGAAATCCATCATGGTCATCCGTAATCAAAATAATCCCATGCACATGGTTAGGCATGACGACAAATTCATCCAGCCTCACGCTGGCAAAATGATGGGGCAGGCTGCGCCAAGTTTTTTGCACAATCACGCCCGGGGCGGAAAGCACAACCGACCCAGCCGTCACCGCGCCCAACACGGGTTCGCGGCCGTGCGTGACGATGGTCACATAATACCCGCCGGGCCGGGTATAATCATAGCCGGGCAGGCGGATGGTGCGGCGGTTGCGGGTGGGTTGAGGCACGGGTGGGGTTTCCTGATGCAAAAATTATATCTCAGAACCTCCACGCGGGGATGGTGGGTTCTCCCCCCCGGTGATAATTTTCTCTCATGCTGCCTACCTTACCTCTCCATTTGTGTCCTGTCGGTTTTTGGGGTCCACCACAGCATTTCCTGGACTTTGTGAAAGCCGTGGCAGTCCCCGTGATCGTTCCAACTTTGGTAGCTTTTGGCCCGGCCAGCACATATAGCGGTAACAAATTGCATCAGTACCACCACAGGTGGTGTTTTGCAAAATTTTTTACCAGTTTTGGAACAGTCACATGTATACCGGAATAATTCACCCATGCAAGACTTTGGAGAAATGGTCTGTCTGCCGATGAAAAACAAACCTTACCTGATCGCCATATTCATGCTGATCTGTCTGGCGGGCTGTGTCACGCCCACGCTCATGCCCACGCCCACGCCGGAGGCGGTGGCCTCGGCCACACCCAGCCCGGTTCCCCCAACTCTCTCACCTACGCAAGATGAGAAATTAAAGCTGGTCAAAGAGATTCAGTTCGATGTGGTTGAACATGTCGCGTGGTCACCAGACAGTACAGCAATAGTCATGAGTGGTCAATTAGGGGAGCGTGGAGATGTCATTGCATTCTATCAATTAAACTCTGAGGGCCCCAAATGGGTTGTTGATGCTAATAGAAGGTCAGCATTAACGTTCACACCCGATGGCAAGTATATAGTGTATTTCCCTCCTTATGGCGTTTTGACATTTTTGGATATAGCAACTGGAGAGATCGCTTACACAATCGAACCAGGTGAACAATGCAATCAGAATCAAGGATCATATGCCAATGCAATCTTCATCGATAAGAATAAAATTTATACGGCTGGCACTAATTACAATGAAAAAACTCCTCCCTATCCTTGTGATGTGCGCGTATGGGATACCGAGACTGCGACCTGTGAGCTTATATTATCCACCAACGGAATCATCACTTCGGCAAGCCTGAACTATAATGATTATCTTTTGATAAATTTGGAGGGAGTGGAGGACGTTGATGGGGATTGGGTTAGCGGAATTCAAGTCATCAATCCGCAATCTAATATTCCACCCTGTTCAATGACAAGCTTGGATTACCAAAGAGGAATACTCAATCCGACGCGAAACGAGATGATCGTTGAAAATAAAGATGGCCTCGAGCTTTGGAACGTGGAGACATGTACACTCAAACAAAAATTCCCTGACTTAAAAGTTTGGACGCACACTTTTGATCCTGAGGGGCGTGTTTTGGTGGCTCAATTTGACAAGGAGGAACTTATATTTTGGGATCTAGATACTGAGACAATTTTTTATCACTCCCCAGTTCCAGCTTCAACCTGGTTTGTAACATTTGATCCCAGTGGGACTTATTTGCTCACCTTGTCTGCATCATCTCCGGAAAATCTTCGCCCCACCATTCTGAGAATCTGGCAGGTGGAATTTCAAGGCACAGGAGCTAATTAGGCACTTAGTCATCAGGGCAATCGCACTAAAAGAAGAGGTGGTAAGATAAGGCCATGACCAAGGAGGCAGGGCATGGCAGAAGAACCGTTAGGCAGTATCCGGATTCACTTTTCGAAGCTTGAAGATCCCCGCATCGACCGGCAAAAGTTGCATCCATTGATGGATATCATTGTGATCGCAATCTGCGCTGTGATCTGTGGAGCTGAGACCTGGGTGGATATTGAGAACTTTGGCAAGGCGCGGCTTGAGTGGTTCAAGAAGTTCCTGGAATTACCCAATGGAGTGCCATCCCATGATACTTTTGGTCGGGTGTTTGGGCTGCTCAAGGCTGAGGCCTTTGAAGCCTGCTTTTTCGACTGGGTGCAGGCGGTGAACCAGGTCACGCGCGGGC
>JAGOFZ010000051.1 GCA_017996955.1 Longilinea sp.
TCGAAAACTGCCTCTATCAGGAATGGGACAACAACCTCTACAATATCCCGATTGTCCCCAAGCACATCTGGGAAACCAAGACCGAAGAAGATATCACCGCTGGCGCGAATGAAAAACCCGTTGGTTCCGGCGCCTACATGTACATGACCCACGCCGAAGATCGCAATGCCTGGGTTCGCAACGAAAACTGGTGGGGCATCAAAGAGTTTGGCCTGCCCGCTCCCAAGTACATCGTTGATGTCCGCACCTCCAGCAACAACGTTGCCATGGGCATGGTCCTCAAAGGCGAACTTGACCTGAGCAACAACTTCCTGCCCGGCATCGCCACTCTCGCCGACAAGGGCTACATCAGCACCTACTATGCTGGCGCCCCCTACATGCTCTCTGCCAACACTGCGGTCCTGTTCCTCAACACCACCAAGAAACCGATGGATGACGCCGCCTTCCGCCGTGCCCTGGCCTTCGCCATCGACACCCCCTCCATCGTCAACATTGCCTATGCCAATCTGGTCAAGGCTGCCGATCCCACGGGCCTCCTCCCCACCCTCGGCCGCTTCTCTGACCCCGATGTCGTTGCTGAGCTTGGTTACACCTTCGATACCGAAAAGGCCAAGACCCTCCTTGCCGAGGCTGGCTATGTTGATACCGACGGTGATGGCTTCGTTGAAGCTCCCGATGGCTCTAAGATCGAACTTCAGGTCACCTGCCCCAGCGGCTGGTCTGACTGGATGGCTGCGATTGATATAATCGCCACCAGCGCCCAGGCTGCCGGCATCAATATTCAGGCTGCCACGCCCGACTATGGCGCCTGGAATACTGCCCTGCAGAGTGCCACCTTCGATATGACCCTCAACAACTGGGCTTCCATGAGCAACACCCCCTGGACGCTCTACAACCTGCTCTTCAACCACCCCATCCGCGAACAGATGCAGAGCGGCAACTTCGGCAAGTACGACAACCAGGAAATGTTCGACCTGGTCGATGCCCTTGCCGCCATCCCCACCACTGACGAAGCCGCCATGAAGGAAGCCTGCGCCCAGATTCAAACCCTCATGCTGACCGACATGCCCATGATCCCCCTGTGGTACAACGGCCTGTGGGCTCAGTTCAGCACCTCCACCTGGACGAATTGGCCGACCGAAACCTCTGCCAATCAGACCCTGCCCACCACCTGGTCTGGGTACTGGCAGCTCGGTGGTCTGATGACCCTCATCAACCTCAAACCGGCAAATCCGTAAATCTGATTTCTTCCTGCCGCCCCTCCCGTTCGGTTGGGAGGGGCGGCCCTTACCGGGATGCGCCGGCAACCGAATCATCCATTCATCAATCCCGGCGCATCCCAGTCCCCACCATCTTACTTATTGTACGCCCCAGCATCTTACCCGTCCGGGGAGGAACTTTCGTGAAACGTTACTTCTTGAGAAAGATCCTGATTTATCTTTTGACCTTTTTTCTGGCGGTCACCATCGACTGGATGATCCCGCGCTTCATGCCGGGAGACCCCGTAACCAACATGATCGCCCGGGCCTCCATCAATTCAAACGCCGCCTCGGTGATGTATGAGTATTACACCCACGTTTTTGGATTGGATCTGCCCCTGTGGCAGCAGTATCTGAACTTCTGGGGCTCATTATTCCGCGGCGACCTCGGCATCAGCGTCTATCTCTTCCCAACCCCCGTGGTGGATATTCTGAAGCGCGCCGTTCCGTATGATCTGGCCTTGTTGCTGCCCTCCATTCTGCTGAGCTGGATTGCCGGTAACAAATTCGGCGCTCTGGCGGCCCGCTCCAAGTGGCTCGACAACACGGTTTCGCCCCTCAGCTACATCCTCACCGCCACCCCCTACATGTGGCTGGGCATCCTGCTGGCCTGGTTCTTTGGTATTGTTCTGGGAATTTTCCCCATCGCCGGTGCTTACAGCTTCTCACTCAGCCCAAGTTTTTCATTCGCCTTTATTTGGGATGTTTTAAAGCATTGGTTCTTGCCATTTGCCTCGCTCTTCCTGGTTGGTTTTGGTGGCTGGGCCATTGGCATGCGCAATATGATCATTTACGAACTGGAATCAGACTACTCCCACTATCTCACAGCCCTGGGCGCTCCCACAAAATTGATCCGCAAGTACGCCTTCAACAATGCCATCCTGCCACAAATCACCGGCCTGGCGTTGCAACTGGGCGTGGTGGTTGCCGGTGCCTTGGTGACCGAGGTGGTGTTCTCGTATCCCGGAATTGGTTATCTGCTGCTGGCTGCTATTCAAAACCAGGATTATTTCCTGGTCCAGGGCTGCTTCCTCTTTATCATCATCGGTGTGCTGTTGGCTAACTTTATCATTGATATTGCCTATGTGCTGGTGGATCCTCGCACCCGCGCCGGCATGCAGGGAGAATCAGCATGACCAAGCCCAAAAAGATCAATGAATTTCTGTACTTTGCACTGCGCAACAAAAAATTGCGCCTCAGCCTGATCGTCTTGCTATTCTTTATCCTGCTGGCAATTTTTGGCCCGCTGCTTACCGAATACGGCCCCAAGGATTTTGCCGGTCCGCCAGCCCAATCTCCTAATAGTGACTACTGGTTCGGCACCACCACCTTTGGTGAAGATGTCTTCACGCAGTTTGTGATTGGCCTGCGCGCCACGTTGATTGTGGGCCTGGTCGGCGGTGGCCTTGGCACCATCATCGGCATCCTGATTGGTTTTACAGCCGGTTACCGCGGCGGCCTGGTGGATGAAATTCTCAACGTCCTGACCAATATCGTGCTGGTCATCCCCACCATGGCCGTCTTACTCATTATTGCGGCCTATCTCGAAGTCCGCAGTGTGGCGACCGAATGTCTGTTCATCGGCCTCACCGCCTGGCCCTGGGCTGCGCGTGCCATTCGCGCCCAGACCTTTTCTCTGCGCAACCGTGAATTTGTGGACCTGGCGCGCATGAGCGGCAAAAAGTCCTTCAATATTATCTTCACCGAAGTCGCCCCCAACATGATGTCCTATCTGGTCATGACCTTCATCCTCCAGTTCGGTGGCGCCATTCTAACTGCCGCCACCCTCGACTTCATCGGTCTTGGCCCAACCAATACCATTTCCCTCGGCCTGATCATGCAGTACTCGGTTTTATGGGGCGCCTTGCCGCTGGAGATCTGGTGGTGGTTTGTTCCGCCGGGTCTCGCCATCACTCTGATCGTTGGCAGCCTTTACATTATGAACGTTGGTCTCGACGAAGTCTTCAACCCCAAGCTGCGGGAGATGTAACCCATGAGTTTACAAGTAGAAAACCTCCGAGTGTATTATCAAACCCTGCGCGGGGACGTGAAAGCCCTGGACGGCGCCACCTTCAGCCTGAAAAATGGTGAGATTATGGGCCTCGCCGGTGAATCCGGCTGCGGCAAATCGACGCTGGGCAACAGCTTTGTCCGCCTGGCGCCCCCCATGCGTTTTGTGGAAGGCAAAGTTACCCTGGATGGTCAGGAACTGCCCATCTGGGACCAGGACAAAATGATGCCGCACCGTTTTCAAGACATATCCATTGTGCCTCAGTACGCCATGAACGCCATGAACCCGACCCGCAAAATTGGCCTCATGGTTTCTGAACTGCTGAAAACCCGTCAGGTCAATTACGCCGAAATGCTGCCCGAACTGCACCGCCGCCTCGATCTGGTGGGCCTGCCGCACGATGTCCTGGGCATGTATCCCATTGAGCTTTCGGGCGGCATGAAGCAGCGCATGGTCATGGTGATCTCCACCCTGCTTAACCCCTCGCTGCTGATCGCTGACGAAATCACCTCCGCGCTGGATGTTTCCACGCAAAAAGCTGTTTCAGAGATGCTGGTGGAATTCCGTGACCAGGGCTTTGTCAAAAGCATGATGGTCATTACCCACGACATTTCCATTCTCTATCAAATTGCCGACACCATCATGGTCATGTATGCGGGCAAGCTGGCTGAAAAAGCCCCCACCGAAACCATCATCCATGCCCCCCGGCATCCCTACACCAAACTGCTGATCTCGTCACTGCCCAAAGTTGGCGTTACCTACACCCAGAAGAAGTTAACCGGCATCCCCGGTAACCCGCCCCTGCTCCTCACCCCGCCCACCGGTTGCCGCTTCCGCGAGCGTTGCCCCGTTGCGTATGAAAAATGCCTTGAAGAACCGCCGTTTGTAGCAATTGGCAAAAACCATTCCATCGCCTGTTGGCGGGAGGCTGCCCCCCATGCTTAAATTAGAGAACGTCTCCAAAATCTATCGCATCGGCGCTTTTGGCAACCGTGAACTGCGCGCAGTCAGCAATGTGAGCTTTGAGGTTGCTCCCGGCGAAGTGATTTCGCTCATTGGCGAAAGCGGCAGCGGCAAGAGCACCATCGGCAAGATGATCCTCCGGCTCATCTCCATCAGCGGTGGCAAAATCACCCTTGATGGTGTCGATATCTCGCAGCATCGCGGCCAGGCGCTCAAAGAGTATTATCGTTTGGTCCAGGGCGTTTTCCAGGACCCATTCAGCTCCTACAATCCCATCTTCAAAGCTGACCGGGTGTTTGAAATCGTGCGCCAGGAGTTTTATCCCCAGGTCAGTGCTGCCGATTGGTATCCCCGCGTTATCAACGCTCTCGAGGCCGTGGGGCTCAATCCCGAGCATGTGCTGAACAAATTCCCCCACCAGCTCAGCGGCGGTCAGTTACAGCGTTTTCTCATTGCCCGTGCGCTCCTGCTCGATATCAAATTCCTGGTGGCTGATGAAATCATCAGCATGCTCGATGCCTCCACCCGCATTGATGTGTTGAACCTGCTGGCCAGCCTCAAATCCCGCGGCCTGTCCATCCTGTTCATCACCCACGATCTCTCTCTGGCGCACTACATCAGCGAACGCGCCATCATTTTGTACCGTGGCTTCATGGTCGAAATGGGCGCCACCGGGCGCATCTTTGATCATCCGTTGCACCCCTACACCCGCATGCTGATGGCCTCTGTGCCCCGCCTTGACCAGAAATGGCAGGAAGTTGAAATTGACGCTGTCGCCAACCTGCCCGGCAACGGGCGTGGGTGTGCTTACTATGACCGGTGCCCGGTTGCCAGCCACCAGTGTACACAGAGCCCGCCGCCGCTTGTTGAGGCTGAACCGGGTCATTTCGTTGCCTGTTTTAACTACAGTTCTCAATCAGGTTAGCCTATAATCAGCAGATGCCCCCGGCTTGCTTCTCTGCCGCTTATGGGTCTGCTTTCTCCTCCGCCTTGCAGGGGCGGCTCCGGTGACCGCCCCTGCGGGGACATCTTCAAATAATAGTAACAGGAGCCACAATGCGCTACGGTTATTTTGACGATCCCAACCGCGAGTATGTGATTACGCGTCCAGACACCCCCCTGCCTTGGATCAATTACCTCGGCTGCGAGTCTTATTTTGGCCTCATCTCCAATACAGCCGGCGGCTATTCCTTCTATCGAGATGCCCGCTTGCGCCGTCTGACCCGTTACCGCTACAACAACGCCCCGCTGGATGTTGGCGGGCGCTACATTTACCTGCGGGATAATGCCACCGGCGCGGTCTGGTCGCCAACCTGGCAGCCCACCCAGACGCTGTTGGATCAATATGAATGCCGCCATGGCCTTGGCTACACCACCATCCGCTCGCAGAAAACCGGCATTGAATCCCACTTGCGCTATTTTGTGCCCCTGGGCCAGAACCTGGAAGTCTGGCAGCTCACCCTCACCAATCACCGTCCCGACCCGGCTCAGCTTTCTGCTTTTTCTGCGATTGAATTTTGCCTCTGGGATGCCATGGATGATTCCGCCAACTTCCAGCGCAATTTCAACATCGCAGAACTGGAAGTTGAAGACGGCGTTATTTACCACAAAACCGAATACCGCGAACGCCGCAACCATTATGCCTTCTTTGCCTGTTCAGAACCGCTGGCCGGTTTTGATACCCAACGCAGTGCCTTCTTGGGCCCCTATCACGGTTGGAATGCCCCCCAGGTCGTCAGCCAGGGGCAGTCTGCCAACTCGTTGGGCATTGGCTGGGCGCCGATTGGCTCGCATCATATCCAGTTGACGCTGGCGCCCGGCGCGTCCCATACCGTGGTCTTTCTGCTGGGCTATCAAGAAAACCCTGTCACCGAAAAATTTGATCCCCCCGCCTCTCAGCGCATCAACAAACGTACGGCCCTGCCCATCATTCATCAGTACCTGCAGCCCGCCGCAATTGATGCCGCCTTTGCAGATCTGCGCCGCTATTGGGATGGGCTGCTCGGTCAGCTCCAGGTGCAAACTCCCGATGTGCATACCAATCGCATGGTCAACATCTGGAATGCCTATCAATGCATGATCACCTTCAACATGTCCCGCTCAGCATCGTACTTTGAGTCTGGCATCGGGCGGGGGATGGGCTTTCGTGATTCCAATCAGGATTTGCTCGGCTTTGTTCAAATGGTCCCTGCCAGCGCTCGCCAGCGCCTGCTTGACCTGGCATCCACCCAGCTTCCCACCGGCGGTGCCTATCACCAGTACCAACCCCTGACCAAACGCGGCAACAACGAGGTTGGCGGCGGCTTCAACGATGATCCCCTCTGGCTGGTGCTAGCGGTTGCTGCCTACTTGAAGGAAACCGGCGATTGGGCCATTCTGGACGAACCCACGCCTTACGACAATCAAACCGGCACCGAGCAGCCGCTCTATGAACATTTGCAGCGCTCCATCCAGTACACCCTCGAGCGCCTTGGCCCCCACGGGCTGCCGCTCATTGGCCGCGCCGATTGGAACGACTGTCTCAACCTCAACTGCTTCTCGGATACGCCCGGGCAGTCCTTCCAGACCACCACCAATTTTGATGGCAAAGTCGCCGAGTCCGTCTTTATCGCCGGGCTGTTTGTGTTGGCGGCCCATGAAATGGCTGGGATCGCCAGTCACTGCCATCACCCCGCCGAAACCGCCCAACTGCGCGCTGATGCCGAAAAAATGTCGGACACCGTTGCCCGGCATGGCTGGGATGGTGCCTGGTTCCGCCGCGCCTATGATAATTACGGTAATCCTGTCGGCTCAAGCGCCTGTACAGAAGGTCAGATTTTCATCGAACCGCAGGGCATCTGTGTGATGGCCGGGTTAGGCCATGGCGATGGCCGCGCCCGGCAGGCTCTGGACTCGGTGCGTGAGCGCCTGGCGACCCCGCACGGCATTGTCTTGCACCAGCCCGCCTACACCCGCTACTACCTGCACCTGGGCGAAATCTCCTCCTATCCGCCCGGCTACAAGGAAAACGCCAGTGTCTTCTGCCACACCAACCCTTGGATTATGATCGCTGAGGCTCAACTCGGCAATGGTGCTGCCGCCCATGATTATTACCTGCGCATCAATCCCTCTGCCCGCGAAGACCTCAGCGAACTACACGGCTGTGAGCCCTATGTTTATGCCCAGACCATTGCCGGAAAAGATGCTCCCACCCACGGCGAGGCCAAAAATTCCTGGCTGACCGGCACTGCAGCCTGGAATTATGTCGCCATCACCCAGTGGATCCTGGGCATCCGCCCCACGCTGGATGGATTATCCGTCGCTCCGGTTGTCCCGGCCGAATGGCCCGGCTTCACGGCTGTCCGGCAGTACCGCGGCGTACGCTATGAAATCACCGTCACCCGCCGGGGCCCCAGCAGCGCCATTCGTCTGGAAGTGGATGGCCAGCCGGTCATTGGCAGCGTTATTCCACTGCCGCCCCCGGGTGTCACTCTGGTTCAGGTTCAGGCCTGGGTCGGCGGCGAGTAAAGGAGCAGCCCATGCGCTACGGTGAATTTGACCTGGAACAGCGTGAATATGTCATCACCGATCCCCGTACCCCCGTCAAGTGGATCAATTACATTGGCACACGCCAGTTTGGCGGCTTTGTTGATCATACCGGTGGTGCGTTAATCTGCAAAGATGACCCGACCTTCAACCGTATCACCAAATACTTGCAGCAAATGCCCGCCTCCGATTTCAAAGGCGAGACGCTCTACCTGCGCCTGCATACGTCTGCCGGTTACCAGGTCTACTCACCGTTTTTTGTTCCCAGCCTCAACCCGCTGGACCGCTTTGAGTGTCGGGTAGGCCCCGGCTATACCCGTCTTGTGACTGAAGGCTGCGACCTGCGCACTGAGGTGACCATCTTTGTCCCCCCGGGCGGCTTGTGCGAACTGCGCGATATCCAGGTCACCAACCTGTCCTCTGCCCCCCTCACGGTGGATGCTGTTCCCGTGGTGGAATTTACCCATCCCGATGCCCTGAAGCAGTTCACCAATGCCGACTGGGTGCCCCAGACCATGCAGTGTCACGCCGCCCAGGTGGATGGACTGACTATCCTGTTGCAGTACCCATTTATGCACCGTGACCGGCAGGTCAATCTCTTTTCCGCCAGCCTGCCAGCCTCATCTTATGAAACTGACCGCCGCCGTTTTCTTGGTGAGAATGAATATGGCAGCTTCCGGCAGCCGCTCAGCCTCCTGCAACCGGAGTTGAGCAGCCAGCCGGCCCTGCGCGGCGATACTCTTGCCGCGCTGCTCATCCCCCTTGGCACGTTGCAGCCCGGCGAAACCCGCCGCCTGATCACCCGCCTGGGCCAATCCCCCAGCCTTGCCGCCGCTGAGTCAGATATTCGCCGCTGCCGCCAGCCCCAGGCCGTGGCGGCTGGCCTTGCCGAACTACGCGCCTTCTGGGATGCCTACTTCGCCACCTTCCAGGTTGCCACGCCCGATGCACCCATGAACGCCATGCTGAATGTCTATCATCCCCGCCAGTGCTATGTGGCCAAAACCTGGTCGCGCTACCTGTCTTACTACCAACTGGGCCTGGGCTCCCGCGGCATCGGTATGCGCGATTCTGCCCAGGACTTACTCTCGGTCATTGCTGCCGTTCCCGCTGAAGCGCGTGATTTTCTCTCGCTCCTGCTGGCCTTTCAAAAGCAGGATGGCTCAGCCATGCACCAGTTCAACCCGCTGACGCTGGAAGGCTCTGCCGGAGATTCCACGGAAATGGAAGACCGCCCGCACTACTACAGCGATGATCACCTCTGGCTGGTTTTGGCCGCCTGCGCCTATCTCAAAGAAACCGGCGATCTTGCCTTCCTGTCTGAAAATATCCCATTCTACGAAAAAGATCGTCAGGGCCAGCCGTTGGAAA
>JAGOFZ010000052.1 GCA_017996955.1 Longilinea sp.
CGCACGGGAGTGACCAACTGCCCCATATAGGTGGTGAAGGCAACCAGTTCGCCGAGGGTTAGCTGGCCTTGAATGACCATGGTGCCGCCGTACCAGAGGATGAACACACTGCTGACATTGGCGATCAGCCCTAACAACGGCATGTTGATAGACTGCAAGCGGGCAGAAGTGGAAGACAGATCGAGCCAGCGTTGGTTTTCGACCTCAAACCGATCAATTTCAGAGGTCTGCTGCGAGAAGGTTTTGATCACGCGGGCGCCGCGCAGATTCTGTTCAACACGGGTGGTGAGGACGGCCAACTGCTTCTGGATCTGCATGGACAGCGGGCGAAATACCCGCCCAAAGCGAATGGATTGAACCGCCAGCAGCGGCATGGCTATCAGGCCCAGCAGGCCCAGGCGAGGGTTCATACTGATCATGACACCTGCGGTAATGAGCATCATCACGATGCCTTCAATCACGCGGAAAGAGGCCCGCCCGGTGAGGAAGCGGATGCGCTCTACGTCCTGGATGGCGCGGGAGAGGAGGTCGCCGGCTTCAGCCTGGTCATGAAAGGAGAAGGACAGTTCGGTAATTTTGCGCTGGATGGCATTGCGTAAGTCGTAAGCAACACCTTGCGAGGCAACCTCGGTCCACATACCTTGAAAATAGGTCAGGACGCCTTTAATGATCACCAGCAGAAGCAGGGCGCCCACCGCCAGGCCCAGCAGCGTGCTGCGGCGCGGCTCAACCAGATCGCCGCCAATGCCATTATCAATGGTCCAGCGGATGATCTGGGGGTTGACCATATTCAGTATGTCAATCACCAGCATGGTCAGATAGGCGCCGGTGGTTAACTTCCAGTGTGGACGGAGATATCCAAAACAACGTATGAGGGTGCGGGTTTGTTGGGACGCGGGTTTTGAAGGGGGTTTCATCAGGTGCGGATCACTTTATAAAGGTAAATGTCAGACAATTTAACCGGATGCAACAGAGGTATTATACTCCAGGCATTTGGGATTCAAAGATTAGGAATATCATAGAGTCTTCTGGTATCAGGGCTGAGAAACATCTATGCCGCCTGAGGGCAATTATGCAGCCTGGGCTGAATAAAAAACCCGCCGCCGGTTCTGCCAGGCGGCGGGTTTATGGGGTTATGGAAGCGAATTAGCCGTTCTTGCGCTGGAATTCGGCCATGAATTCGACCAGGGCTTTGGCGGATTCGATGGGCAGGGCATTGTAGATGGAGGCACGCAGGCCGCCAACCGAGCGGTGACCCTTGAGGCCAATGAAGCCGGCTTTCTTGGCTTCTTTGACAAAGAGTTCTTCGAGTTCTTCGGTGGGCATGCGGAAGGGCACGTTCATGATTGAGCGGGCTGCCGGAGCGGCATGGCCGCGGTAGTAACCGCCGCTCTGATCGATGGCGCCGTAGATGAGATTGGCTTTCTGCTGATTGATGGCATGGATGGCCGGGAGACCGCCGAGTTCTTTGAGCCATTTCATCACCAGGCCAACGATGTAGATGGACCAGCACGGCGGGGTGTTGTAGAGCGAGCCATTTTCGACCATGATCTTGTAGTCGAGCATGACGGGCAGTTTTTCGGGCACGCGGGCCAGCAGGTCTTCGCGGATGATGGCAACAACCACACCGGCAGGGCCAGCATTCTTCTGAGCGCCAGCATAGATCATGGCGTAGGGGGAGACATCCACAGGCTGGCTGAGGAAGTCTGAGGACATGTCGCAGATGAGCGGCACACCGGCAGGAACGCGGGGTTCGGTCTTGAATTCTACGCCGTGGATGGTTTCATTATGGCAGAAGTGAACGTAGGCAGCGTTAGGGTCAAGCTGAATTTCATTGTCGGCGGGCAGGCGAGAGAAGTTGTCGGCTTCGCTGGTAAAGGCGGTATGCGTAGCGCCGAGTTTGGCGGCTTCTTTGGCGGCTGTGCGGCTCCAGGCGCCGGTGACGATGTAATCCGCTGATGCACCGGCAGGGCGCAGGTTCATGGGGATCATGGCAAACTGGAGGCTGGCGCCGCCCTGCAGGAACAGGACTTTGTAATTGGCGGGGATATTCATCAACTCGCGCAAATCGGCTTCTGCCGTCTGGATGATGCCTTCAAATTCCTTGGAACGATGGCTCATTTCCATCACAGACATGCCGCAGCCCTGGAAATCAAGGATTTCGGCCTGGGCTTTTTCGAGAACAGAGACCGGCAGCACGGAGGGGCCGGCGTTGAAATTATGGACACGCTTTACGGGGGTCATTTTTTCTGCGCCTCTTCTGAATGTTAATGGTGGATGGGCAAGGTTGGGTTAGCCCCATTGATCCCTCACCCGTTGATATTAACACTATCATACCGCAAGAAAGCAAAGTTTGCATATGTCATTTGTCTTGAAGTGTCAAAACAATTGCCATACAGGAGGAAATTAAACGTATAATAAGTATATTCGGGCAGGTGATTCAGGCTTTGAATCGCTGCCCAAGTTCAACTGGAAATTGGAGGGAGGACGTCCCATGCAACATTTACTTGAAAAATGGTTTTTAAAGCCGGCCCCGGAAATGGCAGGCGCAGACCCGGCTGCAGCACCCGCAGGTTGGATGTTCAGCCAGAACAGCGGCGGGAGCAAGCCGCGGGTGGTGCGCGGCGAACGCCGCCGCCCGACCGCGCCCAGCAGCACCCCACGTCCACGGGCAGAAGCACCGCAGCGCCAATCGGCGCCGCGCCCCAGCACCAGCGGCGGAGGCTTCACACCGCCGACATTCAGCGGGGGCAGCAGCGGCGGAACCGCCCGCCCAATGGGATTCAACCTGCCGGGCGGCAAGCGCACGCCGATCATTTTGATCATCATCGTGGCTGTGATTGCCATCTGCCTGTGCCTGGCGCTATCTCAGGGCGGCGGCGGGCTGGGTGATATCCTTTCGCAATTAGGTGGGGGTGAGTACACAGATTACACCGTGACGGAGGATGCTGGTAATAATTACACCTATACCGAAGCGCCAACCCTCCCCACCCGGACCCCGCGCCCAATGACTGCCTCTGGTGATACCTGGCTGGTGCTGCTCTATCAGGATGCCGACGACCAGGTGCTGGAAAAAGATATCTACTTTGATTTGAACGAGGCCGAACGCGTTGGCTCGAGCGAGCAGGTCACCATCCTGGCTCAGATGGACCGCTTCCGGGCCGGGTATCAGGGCGACGGCAACTGGACCAGTGCGCGGCGCTATTATGTGACGCAGGATAACGACTTGACCCGTGTCAGTTCAGAAATGATTGCTGACCTGGGTGAAGTGAATATGGCGGATTCACAGACGCTGATTGACTTTGTGACCTGGGGCATTGAAAATTACCCGGCTGACAAAGTGGTCTTGATCCTCTCAGACCATGGGATGGGCTGGCCGGGAGGCTGGACCGACCCGACTGCCAGCGGTGCGCCTGATGCCAACAGCATGCCGATGGCGGCTCAGTTGGAAGACCACCTGTACCTGATGGAAATTGACGAAGCCCTGGGGCAAATCCGATCGCAAACCGGGCTGGATCAGTTTGAAATGATTGGCATGGACGCCTGCCTGATGGGGCATGTGGAAGTGCTGAGCGCCATGGAACCTCACGCCCGCTACTTTGTGGGTTCGCAAGAGGTTGAGCCCTCGCTGGGCTGGGCCTATGCGGCCTTCCTGGATGCGCTGACGGCCAACCCCGGCATGGATGGCAGCGAACTGGGGCAGATCATTGTGGACAGCTATATTGTTGAAGATCAACGGATTATGGACGACAGTGCCCGAGCTGATTTTGCCTCAGGGGCTTCTCCAATGAACAGTTTCTTTGGCGGGTACAGTGTGCCCTCCGCCAGCCAGATTACGGCGCAGTTGGAACGGGACATCACCCTGACGGCGGTGGATTTGAGCGCAGTCCCCAACCTGATCAACAGTTTGAATAATTTTGCTTATGCCATGCAGGATGCCGATGCACGGGCGATTGCCCAGGCTCGTACCTATGCGCAGTCCTTTACCAATATTTTTGGCAACGGCACGCAGCCCTCTTACATTGACCTGGGGAACTTCACCCAGATGGTGCGAGACAGCAGCTCGAACAGCGCGGTGAATGCCGCCGCAAGCGACCTGCTGACCGCCATCAATCAGGCAGTGGTGGCTGAACATCACGGATCCAAGCGCCCCGGAGCCACCGGGATTTCAATCTACTTCCCGAGTGTGCAGTTGTACCGCACCGGTGTGGCGGGGCCGCAGTCTTACACAGTGGCGGCACGGCGCTTTGCAGAAGAATCGCTGTGGGATGAGTTTTTGGTCTATCACTATACCGGCAAGAATTTTGAGGCCGCCCAAAACATCGTTGCCACACCGCGCACCAGCGATATCCGCGGGGCTGTGGCAGGCGGCGTATCGGTGGGACAGTTGCAGCTCTCCAGCACATCAATTGGGCTGGGCGAGTCAATCTTGATGAGCCTGGACATTGCCGGAGAGAATGTGGGCTATATCAAGCTGCTGCTGGGATATTACGAGCCCACCAGCAACTCCATTTTGATGATGGACAGCGATTACATCGCCAGCGCTGAGACGCGCAGCGTGGATGGCGTGTACTACCCGGACTGGGGGGAAGGCGACTTTACGCTGGAGTTTGACTGGGAGCCGATTGTGTATGCCATCTCCGATGGGCAAACCACGGCGGTGGCGCTCTTTACGCCAGAAGTCTACGGCGCCAGCTCAGAAGAGGCAATCTACAGTGTGGATGGGAAGTACACCTTTGCAGATTCGGGTGAAGAAATCAGCGCCAAGCTGTACTTCCGCAACGGGTTGCTGTGGCAGGTGTACGGCTTCAGCGGCAGCGGCGAAGCCAGCGCCCCGCGCGAGATTACCCCGCAGGCTGGTGATACGTTCACCGTCCGGTACCAGTGGCTGGAACTGGATGCGCAAGGGTCGGTGAGCCAGGTGGTAAATGAACCCGGCGAAACACTGATCTTTGGCAATGAAGCCTTCCAGTGGGTAACGCTGGATGCTGCTGCGGGTCAGTACCTGCTGGGCTTCATTGTGGAAGACTTGAATGGGACCCAAACCCCCGTCATGGGGCAGATTACCGTCCGGTAAACACAGTTCAACAACGTTCAATGCGGGGCGCAAGATGACCTTGCGCCCCGTTTGATATCTTGACAGGGATTATACCGATCGGTATAATGGGCCGTAATGGATAATCGTGATCATCTGCTGCTCTGTGCGCTGCGCCTGTTTGCCACCCGCGGGTATGAAGCCGTGGGGGTGCAGGAAATTGTGGAAGCAGCCGGAGTGACCAAACCCACTCTCTATCATTACTTTGGCAGCAAGCGCGGGCTGCTGGAAGCGCTGCTGAGCGAAAATTTTGAGGCGCTCAACCGGGCACTGCGCCCGGCAGCGGCTTATTCGGGCGACCTGCCCCTAACCTTGAAGCAGATTACCGCCGCTTATTTTGACTTTGCCAATGCGCATCCGGCGTTTTACCGCTTTCAACTGGCGCTGTGGTTTGCGCCCGGCAATAGCGAGGAAAATCAGGTGGTTACCCGGTTCAACCGGCAGCAATATGAACTGGTGGAGCAGGTTTTTGCGCAGGCAGTAGCCCAGCACGGCAATATGCGCGGGCGGCAGCGGGCCTATGCCACCACATTCATCGGGATGGTGAATACCTATATCGGCATGGCGCTCAATGGCTATGTGCAGTTGGATGTGGTTCTGTTGGAGCAGGCGCTGCATCAGTTCCAGCATGGAATCTATTCCTGAGGGGACTCCTCTCTTTTTTTGGCCCGATTCTATACCGATCGGTATATTCTTTTACGGAGAAACGCTATGACTCACTGGATTGATACGGCTGTTTTCTATCATATTTACCCACTGGGACTGTGCGGCGCGCCGCAGCAAAATGATCATCAGGCGCCGCCCCAGCCGCGCTTGCTGGAATTGATTCCCTGGCTGGACCATATGATCACGCTGGGCTGCAATGCGCTGTACCTGGGTCCGGTGTTTGAATCCAGCGCGCATGGCTACGACACGGCTGATTATTACTGGGTAGATCGGCGGTTGGGAGATCACGATACGCTGCGGCAGTTGGTGGCTGAGGCTCACCGGAGAAATATCCGAGTTGTATTGGACGGGGTGTTTAATCATGTGGGGCGGCATTTCTGGGCCTTTCGAGATGTGCAGCAACACCGCCAGAATTCGGCTTACTGCAGTTGGTTTGCCGGGTTGCGGTTTGACCAGTCCAACCCATATGGGGACGGGTTTAATTACGACACCTGGGCGGGATTTTATGATCTGGTCAAGTCGAATTTGCATCACCCGGATGTGCGGCGGCACTTGTTGGATGCAGTTGGGCAGTGGATTGAACTGTATGAAATCGATGGTCTGCGACTGGATGCTGCTGATGTGCTGGATCGAGATTTTCAACGCGAGTTGGCGGGGTTCTGCCGGGCGCGCCGGGCAGATTTCTGGTTGATGGGTGAAGTGGTTCACGGCGATTACCGGCAGTGGGCTAACCCGGGGGCACTGGACTCGGTGACCAATTATGAGGCGTATAAGGGGTTGTTCTCCAGCCTGAATGACCGCAATTATTTCGAAATTGCCTATGCGCTGCAGCGGCAGTTCGGCGCGGGTGGTTTGTATGCGGGCCTGCCGCTCTATAATTTTGTGGATAATCACGATGTCGATCGGGTAGCCAGCCGATTAAAACAACCCGCTCAACTTTATCCGCTGTATGCGCTCCTGTTTACCATGCCGGGGGTGCCTTCTATTTATTATGGGAGCGAATTTGGCCTGACCGGGAAGAAGAATGGCAGCGATGCACCGCTGCGTCCGGCGCTCGATTTGATGCAGCTCAGGGGAAATGCGCCGCAGCCAGATTTACCAGCCGCCATTCAAAGGCTGGCGCAGGTACGGCAGGCGCTGCCCGCCTTGCGCGTGGGGCGCTATGAACAAATCTATGTTGGCCCGGCGCAACTGGTTTTCCGGCGGCAGACCGAGCATCAGACTGTGATTGTGGCGCTCAATGCCGATGCGGCTCCAGTTCAGTTAGAGGTGCGGCTGACAGGGCTGACAGACGGCTGGCTGAAGGATGCATTGAACCCACCAGACCAGGTCCGAGTACAGTGCAGCCGGGCTGTTTTAGAATTGCCAGCCAACTGGGCGCGGGTGATGGCCTGGGAGGCGTGACTTTCAGGGGCCATAGACCCAGTCAGTAAACAGCGGCGTGAGGTCACAATCACAGGATTCTTCAGCCAGGGCTTTGAAATCCGCGGTGGTCGCAATGCCCCACTGATATTGATCGGCATAGGCTGACAGAAAAGCATCAAAGCGATCTTCGCCCATGGTTTCGGCCAGATTGAACAGGAAGATAGGGCCGCGTCCATAGACAATGGGGCTGTATTCCTCAGCAGCATAATCGCCGGAAGGCAAGCCGATGGGGATTTCGGCCTGGTCAACCCGCGCCCACCGGGCAACCCACTCGCCGCGGTATTCATCAGCAGCGGCCAGCCCATATTGATCCAGATAATACAGGTAGGTGCAGTATTGGGCCGCGGCTTCGTCCAGCCAGGGCTCGTCTGCCTGATCATTGCCGACCAAATTATAGAACCATTGATGCGCCATTTCGTGGGCAGTGACAGATTCCAGCCAGACATGGGCCGGGATTCCGCGAATGATGGTTGCAGGGTCAAATAATTCCATGTTGATGGCCGTGATGGCGGGGTATTCTACCCCCAGCGCCAGCATGGGCGTGCTGACGACATCAAATTCGGTGTAGGGATAGGGCCCGAAACGAGCGCCAAAGTGTTCCAAAGCAGCCACAACCACCTGAAGCGCTTGAGCAGATGCTTCGGCCCGGTCTGCAAAGGCATAACAGTTCACCGTTACGCCATTGGCCACCTGCGTGGTGCGCGCAAACTGCTCGCTGGCAGCCAGATAAAAGTCTCGGGCGGGGCCAACGGCATAGGTTACAGTCTGCCAATCGGCATTCACTTTCTGATCTACGGCCAGGCCGCTGGCAGCCATCACCAGATTGGCCGGAGCGGTCACGCGCACCTGATAGAAGCTGACATCAAAATAGGGCAGGTCGCCATTGGGCGGGGGAACGCTGACATTCCAGCCCTGCGCATCATAGACCGGGATAACCGGATAAAATGTGTCCAGCACCAGGATATCGTCAAAGAAGCCGAGCAGGCCATAATTGCCGCCCATTTCTGTGGGCAAAGTGAGGGCAAAATCCAACTCTAATTCCACTGCATCTTGAGGGGCAAGCGGAGCCGCCAGGGGCAGGCGCAGCGAACTGCGATAGGCTTCTTCAACGGGTTGAACTGGCTGAGCCGCAATGGTCACGCTGGAAACGGTCAGATCGCCGCCAGCGATGTTGGGGAACAAGCGCAGATAAATGGCATCCAGACTGTCAGACTCACGGTTTGTATAGCGGATTGACTCGTGACCCTGCACCGACAAATAATCGGCTGCGATGGTGATATCCAGCCGGTATTCGGTAGCGCCGGGGAGTTCTGCCAGTATGGGCTGGGCGGATTCAATCAAACCGGAGCGGTAGATCTCGCGCCCCTCGGCAAATTGAGGCGTCTCCAATGCTGGAGGTGTGGAGGTCAGAACGGGCGCCGGAGTACGGCAGGCAAACAGAAGCATGATGAGGAGGATAAATCCAGAAAGAAGACCCAGGGTTTTATTCATGGCAAACTCCAAAAAGGGGATTAATATCAAGATTATGTCAGGTGGGGGAGAATGTCAATACTCTGGTTGAAATATTGGCTGGAACTTGCACTCGAAAACAAGCTGTACAACTTATGGCTGGTTGAGCAGTTGCGAATAATAAAAGGACGGGCGCAGAGGCCCGTCCAAAAAATCTTATGGGGTTGGGGGCGGGATTAATCGGCGCCCACAATACCGTAACGCTGCTGCAGCAGATCATCCGCGGGTTGGCCCAGCATCAGATGCAGAAGTAAATCTTTCTGGGTGCGGACAAAGGGTAAATCGTAAGTGTCTTCCAGCACGGG
Source organism: Longilinea sp. (assembly GCA_017996955.1). Classification (GTDB taxonomy): domain Bacteria; phylum Chloroflexota; class Anaerolineae; order Anaerolineales; family Anaerolineaceae; genus JAGOFZ01. The sequence goes on from JAGOFZ010000052.1 coordinate 9,001, forward strand.
AGGCAGGTATGATGCCGGGCGGTACTTCAGCGGGGATTCGTTGTCACCCAACACCCGGCGAACCACCTCTGGATTGGGGGGAACGGGGGTGCGGCCAAATTCGCCGC
>JAGOFZ010000053.1 GCA_017996955.1 Longilinea sp.
TGTACCCCATCCTGACTGTGGATGTGTGGGAACATGCCTATTACCTGAAGTATCAAAACCGCCGGGCAGAGTATCTTTCCATCTGGTGGAATCTCGTCAATTGGAAACAAGCTGACGAGCGGTTCACGCACGGGAAATAAGTTTCCCTGATCTCTAACCATTTTAAGGAGTGTAAAAATGCCGCATGTAATTACCAGCCTGTGTCTGCGGGATGGTGGCTGCGCCACCGTCTGCCCTGTGGAGTGCATTGTTCCCGGCAAGCCGGTGGACAAGTGGCCGCTCTATTATATTGATGCCGATACCTGCATTGACTGCGGGGCCTGCGTCTCGGAATGCCCGTGGGGGGCGATCTTCCCGGTGGAAGAACTGCCGGCGCCCTACGTTGCCAAAGGCGGCGAGTACCTGTCTGAGCCGGTGGGCACAGCCGGGTATGAGACGGTCTATGATGGCAAGAATCATGACGGTGACGCGGTGCATCTGACCGCCACCCGGATTCTGGCTGCCGGTGAAAAAGTGGACCTGACCGGTTTTGCAGATGTTAATGCGGCATTCTTTAAGGAAGGCCCTGGCTACAGCGCCAAAGATTAGGCAGTATGTGATCTGTCTGCCGTAAAGTTTAAAGGTTAGAAATGGCGGGGCGGACATTTGTGTCCGCCCTGCCTGTTAAGGCGAGGTGACCCATGACTCCAACAGGTTCGCTCTATCGGATTGAACGCGACTCACTGGGTGAGGTGCAGGTGCCCAAAAATGCGCTATATGGGGCGCAAACCCAGCGGGCAGTGGTTAACTTTCCCATCTCGGGTTTAAGACCCCGACGGGCGTTTGTCTGGTCTATGGCGGCAATTAAATGCGCGGCGGCCAAGGTGAATCGAGACCTGGGGCTGTTGGATGAAGACCTGGCAGAGGGGATTATTGCGGCTGCGACCGAAGTAATGGAAGACCTGTGGGCGGATCAATTCGTGGTCGATCCCTTCCAGGCGGGAGCGGGCACCAGCCATAACATGAATGCCAACGAGGTGATAGCCAACCGGGCCACTGCCCTGCTCAGCCGGTTGACCGGGGCACAGGTTCACCCCAACGATCATGTGAACATGTCACAATCGACCAATGACGTGATCCCAACCGCCATCCGGCTGGGGTGCCTGTGGCGGCTGGATGAACTGCTCGGGGTGGTGAACGCTCTGGCTGAGACGCTGCAAGGCAAAGCGCAGGAATTTGACGACGTGATCAAATCGGGGCGAACCCACCTGCAAGATGCGGTGCCCGTGCGGCTGGGGCAGGAGTTTGGCGCTTATGCCCGGGCGGTGGTGCGCGATGCCGAGCGGATTGCCCGGGCGGCCGAAGGCCTGAGGCGGATCGGGATTGGGGGAACCGCCACGGGCACAGGGTTGAACGCTCACCCGGAATATCACGCCCGAATGGTTGGAACCCTGAGCGCAATGACGGGCATCAAGCTGTATGAATCCGACAACCTGTTTGAGAGCATGCAGTCCATGGCGGATATGGCGGACTTTTCGGCGGCGCTGCGCACACTGGCGATCACGCTGACGCGCATAGCCAACGATTTTCGGCTGTTATCCTCCGGGCCCAACACGGGGCTGGATGAAATTCGGCTGCCGGCAATGCAGCCGGGCTCAAGCATCATGCCGGGGAAGGTCAACCCGGCGATGGCTGAAATGTTGAATATGACCATGTTCCAGGTGATGGGCTGCGATGCGACCATCAGCCTGGCGGCGCAGGCAGGGCAACTGGAATTGAATGTGATGATGCCGGTGATTGCGCACAATTTATTTGAGATGATGCATCTCACCATCCAGGCGGTGCGCGCGTTCACTGAGAAGTGCGTGGCAGGCGCAACAGCCAACCGTGAGAAAGCCAGCCGCTGGCTGCAAAACAACCCCATCTTGATTACGGCATTGAATCCGATTATTGGATATGTGGCCGGGGCGGCGCTGGTCAAAGAGGCGCAGGAACGCGGGATTCCAATTCGAGACCTGGCGCTGGAGAAAGCCGAACACGGGGCGTTACATCACCGTGAGACGCAGCAACCTGTGAGCCCGGAAGAGATTCGGACGATATTTGAAGACCTGCGGCAGTTCACCGAGGGCGGGATTGCCGGGAGTTAGGCGGACGGATGGGCAGCAAACATGGCTGCCCCAACAATGCCCGCATCGTTTTCAAGTTCGGCGGGGATGATTTTGACATCCACCTTGATGTGCGGCATGAATTTGTCCATTTTTCGGCTGACGCCCCCGCCCAGAATGATGATGTCGGGAGAGATCAGGGCGCACATCGTTTCCAGGTATTCTTCAAAACGCGTGGCCCACTGCTCCCAGGAGAGCTTTTTGCGCTGGCGGGCTGCATCTGAGGCGCGGCGCTCAGCATCTTTGCCGCGGATTTGAATGTGACCAAACTCTGTATTGGGCAGGAGATGCCCGTTGACAAAAACGGCCGAGCCAATCCCCGTTCCAACCGTCAGTAAAAGCACAACGCCGGTGTGATAAGCGCGTCCGGCGCCGAAAGCCATCTCGGCAATCCCGGCGGCGTCAGCATCATTGAGTGCATGAGCCGGCATGCCAATGGCCTTGCCAAAAAATTCATTGGCGGGCAGGCCAATCCAGCTTGAATCAACGTTGGCGGCGGTGAGGATGACGCCATGCCGGATGACGGAGGGGAAACCAATGCCAACCGGTCCGGAATATTGAAAATGGAGGGTCAATTGCTTGAGGACTTCTCCCACGGCTGCCGGTTTGGCGGCCTCGGGAGTGGGCAAACGATGACGCGGGGCAACCAGTTCGCCGGTCTCAATATTCACCAGGGCACCCTTGATGCCTGAGCCGCCGACATCCAGGCCTAAAATCGTGGACATTGCTTCACCTCCAGTTATGGACACGCATTCTGCAAATGTTCGTCATAGGTTACGGCAAAGGCATGCCGCCCTGAGCCATCGCACAGGGCTCGAAAATAATAATACGGCGAATCGGCTGGATAAGCAACCGCTTGAAGGCTGGAAATTGCCGGGCTGCAAATGGGCCCAGGCGGCAGGCCAGTGACCTGATAAGTATTGTAGGGCGAATAAACCTGCAGGTCATCAATGCTGAGTGGATTGGTCCACCAGGTGGATTGGGCTAAATTGTAGCCCAGCGCATATTGAACGGTGGGATCACTGCCGAGAGTCATGCCAGCAGCCAGACGGTTATAAAAAACCGAGGCGACCAGCGGACGTTCATCTTCAACAACGGCCTCACGCTGAACAATGGAGGCCAGTGTGACCGCCTCGGCAAGCGAAAGACCGCGGCGTTCAAATTCTACGCGCAAATCCATGGGGACCTGTTCATCAAAGCGCAGCAAAAAGGTCTGCAAAATCTGCTCAGCGGAATAATCCCGGCGAAGCTGATATTCACCCGGATAGAGGTAGCCCTCCAGACCACCGGAGACGGGCCAGCCCGGGGGCAAAATGGAGAGCGGCGGGTTCTGAACCAGGGCAATAAAGGTTTGAGGGTCAATGGATAGGCCGTTGAGCGGCAAGGCGGCGGCAACCTCTTCTGCGCGCCAGCCGGGCAGCAGATAAAAGCTCACTTCGGACGGGGTGGCATCTTGCATGGCATGGGCAATTTCAAGCGGTGTTTGTGCCGGAGAAAGCTGGTAACTGCCAGCCTGAATGCTGCGATCCAGACCGGCATAAATCATATAGACCCGGAAGATGTCGGCTTTCCAGATCAGACCGGTTGATTCCAGACGGGTGGCGATGGCGTCAACCGATTCGCCAGAGCTGATTTCAAAAGTCTGGGCAGGCCCGGTGGGATCGCGCGGCAAGAGTAATTCCTGGCGGCGAAGCTCAAGCTGGGCTGCATACCAGATACGGTTGGGGGCGCTCAAAGCTGGACTGGGGGGGCCAAAGTTTCGGGCAACGGCGGTGGGCAGGCGCTCCAGGAAAAGCAGACCGCCGACAACGAACAGGCAGAGCACCACGAGCAATAACAGCACTACTGGGCGGCCACACCCTTCCGAACTGCGCCCGGTCATGGGGTCTCTCCGGCTTCGCGGCGTGCTTCAAGGTAGGATTGCAGGATAATCACGGCAGCAAGGTCGTCCAGGTGGCCCTGACGGTCACGCCGGCGCACCCCCATTTCCAACCGAACGGCGCGGGCGGTCTGGGTGCTGCCGCTCTCGTCCCAGAGCAGGATGGGGATATCGGTCTGCTGGCGAAGAGCGTCGGCAAAACGCTCTGAACGGCGGGCTGCCGGGCCGGGCTGACCTTCGGAATCCAGCGGGCAACCAATGACTATGCGCACAACGTTATTTTCCAGGGCCAGTCGCGCCACCTCGGCCGCATCCAACAGGCGGGAGACGTGTTTGACTACGGTCAGAGGACGGGCAATGGTGGCGGTGGGGTCGCTGATGGCCAGGCCAATCCGCTTTTCACCGGGATCAACGGCCAAAATCCGAGTTTCGGGGTTGTTCATTGTGTATCCACCTGAATGCGGAAAGGCAGGGCGGGCATCCAGGGCCAGCGCGGAGGCCAAAGCGCCACGATGGCCGGGGCATTCAGTGAGATGTTGGTATTGACCCACGCGGCAGCCTGACGGGGTGAGCGGGCGAGGACATTGGCAATGACAGCATCTTCAGAATAATCGGCCTGGAGCTGACGTTCAGCGCGCAGCGTCCAGTGCAGCAGGCCATCGGTGGACAGGGTGGGCTGGGTCAGGGTGGTCCACTGGAGCGAATTAGGGCGGGCGCGAAAACCTGACGGCAGACTGGCGTCCAACGCCAATTGGGCGGCCTGCTCCACATCGGTATAGCGCACAGCCCAGGCGCTGTATTCCACTCGCAAGGTCAGGGTCAACTGGTCGCCAGGTAGGCCTACAGGGGGAGACTGGTTTTCATACTGCACTTCAGACAGGGCCAGTGTGCCAGGTAAAATCTGCTGGCCTTCGCCCAGCAGCTCGGTCAGATTTGCCAGGGCGGTTTGTTCAAGAGAATCCAACAGGGCCGCGCGGAGGTCAGCATAATCAGATTCAGAAGGCAGACGCGCCAGGCGGTCTGTTCCACCGCGCAGTGCAGCGGCATTGGTCACAGTCATTTGCAGGCCCAACTGCCCTTCCACGGCGGCGATGGCGCCCGAAGCCAGATTGCCCGAGGCCCCCGGCACCAGCGCCTGGACCGGGGCATCCACCGTCTGACCGGGGCCGGCTGGCAGCGTGACCTGGCGGGTGGTGGCAAACCGAATGGCGGGATCATCGGCAGTGGTGACCACGGTATCGGCGGGGATGGTCAGAGACAGGCCGTTGAGATTGGTGAATGTGACTGTACCTGTGGCATAGGTGAGGCCAACCGCCGACTGCCCTGAACTGGGAGTGGTCTGCTGGGCTTCAACAATGACCGTGACCTCACGGGCGGGGATGCCGCCGCTGAGGCCGACGGTGGTCAGCGCGGGGCTGGCAAAAACCGGCAGATCGAGCGATTGCGACTGCTGGGAGAGCGGCAGGGTAATGCGCGCAGATGGCAGGAAAAAGAGCACCAGCGCCAACGCCGCCAGTACGCCCAGGCCAAATACCAGCAGCCGGGAGAGGCGGTCAGGCTGCAGGGGGGCATCGGATGACACTGCAGAGCGGAGCTGGTTCAGGTCTGAACGCGATAATGGCTGACGAAATGCCCGGCGGCGACGCGGGCGGCGCCAGGCCCGCCGCTGGGCTTCGCTGGCGGTCTGGAAAAGCGGGATGCCCAGCGCCCGCGCCTGCTGTTGAACATCGGGAGCGCGGCTGACAATGGCTAACTGCATGCCCAACTGGCGGGCATGCCGCAGCAAAATCACCAGGTCGAGCTTGCGCTCCAGCACGCCAGACAGGCGCGGCCAGATGAGCAGGACGCGGCGGGATTTGCTCCAGCCCATTTTATCGCAGGTGGAGATGACATCATCGTGGGTTTCAAGCTGAATGATATGTGTGCGCATTCGTTCCCCATTATACAACACCAATGCCGGTTGAAGGTTGGACTGGGACTTTTTTTGTAACTGCTTAACGGCTATAATCAGACCAGGATTGTTGAGAAAGGAATTTGACCATGCAAAAAGTCTGGCTGCTATTGATTGCTCTTACATTGACGCTGACAGCCTGTAACCTGCCGGTGGGGAATACCCCGGCACCCTCTGATGCTGATGAGATTGCAACCCGGGTGGCTGAAACCCTGACGCTGGCGGCGGGGGGCGCCATCACACCGCTGCCGCCTGTGGAGCAGACCCCGGAAGGGGCAACCGCCACCCCCGCCCTGCCCCCGGCAGAACCGACTCTGACAGAAACGCCGCAGCCAACGCTGACGCCAACACCAACCGCTACCGTGAACAACAGCGATCCGCGACAGTCACTGGGGGCGCCGGCGTGGCAAGACACACTGGACGATGGCGGCGCCTGGGGATTGGACAGCACCGGCTACCAGGACGATTACCTGGGCATCAAGATTGAAAATGGCAGTATGTTTCTGACCAGTTATCAGGCCCTTGGCTGGCACAGTTGGCGGTTGAACGGGCAGCGCCCGCAGAATTTCTACCTGGAAGCGACGCTGCGCCCGCAAAACTGCAGCGGGTCTGACGCCTATGGGCTGGTGTTTCGAGCACCCGATTATGACAGCGGACGGGGATATTACCTGCGGCTGCGCTGCAACGGGCAGTTTGTTTTGAGCGCCTGGCCGGATGATGGCATGGATAATCTGACTGAATGGCAGACCCACAGCACGTTTGTGGGCGGCGCCAACCAGACCAACCGGATTGGTGTGCTGGTGAATGGCAGTTCGCTGGCTGTGTATGCCAACGGTACGCTGGTGCAAACCGTGACGGACAGCAGCTTCAGCGATGCCGGGCATATTGGCGTGTTTATTTCTGCAGTCAGCACACCCGGATTTACCGTTGAAATGAGCGAAATCAGCTACTGGAATCTACCATGACAACTCCCCCTCTCACCCCACGTCAAAAAACAATTGAACTGGCCCGCCAGATGGTGGAAGCCAAACCGGTTTACCTGGATACTGAAACCACCGGCCTGAACAAGACGGATGAAATTGTGGAAATTGCGGTTGTGGACTGGGATGGCAGCATCCTGTTTGAAACTTTGGTGCGGCCAAGCCAACCCATCCCGGCTGAGGCGATGCGTGTTCACGGCATCACCGATGAGATGGTGAAGCCGGCGCGCCCGTGGCCGATTGTGTGGCAGCAACTGCGCCCCCTGCTGCTGGGGCGCGTGGTGGCGATCTATAACGCAGAGTTTGACCTGCGGATGATGCAGCAATCGATGGAGCAATACCGCATGCCGTGGCGTGAGCAGTTCAACGCGCTGGATGTGATGCGGTTGTATTCCGATTACCGCGGTGAATGGGACCCAATGCGCCGCGCCAACCGGCGTTTCCGGCTGGCGCAGGCAGGCGAGGCGTTTAACATCAAGCTGCCCAATGCCCACCGGGGTGCGGCAGACTCGCTGTTGACCCGTGCTTTGCTGCATGCCATGGCGGGCGTGCCTTATTAGAAGACCCGGTTCTAACATCACGGCAGCACTGCAGCCAGAATAAGGGCCTGCAACTTATTGGTAAGTTATTAGAGGTAAAAATGAACAAGATCCCTTCTTCTGAGATAACGCCCGAAAACGTCTATATGTCTCGGCGCAGTTTTTTGAAGCGCGCTGGCCTGCTGGCTGCAGCCGCGGCGGCACTGGCAGCCTGCAAACCCCAGGGAGCTGTTTTGCCCCCGGCAGATGCAACACCGCCCAGCGCCAGCGGCCAAACGGACGAGTTGGGGGATGCGTTGACCGACTATCAGGATGTGACAACTTACAATAATTTTTATGAGTTCAGCCTGGATAAAGAGGCAGTGGCCCGGTTATCTGAAGGCTGGATCACTTCGCCCTGGAGCGTCACGGTTGGAGGGCTGGTTAACCGGCCCAAGACGTATGATGTGGATGATCTGCGGCGGCTGTATGACGAGGAAGAACGAATCTACCGGATGCGGTGTGTTGAAGGCTGGTCCATGGTCATTCCGTGGCTGGGTTTTCCGCTGAGCAAGCTGCTGAAGGATGTGGAGCCCACCGGACAGGCCCGCTATGTGCGCTTTGAAAGCGTGTACGACCCGGCGGGTTTGCCGGGGCAACGTGATCCGTGGTTCAACTGGCCGTATGTGGAGGGGCTGCGGCTGGATGAGGCGATGCACGACCTGACGATCTTATCCACCGGGCTGTATGGCAAAACGCTGCTGCCACAAAACGGCGCGCCACTGCGACTGGTGGTGCCGTGGAAGTACGGGTTTAAGAGCATTAAGTCAATCGTCAAGATTGAACTGGTAGAGGAGATGCCGACCTCGCTGTGGATGGATGCTGCGCCCAGCGAGTACGGGTTTTATGCCAATGTGAATCCCGATGTGGCGCACCCGCGCTGGTCTCAGGCGACGGAGCGGCGGATTGGCGATTTGGGGCGGCGGGATACGCTGCTGTTCAATGGCTACGAAGAGGCGGTTGCTTCGCTCTACAGCGGCATGGATTTGAGGCAGAATTACTGATGCGGCTGAAATTTACCCGCTTTCAAGGACTGGTTCATCTGGCAGCGTTTGCGCCGCTGGCCGTTTTGATTATCCAGGCGATAGCTGACCGGCTGACGGCCAACCCGATTCAGGCCATCACCCAGCGGACCGGACAAGCGGCTGTGATTGGTCTGCTGTTGACGCTGGCCTGTACGCCGATTAACACCATCACGGGGTGGCGGGCCGTGCTGACCGTCCGGCGGGCACTGGGATTGTGGGCCGGGTTCTACGCGCTACTACATTTTCTGACCTTCGCCATGCTGGATTATGGGCTGGATTTACGGCAAATTGGGCGAGCGATTCTTGAAAAGCCGTTCATCCTGGTGGGACTGATCACACTGCTGCTGTTGATACCCCTGGCGATCACATCCACCCGGGCGGCGATGCGGAAAATGGGAGCGCGC
>JAGOFZ010000054.1 GCA_017996955.1 Longilinea sp.
GCTCAGCCTTGAAAACGCCTATAAACCGATCACCTATCCGGTATCACCCGGGGTGACGCAAGACTGGCTGTACACCGGGCGGGCTTTTGCGTTGAACCCAATTCCGCTGGATGCGGGCTGGCTGGTGACTGTTCGGGAAGAGATCGGCAGTCAGACATACTGGCGGGTGTATATTAAGGCGCGGTATCAAGACGGCTCACAGGGGACGCCGTTACAGCAAATGATCTGGGATTTGAACGCCCGTTACAGCGGTGACCCGCTGGCGTATGAGGCGGGCGGACAGGTTGGACCTGTGCCAGCCGGTTACTGGATAGATTTTACTGACCTGGCGGCTCGATATGGCTGGCAGCGGCTGTCGGCCTTCCGCAATTGGCCAACCTATTATCCGGCCACGCGATTTAATCAGTTTGTGATGACCGGTGGATTGACCTGGGAGGCGGCAATGGATCAGTTGTACCCGGTTGAGGCTCTGATTACGCCGACCTATGTGCCAACCTATACGCCAGAGCCTACAGCCACTCCGCGACCGACCCGAGGCCCTACACAAGCCACCCCCACCCTGACCCCCACGGCAACGCTGCGCCCAACCTGGACGCTGCCGCCGCCCACACCGAATCCATAATCAATACTTTTTTTGGATGAGAGACTGGTCAGCGCGAGATATGAACTTAAAGATGAAACCCTATTGGTATTTAGCCCTGTTGATCGTTTTATTGATAAGTCTGGCGGGCTGCAAATCCGGCGATACAGCCGGCGACTTGACTGCCACCCCACCGCTTGCTGAGGCTGGCGAACAGATGCCAGAGGGTACGCCTCCACCAGCAGTGACGCCAACGCCAGAATATACTCACGATCCCAATCCGCTGCGGTTGGTCTTTCCTACACCGGGGGCAGACCCATCTTTCCTGTGGCGGCCGCCCCTGGGTGAAGCACCCTGGGCGCTGGGGGCTAAAGATCATTTTTATTTCAGCCGGCCCATTGCCGTGGATGAGGTCAACTGGCCGCTGGCAGATTACCGGTATGGCTATGTATTTCCAGACAGCACCATTTTACATACCGGCATTGATATTGACGCCCCTCCGGGGACGCCTGTGATCGCGGCGGCATCGGGACGGGTGGTGTGGGCTGGATACGGCCTGCTGCATGGAGACGAGGATCCCGAAGACCCGTATGGGTTGGCCGTGATGATCCGGCATGACTTTGGCTTTGAAGGGCATAAGCTGCAGACCGTCTATGCTCACATGGATGAAATTAACGTAATTTTAGGCCAGCGGGTTGAAACCGGCGATACGCTGGGGCTGGTTGGCAACACGGGCAATACCACCGGCCCGCATTTGCATTTTGAGGTGCGGCTTGAATCGGGCGAGCGGTATTACACCCACCGCAACCCTGAATTGTGGCTGACTCCGCCGCAGGGCATGGGGGTGCTGGTGGGGCGGCTGCTGGATGGCACCGGTTCGTTTCTGAGCGGGGTAGAAATCACTGTAAAATCTCAAACAACCGGGCGAAAATGGATTATACTGTCCTACGCGCCCTGGTTGAACAGCGATGAATATTATCGCGAGAATCTGGTGCTGAGCGACCTGCCGGTTGGCGATTATACGCTAAGCTTTACACAACGCGGCACCGATTACACTTATGATTTCTCAATTCATAATGGCGCAGTGACCTATTTTGTGTTCCGGGATGGGCGCGGATTCAGCAATGCACTGCCTTCTCAGGATGCTCCTGAAGGCTGGATCCCGATCCCATAGGACCAAGGTAGACACTTGACAATTCCGAAAAAGGGAAGGACAATTCCCTTTCGGCCCTTCTGGGCCGCTCATTTTGTAATTTAGTTAGGAGAATGATATGACTTCGATTAAAAAAATACTCATCGGCGCCCTGATGCTGGTGAGCCTTTTGACCCTGGCCGCCTGCGGCAAGGTTGAACCCACACAGAGCGCGGATGAGGTTCGCACTCAGGGAGCGCAAACCGTGCAGGCCTGGATGACTGCCACGGCGGCAATGATGCCCTCGCCCACGGCGACCTGGACTCTGGCGCCGACCAACACGCCACAGCCACCCACAGCCACGGTAGGCGCAACCGCCACCGGCGCAACTGCCACACTGGCAGTGACCGCCCCAGTGGTAACGCCGCCGGCTGGCGGAACCAGTGACCGGGGTTTGTGGATTTCACAATCGCCAACTGACAATACCAGTTTTGCGCCAGGCGCCGATTTTGCCATGACCTGGCATATCAAGAATACCGGCACCACGACGTGGACCACCGGCTACCAACTGCGGTATTATGCAGGCAGCGGCGGGCGGATGAGCGCAACAGATATCAGCTTCCCGAAGGAAGTTAAGCCGGAAGAAGAGGTGGATCTCACACTGAATATGAAGGCCCCGACCACGGGCGGCACATATGACAGCATCTGGGTGCTGACCAATGCCAATGGCGCAAACTTCTACAGCGTGACGATTACCATCAAGGTTGAGGGGGCGGCGTCCACTGCCACGGCAACATTAGAATCTACAGCAACCAATACGCCTGAACCTACGCTGACGCCCACGCCCTGATCATAAGTCAAATGAAACGAGTCTGGCGCATCCTCTGGTTGAGTGCCCTGCTGCTGGGAGCGTGTACACAAACTCCACCCCCGGCAGATCCGACCCTGCCGGCCTCGACCGAGGCTGCGCCAACTGTCGATTTTATTGAAACACCCACGCTAGAGCCAACCGCACTGCCGTCGGTTACTCCAGCAGCGCCGCAGCCAATCACCTATACCTTGAATGTCCAATGGGACTTTGGGTATCGCCAGGTGGTGGTTCAGCAAGACATTGGCTATACGAACAATTCTACGGAACCCATCACCCAACTGGTATTGATGGCTGAGCCCAACCGCTGGAAGGGAGCCTTTGAACTGGAGGCCTTAACCGGCGCAGACGGGCAGAACTATCCCAATGCGGTGCTGGACTCAAATCAATTGACCATACCGCTGGATACCCCCCTGATGCCAGGGCAGCGAATTGCACTGCAGGCCCACTATACTATTGTCCTGCCAGAGATCCCGCCGCCCTCAGAAAGCTACCGCCCGGTGCCATTTGGATATACGGTCAATCAGAGCAATCTGGTGGACTGGTATTTGTATTTTCCGCCCTATGAAGCCGGGCGCGGCTGGCTGGCGCATCCGGCCTGGTATTACGGCGAACATCAGGTGTACGAGCTGGCGGATTTTGACATTACGCTGGATGTGAGCAACGCGCCAGAGGGGCTGGTGCTGGCGGCCAGCTCGCCCGCCGAGCAAGACGGCAGCCGGTATCATTACACACTGAAAGACTGCCGCAGTTTTGCCATATCAGGAAGCCCGGTCTATACGGTGTTTGAGAAACAGGTCGGGAATATCACGGTGTTGAGTTATTCGCTGTTCCCGTTCTCTCATCCGGCGGCGGAGGCAGCACTGGAAGCAACCAGCGAGGCGGTCAGCCTGTACGGAGAACTGTTCACGCCCTACACACGGACTACGTTGAGTGTGGTGGAAGCAGATTTTTTGGATGGGATGGAATATGATGGGCTGTACTTTCTCAGCCGGGGATTTTACAGCCTGTATGAAGGCACGGACCGCGGTTACCTGACGATGATTGCCGTGCACGAGACCTCACATCAATGGTGGTTTGGAAGCGTGGGGAACGATCAAGGGCTGGAGCCCTGGTTGGATGAATCCCTGGCGACCTACTGCGAACGGTTATATTACGAACAATCGGGGCCCGAGGCGGTGAACTGGTGGTGGGCGTACCGGGTAGATTTTTATAACCCGGCGGGCTGGATCAACCGGGGGATTTATGACTACGGCGGCTACCTGCCCTATCGGAATGCCGTCTATTTGCGCGGGGCACAATTTTTTGAAGATTTGCGAACCGCCATGGGAGACGAGGCGTTTTTTGCGTTTCTGAAAGATTATGCTGAAACACTGCAAAATCAAACCGCTGACCGGGAAGCTTTTTTTGAAATTGCTGCCCGACATACTGATGCTGACCTGAGCAGTTTGCTGGCTGAGTATTTTATGCCGTGAACGGACTGCGTCAGGTCCTGCAGGATTGTGCTGAAGCGCGCGGGCTGCACTTGCTGGGGATCAGTCCGGCACAGATGCCCACCCATATTGAGGTTTATGAAAAATGGATTGAGGCGGGCAAACAGGCTGAAATGGGCTATCTGGCGCGACCCGATGCAGTGGCAAAACGACGAAATCCCGCTGAACTGCTGCCGGGGCTACGCTCCATTGCCGTGGTGGGGCTGCGCTATGCGGCGCCGGGGCCGGCGGTACTGCCCGGCGACCCGACGCGCGGGCAAGTGGCAGCCTACGCCTGGGGCAAAGATTATCACAGCGTGATTCCAGAAAAGCTGCAATGGCTGGCCGAAGATTTTCAGAAAGCCAGTCGCAAGACATTTAATTGGAGGATATATACCGACACGGGCCCCCTGCTGGAACGCGATCTGGCGCAGCAAGCCGGACTGGGGTGGATTGGTAAGAACACCTGCCTGATCTCTTCTGCATGGGGGTCTTTTATTTTGCTGGGCGAGTTACTGTTTGACACTGAGATTGAGGCCGATGCGCCTTTTACCGCAGACCGATGCGGCACCTGTACGCGCTGCATTGAGGCCTGCCCAACCGGCTGCATTGGGGCCGACCGAACGCTGGATGCCCGGAAATGCATCTCGTACCTGACCATCGAGCATAAGGGGAACATTCCGCCGGAACTGCGCCCGGCGCTGGGGAACCGGGTGTTTGGGTGTGATATTTGCCAGCAGGTTTGCCCGTGGAATCGAAAATGGCTGAACACAGCCGGTGACGCGGCCCTGGAACCCCGAGCCGAAACAGCCACACCGGCGCTGATTGAAGCGCTGGGGCTGTCTGCGGCAGAATTTAATATCAGATTTAAGGATTCGCCCATTTTACGCGCCAAACGGCGCGGGTACTTGCGCAATGTGGCAACTGCGCTGGGCAATGCAGGGTTGACAGACGCTATTCCGGCGCTGGAAAATGCGTTACTGAACGAACCCGAACCCTTAATCCGTGGCGCGGCGGCCTGGGCATTGGGGCAAATTGGCTCGGCAACCAGACAGCAAATCTTATGGACTGCTCAAAAAATGGAGGGCGAGCCAGAAGTCCAGATGGAGATTCGGGCTGCCCTCCAAAAGATGTGAACGTCAGAAAGGTTACGGTGTGGGGGTAGCAGTGGGCGCTGTCGTCGCGGTGGCTGGCAGCGGGGTCAGCGTGGGCTGCTTGGTGGGAGTCGGTGTGACCAGATTGACCGGGATGATCAGCTTCTGACCTTCATAGATTGTGTTGATGGTATCCAGGGTCAGGCCGTTATCTCGGATGGCGACAATGGCATCCACGGTGGTATTGAACTTTTCAGCAATGACGCCCAGGGTTTCACCTGCGCCAACATAATACTCGATGCGCGTTCCGGCAGGCAGGTCCGGCGGGAGCGGCGTGGCGGTAGGCAGGGTTTGGTCGGGGGCCGGAATGAGGATGACTTGCCCCTCAGTAATCGGGCAGGTGCCGGGGGTGAAGCCATTGATGGCTAACAGCACCGAGAGCTCAACATTCTGAGCAACGGCAATGTCCCAGCAGTTGTCATTGGCCTGAACGGTGTATTCCCGCGGGCCGGTAGGTGTGGGTGTCAATGTGATGGTGGGGGTTTCGGTGGGGGTATTGGTGACCGTGGGGGTGGGTGAGGGCACCGTGGGGGTAGCCGTGAATGTGCTGGTTGGGGTGGGTGTTTTGGTGGCAAACAGGGTAAAGCCAGAAGGCTTATTGTCACCCGTCAGCCAGGCAATGAGGATGATAATCCCCACGGCTACAAGCAACACCGCCGCGCCGCCCACCAGGAACGGCATGAGCTGCTGGCGTTTCTTATAACCTTCGATGATGTTTTGTGGATTCTCTTTTCCACTCATTGGCATATCCTTTGTTGTGATGATGGTCGGGCCGGATTGCCCGAAAACCATGAGAGTCACGTTGATAAACAACGTTCATGAGTATTCTACTACGAAAGTCAAGGATTCGGCGAGGGTTGGAGCAATCTGAAAATTGGGTGAAATAAAGGGCCATTCGGTTGTTTTGAAAGGCAAGGCGTATGATATAATCGTTTTGTTGTACATTCCCGATTGTTTTCAAATTGCATTGGAGGCTTTTCATGGAGATTGTTCATACCCCATTCAAACATTGTGACGTCATCAAAGTCCAGGGCCGCATTGACAGCGCCACTGCCCCCAAGTTTGCCGAGGCGATCAATGCGATCACTGAGCAGGGACGTTACCGGATTGTGATTGACATGAGCGAGCTGGCGTTTATTTCCAGCGCGGGCCTGCGGGTGCTGATTGGCACGCAGAAGACCTGCAAACGCTATAACCGGGGCGAACTGACCCTGGCGGAAGTTCCCGCGAACATTAAGAGCACCCTGGAACTGGCAGGTTTCAATATCCTGTTCAAGTTCTATGATTCGGTGCTGACTGCGGTAGGCAACTTCTAAGCCTTTTGCCAGAGCATGACAACCTACACGTTTCCAGGACGCTACGATAGTCTGGAACAGATTGCTGCTATCGTCCGCCAGGCCGCCCAGGATGCCGGGTTGAGTTCATTTGCGGTGTATTCTGTGGAAACCGCAGTGGATGAGGCCTGCTCAAATATCATTGAGCACGCTTACGGTGGTGAAGACCTGGGACCGATTGAGTGTACGCTTGAGATAACCACTAAAGGGCTGACCATTATCCTGCGGGATCATGGTCAGCCTTTTAATCCCACGCATGTTAAGAAACCCAACCGCAACAGCCCGCTGTCAGAACGTGAGGCAGGCGGCTGGGGGTTATATATTATGCAGCAGTGGATGGATGATATCTCTTTCCACTTTGAAGATGGGGCAAATGTGTTGATCATGCGCAAGCATAAGGAGCAGCAGTCCGAATGACTGTGGGACAGCTTGCCGGAATGCCGGAGTGGCGGCAGTTTCTCGGTTTGAGCGAAGCGCTTTTGGCTGAGCCCAATGCGGCCGCGCAGGCTGCCTTGATGCGCAAGACACTAGAAACCCTGCTGGGTTGTAGAGGCGAAGTCTGGTTTGTGCCACCGGCCTATCCCCTGCCGGGAGAGCCCGATATCCGGCTGCTGCCCGATGACGCAGCCCCGGAAATTGTTCGGCAAGTGTATCAGACCCACGAAAAAGACTGCTCGGCAGAGAACGGCGCGGTGGTTCCATGCGATGAAAGGAAGCCCCCGCGCCAGTTGGCACTGCCGCTGCTTTCACGCGATTATCTGCTGGCGATTTTGTTGGTGGAACGGCAAGAAGGTCCGCCGCTGAGACCCGATGAAATTGCGTTTTTGGAAGGGCTGTGCGCTCATGCGGCGGTTGCACTGCAAATCTCCCGCCAGGAGCGACTGAAAAACTGGCGGTACGAACAGCTATCCCTGGTGCGCTCGGTCAGCGCGCAAATTTCCAACCTGCCCGATTTGAATGAACTCTGCCGGCGAGTAACGACGCTTATTGAGCAGACTTTTCACTATTACTCTGTGTCCATCTTCACGATGAGTGAAGAAGAGCGTGAACTGATCTTTCAGGCTGGAAGCAGTGCGGCCACCCACCCGGTAGAAAACAGACCACATTTTCGGGTAAAGCTGGGGCAAGGCATTGTGGGGACGGTAGGAAAAACTGGCGAAGAGATACTGGCGAAGGATGTGCGTACCGAGCCGCATTATCGGGCTGTTTCGATACTCCCTGAGACGCGCTCTGAAATTGCCCTGCCACTGAAAGCCGGTGAGAGTGTGGTGGGGGTGCTGGACATTCAATCCAACCGGATTGACGGGTTCCATGAGATTGACATGATTGTTTTGCGGGCGCTGGCAAATAATGTGGCGCTGGCAGTGCAGGGAACCCGGCTGTACAGCGCCATCCGATGGCGGGCAGAACAGATGGAAGCCATATTTGAGGTAAGCCGGGCGCTAAACTCGATTCTGGACATGGAAGTGCTGCTCGACCAGGTTGTTGAGGTCATTCACAAGCGGTTCGGGTATCCGTATGTACATCTGTTCACCACTCATCTGGGGCGGCGGACGGTGGAATTTGTGGCGGGCAGCGGACAGCGCAGTGAAATGATCTGCGAGAAATGTTTGCAATACAGTATTGATGACCCCTTGGGCATCATCCCGTGGGTGGCACGCGCTGGAGAGCCGCGGCTGGTGAACGACATCTCCAAAGACCCGCTCTATCGGCCATTTGAACTGACCTCGGATTCAACGCAATCTGAACTGTGTGTGCCTTTAAAGTTTGGCGATGAGGTGCTGGGGGTTCTGGATATCCAAAGCGAAACTGTCAATACGTTCAACACGGACGATTTGACTCTGTTCCAGGCGCTGGCGTCGAGCATTGCGGTGGCGATCCGCAACGCGACCATGTATCGGACCGAGCGCTGGCGGCGGCAGGTGGCTGACAGCTTCCGGGAGGTGGCCAGTCTGATTGCCTCCAATGTAACGCTGGAAGATCTGCTGGAAAAAGTGCTGAGCGAATTGGAGCGCAACCTGCCAACTGAGGCGGCGGTTATCTGGCTGTTGGAAGATCCTCAGAATGAAGTGTATGGGGCCTTACGCCCGATTGCGGCGCACGGGGTGGAGATTGCGCGGCTATTAGAAGTTGCACGCGAAGACAGTGAGGTGGATGATCAGCTCCACGCGACGTTGATCTCGTCTGAGCCGCAAATCCGGCAGGCCGATGAGGCCTATGGGCCGTTGGGGAAAGCCATGGGGTTCCCGCAGGATTATTCTTCGATTGCGATCCCGCTGCGGGTGGGTGAAACCGCGCTGGGGATTCTGGCGCTGGCACACGAAAGCCCCGGGCGCTACGGCA
>JAGOFZ010000055.1 GCA_017996955.1 Longilinea sp.
AAGAATCTGCCGGGCCCAAACAGGCAGCCCCAGCCGCGGGTATGCCACAAACCGTATTATTAAAAGGGCCGCTTACTTCAGCCGCGTCAAACACGGGCAACGGTAAATAATCAATGATATAAAAATCTTCAAAATCGCTGTTAGGCAGTGTATATCGCAAACGGAAGGTGACAGAATCGCCGGGCGAAACGCGCACCGGGGTTGGGGCAGGCGTAATGCCATTGAGGGCATAAATACTCTTATCCAGCGTTCCGCGGGCAATGATCACTTCGGCGTGACTGTCGTCATCTTCGGTGTTGCCGTTCCAGACCAGATTGGCAACATTTAGAACGTTTCCGTTAACCACAACATCATTCCACAGGATATCGCCCTGGTCTACGCTGGGATCGCCAGGAAGATAGGTATCTGTAAAGTTTTCTTGAATGATTGTTCGGAAGGTGATTGTACCGACCGATGCGCCGCCATTATAAATAGAACAGTCTGGGTCTCCACCGCCAGTTCCACTGGCTGGGACACATCCCCCTAAAATTTGACCATCCAGGGCGCGGGCGATCAACTCGGCAGAGATGTTAAATGCAACCTCGGTCTCGCCAGTTCCAGGGCTGTCACGCGTGACGGTGTAATTGGTTAAAGCAAAATCACCGGAGGTTGGTGTTCCATGCTCGATAAACGACAATGTGGGGGAGAATGTTGTGTCAAAGAGCTGCCCGTCTGAGAAGGTATCCAGAACGTTCAGACCTTCAAAGGCAAAATAATCAGAAATTTGGATATTTAGGGTGTATTCCAGTATGTCGCCGGGAGAGTGATTGGCATCGGTGAGATTGACAACCGATTTTTGAATGGCGATGGATTGGTCTTCCAGATTATGCTCACAGCCAGCAGGGTTAGAAACCGCGTTATCTGTGCCGCCAAGGTCGCGCGGGTCAAGGGGGGACCAGTCGCCAACCGTCAGCGCGTTATTGCATGAGAATACGTCATCGCCAGTTTCTGGTGTAATCACCTCGTCGCCGTTGGCATCGTATTGCGGAATAAAGAATAAGACATCCAGAGATGCATCTGCAGTGCCCAAACCACCCATAACGCTGTTGAGGCGAATATCTAGATTGTTATCGGGAGGATTTTGGGGGCCGGGCATAACGGGCAAATCAATGACCGTGTAAGGCGGCGGGGTCACGCTGGCAAAGCCAAGATATTCCTGGTTGTTATCCAATTCATCAATGATATCCAGGTTGGAAACGATCTGGTTTTCGGCGATATCTATGTTAATGGTGTAGCTGCGCGGGAAATTGGGTCCGGTGGCGGTTTCGTCTTCAGGGCCATTATAGATTTTGACCAGTTCAATCAGTGTAGGGGTAATGGAGGCCGCCACTGTTGTGCCGATAATGGCTGGATCGGTTGCGGGGTTATTTAGGGGATCGTTGCCAAACATGAAACCGCCGTTAGCCAGGACGGGCAACGGTGTGCCGAGGTCAGCATAGTCGCTCATATCCAGGGTGATGGTCACTGTAGCCGGGGGCTGATCGGCAACGAACGAGCCAAACGGCAGGGTGAACACGACCATTTGCCAGGTGAAGGGGACAGCAAAACCGCCCGGAGCAGCCGGGCAGTTGACAAGCAATCCAGTGAGCGGATGCGTAACACTGGTGCCCGCCGGGCAGAGCAGAATCTGGTTTGTAATGCTGCCACCCAAATAAGAAGCACCCGTCATGGTCAAGCCATCATTGGCTGCCGGTGGGGTTAAGCCGTCGGGGCCACTCAGGGGTAAAAAGAGATCCATGTAAGGGCCATAGCCGACATCCGCTGCGTGAACATTGTCAAACTCAAGTAGCAGTGTGACTGGCTCACCAATCATTCCGGTGGTGGGCAAAGCCAGAGAAACACCTGGGATGGCATCAGCCAAAGGGCGGGCCTCCACCACTCCAGCAGGGTTGATGGGCAACGATAAAGAAAGGGCCAGTAAAACTAGGAGCGATATCCAGCGGACGGCGGCTTTCATAGACTTCACCTCTGATGATATTTAAATTGCCCCCTGTTATTTCACTCAGGTACTGCAAAAATCAAATACCCAAACGGCGTTATTGGGCATTCAAAATTTTACATGCAATAACTGGCAGTTTCTGCTTGTGAACAATAGAGGTGGGCTTTGTAACGGGATCGTAGAACATACCAAGAACGTATTATATACCAATAATATCGGAATAACAAGCTGGTTTTACGGCCCAAAATTTAAATCAGCAGGGCAATTGGTCTATATTGAGAGGTAGCAAGAAAGCGGCTTATTCAAGTGGGTTCAGAGGGCTGCCTTGCGCCGGTATGCCACCTGGACCTGGGAGGGATGGTTGGCGCCGTTACCATAGACGACGTGAACCTCGGGGCTGCGCAGTTCCAGTTCGAACTGCTGGAAGAGCAGGGCGGCAATCATGGTCATTTCGTTCTTGGCAAAGTTCATCCCGGTGCACTTATGCATACCACCGCCAAAGCCGACGATTGAGAAGGGGTTCTTTCCCTCGCCGCGCTCGGGCGACCAGCGCAGGGGATCAAAGCGCTGCGGATCTGTGAAGACATCTGGCATGAAATGCGAGTTGGCAGCGTTGACGATCACCCGCCAGCCCCGCGGCAGCTGGTAGCTGCCCATGCTCAGCGGCTCTTCCACTGTGCGCATCTGCAGATCGGCCGAAGGACGGATGCGGGTGGTTTCATCAATTGCCCAGGCGATATAGTCAAGTTGGTTGATTTTCTCCTGATCCAGCGGTTCGCCGATGGTCAGCACGGCATCAATCTCTGCCTGAGCCCGGCTCCACGTTTCGGGGTGCTGCAGCAGCAAGGTGATCAGCCAGGCGGCTTGCCCGGCGGTGGTTTCGTGCCCGGCAAAGAGCAGGCCGGTGAAGATGCTGACGATGGTCGGGTCGTCCATGAAGCTGCCATCCTTGAGCGGGGTTTGCAGCAAGGTGGTGATCAGATCATCGTAGCGGTCGGGGTGCTGGCGGCGTGCGCCGATTAATCCCTGAAATACTTTGCGGATGGCGGCTTTGGCCTGGTCGCGGCGCTTGAACTTGGGAAGCGGCCAGTGCGGCGGCAGGAGCGGGTCGAGCGAGCGGCTGATATCGCCATACATTGCCCAGAAGCCGGGGCCCAATTCGCGCTCGTAATCGGGGCCAATCAAAGCCCGCCCGGCGACAAATTGCGTCAGGCGGAGCATTTCGGCAGTCAGGTCCATTTCGCCGCTTCTGCCCAGGCCATCCAGCCAGCGCTGCACTTCGATGTTCATGGCCTGAACATACTGGGTCATGCGCTCGCGCCGGAAGACTTCCTGCAGGACAGGGCGCTGGTTATAGTAGGTCTCTTTATTGGCGGTAAACAGTACTTCGCCAATTGAGGCCTTGAGAAAAGTGTAAGCATCCTGCATGTTCAGGCTGCGGTCGGTCTGGGTGTAAAAGATTTTATTGTATTCAGCTCCGCTGACCACTGCGGCATACTGCGGGCCAAGTTTGATGGTAAAAATATTACCGTGTTCGGCAAAGCCGCGCCGGAAAAGATCCTCACGGCTGCGCATCATTTCCAGGGCGTGACCCAGAAAGGGCAGACCGCCGGATACCAGTGGGGGAGTAACGGGATTCATATTAAATTCCTTTTCTGGTCAGATACAAAAGGGGGTTGTAACAGAGGCAATTATCTTAAAGAGTATAGCACGGTCTGATTTTCTTTGGCAAAGATAGCGGCTGGTGTATTCGTTGATGGGTATGATTTTGAGCTTAAATATCTTACGGTCAGGTCATTCACGGCCAACCAGCCAGGGAAATGTGAGGTGGCTGTGGGTTATGATGTGCAGTGTGTCTGATTGAGAATCTGGACGTGCATCGTTAGTCAAACCCACCTGTAATTGAGGTGATTTGATTGTAGACCCGGTTGTAGGATTTGTCAACGCGAGGAGCGTTCCTCGGGGCAAGGGCAGATTGGGGCGGGAAATTGAGATTACCAGATGCCCGGCAGCAGCCGATAGGGCACTTTTTGCGCGTACTGGCGATAGCCAGGCAGGTTAGCCTGCAAGAAGCGGTCTTCCAGCCGGGTGCGGATGACAAAAAAGATGCCAAAAACCACAACCGGGACGAAGGCCCAGGCTGAGTCCAGGAGAAGCGGCATGCCCAGACTGGCGATCAGGCTGCCCAGATAGCCTGGATGGCGCACCCAGCCATACGGCCCGGTTGATACAACCTTGTGACCTCGGTCTGCCTGGATACGTACGGTGCCCGAAAAGTAGGCATTCTCGACAAATGCATAAGACGCGAGCAGGTACCCGGCAACGATCAGTGCAAGCCCGGTGAGCTCTAGCGGCAGCGAGAAACCCGCCGACCAGTGAAAGGCCGCGTCTAACCCAACAACCAGAAAGACAAAGGCGCTGCCAAAAGCCACCAAGGGGGAAAGCCATTTATCCCACGGCTGGGTGTTCTGGTGCTGGTTATAATTGGCCCGCTCTGCGAGGATGCCAGGGTTTCGGCGCGACGCCAGGATACGGCTGATGATGAAGGAAAGGATGAAGACGGCTGTCATCACCCAGGCCTGCCACCAGCCCCACTGCCCGGAAATCAGAATGGGCAGAAGCGGGATGACCACCAGGACCAGCAGCAGCATGATTGCGATGCGGATGATATCAGGCGCTTTTTGGTTATTCATTTCAGCCTCCCAAGTTGATTTTTGCTGTCTGGCATTCTTTTGCAAATACCCAATGAGTGACGTGAGTCAAGTATAACCCTTTATGGGAAAGTTGGCTGAGCGATGTGGGCCCCTGACAGCCTTTATGCCTGCCACAGCCGCGCCATGACGGCCTGGGGAGTGGTTTTGCAGGCATTTTTAAGCCCACAGCCATCGCAAGCGCTGCTGCAGGTTTGATAGGGCTGGATATAACCGGCGCGGTGAAGATGTTCGAGCATGGCGGTTACAACTTCGGGGGTGGTGTCTAGCCGATGAGCCAGAGAGCGAATTTCAAGGGTTCCGCCAGAGCGGATTTCGGCAAGCAGTTTTTCAAGCATCGTTACAGTCCAATCCAGAGGGCCAGGTGGTAAACGCCGGTTCCAGCCAGCACAGAAAGCAGCAGCGGCAGCAGTACACTCACGAGGGCCCAGCGCCACGAGTTGGTCTCTTGCTTAATGACTGCCACGGTAGCCATACAGGGAATAAAGAGCATGGTTACGACCAGGAAAGAAAGCGCAGTGGCGGTTGAGAAAGCAGCCGACAGGGAATCTGCCAGACCTGCGCCGGGCGAATTTCCAAAAAGCACACCCAGGGTGGCAATGGCGTTTTCTTTGGCGGGGAAGCTGGTGATGAGCGCCACCATCAACCGCCAGTCAAAGCCCATCAACCGCCCCAGTGGTTCAATCCATTGGCCGAATTTAGCGAGGAAACTGGTGTTGAGGTCGCCATTGGGAAGGTAGGAGAGTATCCAAACCAGCAGGGACATGCCCAGGATGGCCGTTCCGGCCTTTTTGACAAAAGCGATTGACCGCTGCCAGACGAGCAGTCCGATGGTGCGGGCATTGGGCAGATGATAGAGCGGCATTTCCATCACAAAGGCCGAGCGCTGCCCCTTGAAGATGACACGGTTGAGCAAGACGCCGCTGCCAACCAGGGCCAGCAGTGAAAGCAGGATCAAACCCCAGGAAACCCAGACAGCACGGCTGCCGAAAAATACCGGGGCAATAAAGGCTACAACCGCCATACGCGCGGTGCAGGGCACGAGAGGCGCAATCAAAATTGTGAGCAGGCGAGCGGGCCACGACTCGATGACACGTGTGCCCATGATGGCCGGCACATTACAGCCAAAGCCCAGGAAGAGCGGCAGGAATGATTTGCCATGCAGCCCCATCAGGTGCATCAGGTTATCCATCACATAGGCCGCCCGAGCCATGTAGCCTACATCTTCGATCAGCGCAAAGGCAGCAAAGAAGATGATTAAAATGGGCAGGAAGGTCAGCACGGAGCCCACCCCGCCGATCAAGCCATCGACGATCATTCCCTGCACCCAGAAGGGCGCGCCAGTCAGGGCCTGTGCGGCCAAAGCTGCCAGGGGACCGATGATCTGGACCTCCAGCCATTCTTGCAGCGGACTGCCGATGGCGAAGGTCAGCCAGAACACCAGGCCCAGGATGCCAGCCAGGATAAAGAGCCCCCAAACCGGATGAGCCGCCCAGCGGTCAATCCGTTCAGTGATTCCGACCTGACCAACCTTTGGATGGCTGACTGCGCTGCGAATCATGCGGCCAATCCATTCGTAACGCCCGGAGGCAACCGCCAGAAAGGCATCATCATGGGCGCGTAGGATCTCGTGCACGGCAGCCCAAACCTGGACCGGCAGAAGGGTGCGCATCATTTGCGTGACTTCAGCATCGCCTTCGAGCAGCTTGAGGGAGATCCAACCGGGCGGATAGGGCGCCGGGATGTGGGCGGTAACCAATGATTCAATGTTTTCCAAGACTGCACGGTGGTCAGAGCGCACCTCGGGTTGATTGATGTGCTGGGGTTCGCTGCTAACCAATAGGTTTTCTACCACATCGAGAAGCCTGGGGACTCCCAGGGCTTTGGAAGCTGTCATGGGAATCACGGGGACGCCGAGCGATGTCTCGAGAGCGGCGGCATCAACCTGGATGCCTTCCTGAGCGGCGACATCCACCATGTTCAGCGCTACCACCAGAGGTGCATCGAGGGCCGCCAGTTCAGCCACCAGATAGAGGCTGCGCTCCAGATTAGCCGCGCTGATGACGGCAATGACAACTGTTGGCTTATCGCGCAGGATAAACTCGCGGGCAATCACCTCCTCGGGTGAGTTTGCTGTCAGACTGTAGGCACCGGGCAAATCGACCAGGCGGGCCGTTCGTCCGTTCAGGTCAAAATGCCCCTCGCGCCGCTCAACAGTCTTTCCGGGCCAGTTACCCACATGCTGATTCAGTCCAGTTAAGAGGTTAAATAATGTTGATTTGCCCATATTGGGCTGCCCCGCCAAGGCAATCAGCGGGGCGTCGTGATCAAGATCAGCCAGTCGTTCACCTGCCCGGGCAGGTGCAGGATGGCAATCAGTCATGTGCGCCTCGCGAGACAACGATGTTGGCGGCTTCACCACGCCCCAAGGCTACACGCATGCCGCGGACCGTGACAATCAGAGGCCCGCGCCCATAATTCTGACTCATGTCCACCTGGGCGCCGGGCGTGAAGCCCAGTGAAGCCAGGCGATTGACAACCGCCCGACCACCCTGGAAGGCCAGAATTGTGGCATGGTCGCCGGCGTTAATTTCGGATAACAATAACTGACTTTTGTTCTCAGGCATATCCAGCTCCTGTATAGAGGTATAATTAGCATATAGCAGGCACGATGTTATTATATGCTAATATTTATTTTTAGCATAGAGTAACCAAAGAGGTTATTCATGACAAATATCACCAATTCTGATTCTTATGAACTGCCTGGCCTGAGCTCTACTATTCAGGACTATCTATCGCTTATTTACGTCATGGAACGTGATAATGAGCCGGTGGTGGGATCACACCTGGCAGAACTGCTGGGCGTCAGCCCGCCGACTGTGACCAACACGCTCAAACGTATGACCCGAGATGGTCTGATCACCATGAATAAAGATGGCACCCATCTGACCGAGTATGGATGGGATGCGGCGCGGGTTGTGATGCGCCGCCATATGCTGATGGAATGGATGATGCATAAAACCCTGCCCTGGTCCAAGCTCCACAAAGAAGCACATCAACTGGAACATGCCATCTCCAGCATGACTGAAACCGCCCTGCTGGAACAGTTTGGCCACCCGCAGACCTGCCCGCACGGCAATCCCCTGCCGGGTTATGAAGAAGCCGTTGCGTCCTGGATTCCGCTGACAAAGATTGCGGTCGGGGAGGTGGGCATTATTCGACGAATCCATGAGCTGGCAGAAGAAAATGCAGAGTTGCTCAGTTATCTTGAAAAGAAGAACATCCTCCCAGGGACAAAAGTTTCAGTTACTGAAATTCTGCCGTTCAATCAGACAATCACCATTGAAGTGGACGGCCAGCCAGTGACCCTGGGAAATGCAGCCGCACGTTATATTTTTGTGGAGAAAGTATAGAGCCTTCCCAAAAAGTTTAGGGAGTTCAGGGTGATTATTCGTTTATTTTTATCAGGCCGCCGTAGCGGGTATGAAAGTAGAAAAAATAGGGAGTGGCGGAGGTTGCGGTTGCCCCAAGATAACCAAACCCATTATATTGAGGCGCAACTTCTGTCCAGGTGAGGCCACCATCCGGGCTGAAGTAAATTGCGGTTGAAGTTGCGGCAAGCAGCCGATTTAAATTTGCGGGATGTACAGCCACAGCTTTAACCGTTTGACCGGATAGTCCAGCAGGCTGCCAGCTTGCACCCGAGTCGTTACTCAGGTAAACTCCGGAATCAGTGCCAGCCAGCAGGATATTGGGATGGCTGCCCCCCTGACTGAGGGCATAAACTGTTCTGCCGCTAAGGCCCGAGGCGGTAACCACCCAGGTTGCACCCTGATCGGTAGAGACCCGCAGGGAGCCAGCAGCAGAATCCCCACCCAGCCAGACTCGGCCAGGGGTGGCTGCGTCAAAGTGCAGGGCATAGATCGAGCCGCTGCCAAGATTCGTGGCGGTCCAGGTGGCGCCATTCCAACGGATGACGCCGCGCCCAGCAGTACCGACCAGGATATTTGCCGAGGAAAAGGGAGATACGGCAACTGA
>JAGOFZ010000056.1 GCA_017996955.1 Longilinea sp.
GTGCCCCCACGGGGACTCGAACCCCGGTTATAGCCTTGAAAGGGCTGTGTCCTAACCGCTAGACCATGGGGGCGGCTGAGGCAATATTCTATCAGAGGGTGCCCAAAAGGTCAAGGATTTGGCGGGGCAATTTATTCGGAATCGCGCTCAAAAACAAAATTGACGGTGAGCAGGGCGCCATCGGTGACCGAGAGGATGCCGGCAATGGAGGGGGGTTCAATGCCAAAATCGACCAGCATGATATTGGTGGTGGCTGTGCCGGTCAAGCGATCGCCTTGCAGCATGGCAGAGACATCCCAGGTGATGGGCAGGGTCACCTCGCGGATTTTTAGATTACCCAGGAGTTGGAATGGGATTGTTTGACCTTCCTGCGGGTTGGCAGGGAAGTTTTGGACCTGGGTGACGGTGAAGACTGCCAGGGGGTAGGTGTTGGATTCCAGCCAGTTCTGGCGGATGGCGTTATCACGGCGGGAGGAATCACTGGTGAGGGTGCTGATATCCACGACAAACTCGCCAAACTGCGAGGCGGTGGGGTCAGTGTAGTTCAGGGTTAGATCGCCAGTGATGGCGCTGGTAACCCCAACAGCTGTAAAAAGAGTGTTGTTCTGGTTGATGAAGGTTTCATCAATGGAATAGCCTGCCTGACTCTCTGCCGGGATCAGTACAAAGCGCACCTGGCCTTCTACTGC
Source organism: Longilinea sp. (assembly GCA_017996955.1). Lineage (GTDB taxonomy): Bacteria > Chloroflexota > Anaerolineae > Anaerolineales > Anaerolineaceae > JAGOFZ01. Next base: position 690 of record JAGOFZ010000056.1, read on the forward strand.
CGCAGGGGACGGTTGAGGGATAGCAGGCGTGGCGGCAGGGGTGGTGGCGGTTGGGCTGGTTATTTCGGCGGGCAGTGCAGCGGTCGGCAGGGTTTCAACGGGCGCAGTGGCTGCGGGGGTGCAGGCGGCAAGCGCCAAAACGAGTATCGTTAACAGGACAGTTGTTTTCATGCCCTTACGATAACAAATTGGATATATTTTGTCAAGTTTTATTAAAAAGGTTCACACCACAGGCGATACGATCTGGGGTTGCAAGATAATCTGTCCGGCAGGGGTACGATGGGCGGGCATGACAAAGTTGAAACGATTGACTGCCAGGCAGAGGGTTAGATCGCCGGGCCAGAAGGTGGTCTGGCCGGGGGCGACCATCCGCTGCCCCACCGGGGAACGGCGAATGCGCTGCTGAAGCGCAGGAATATCAGGGGATTCACCGCGCAGCAGTGCGGCGATATATTCAGCACAGGCCAGGTCTTCATCGCCCCAGCCATCAGCGCCCAGGCCAGTGGCGATAAACGTCACGCGGGGCGGAGACAGGCGGCGGAGATGCTCTGCGGTGTCGGAGGCAACCACCAGGCTGGCAGCCAGCAAGGTGCTGGCATGGACCGCGCGCACCAAGCCCTGGGTGCCCGCCGAGGTGCGTTGAATCAGATGCACCTGGCGCAGATCCTGAGCCTGCACCTGCTCGGGCGAGTTGCCATAATCAAAGCCGGGGATGAGGTCGCCATCATTCTCGCCCATCAGGCGAGCGCCGGGGATGGACTGCTGCAAGGCCAGGGCGGCGCTAATCTCACCGGTGACGGTGATGGCAGATGCGCCAGCGGCGAAGGCATAGGCGGCGGTAGTAAAGGCGCGGACAACGTCAATGACCACTACCGCACCCGAGGCATTATCGGCGCCAGAGAGGGGTAAAAACTCGAATTCCATCAAAACCTCAGAAAGCCCAGATGAGGGTCAATACGGCAGCTATGATGGTGATTACAATAGAGATCACAAAAGCCGTAAAAATCACCCGCGACTCTTCGCCAATGCGGTCAATGCTGGCGGCAGCATTTTGCAGCTTTGCCGGGGAGATGACCGAGGCCAGACCGCCGCCAATACCGCTGGAGGCAGCCACCAGCAATCCAATAGCGCCAATGCGCTCGGCGGTGGACAGGTTGATCTGCGTCAACATGGCCAGGGCCGAAGCCTCGGAACCGCTTATAAAACCGGCCAGCAGACCGAGAAACGGTGAAACCAAGGGATAGAGACGCCCAAAGCCATCAGCGGCGGCGCCGGCCAGCAACTGCACCATGTTCAGGTTGGGGTCCACAAGCTGCCAATCGAGGGTTTTGCCGGAATGATTGATGACATAGGCAATGGCAAAGAAAACGCCAGCCGCCAGCATGGGGCGCGGGGCACGTTTGGACCACTTACGCAGAGAGGCTGCCAACTGCGACCGGGTGGTTTTCATAAAGGGCAGGGCAATCAGTGTGCTGATCAGGATCCAGAAATAGGCCTGCCAGAAGACGCGCAGTTTTTCGGGTGCCCCGGGGATGATCTCCAGGGGCATGGCTAACTGCTTGAAGAGCAGATCAAAGAATGGCAGGGCAGGGGTATTGATTATGAGGGAAAAGAGCGTCAAAATGAGCCAGGGGGAGAGCGCCGCCCAGAGCGAGAGGCGGGTTTCGGCGACGCGGTCGGCGTCGGTTTGGACCGAGCGATCCAGGATGGGACGACCAGTGAGCTTGAGATAGGCCAGCATCACCAGAATGACCCCCAGCCCGGCAGCCACGCCCGTCAAAGTGACCAGGCCGGCAGCATTCATGCCGATGGCAATCAGGCCAGCGGTGAGCCCGGCGATGAGGGTGGGAACCAGGCCCTTCCAGACGAGCTTCCAGCGGCCAACAATCCACAACATGCCGAAGGCGATACAGGTGCTGATGATGGGCATGTAACGGGCAAAGTAGCCGCCGACTTCGGCGACCGGCAAACCCACGAAATTGGAGAAAACCACCACCGGCGTGCCCAGCAGGGCGTAGGTACAGAGGGCATCATAGCCGATGGCGGGCAGGGCAATGGCCACAAAGGGGGTATAACCTAAGGCCAGCAAGATGGGCGGTAAAATGGAGACGGGGGTGGAACCCAATGCAGCCAGCAAAGTGCCTGCACCGACATTAATCAGCATAATCTGGACGACCTGATCGCGCGGGGCGATGGTCTTGAGAAGTGCAACCACGCAAGCCATTGCGCCTGTTTCCATCATGACCGTGATCTGGAAGATGGAGGTGGCGACCACCAGGGCAATGGGCAGCGAGGCGAACAAGCCGGACAGACTGGCCAGGAATGTGACCTGGAGCGGCGTCTGGAAGTAGAGCCAGGCCACCAATACCGTAGCCACCCAGCCAATCAGACCGGCAATATCGGCAGCGGTGCGGCGGACGGTCAGCAGCAGAAAAATCAAAATGATGGGCAATAAGGCCACTAAAACGGAAAGCAGGGTCATGAAGTTGTCCTTAACCGCAGGATGGGCTGATTATACCGGAAAATTGAGGCGGCTCGGGTATAATGAGCGGCATGGATAAACACTCTCGCGAGCTATTTAACGAGTCCATTCTGGCTGAGGCCAGCCGGCGCTTTGACCTGACCATTCTTGAACCGCTGGATGGGTTTGAGAATCAGATTTTTGCGGGGCAGATTGCCAATCAAAAAGTGGCGCTGCGAATTGCCCACGATTTGCATCGGACACCCGACATGGTGCAGGGTGAAATTGAGTGGATCAATTACCTGGCTGATCACGGCGTATCGGTGCCGCGGGCACTGCCTTCACGCGAAGGGCAAGTGGTTGAAGTGATTTCGGCCGCAGATGGCAGCCAGTTCTCAGCAGTGGCATTTCAGTGGGCGCCAGGGCAGCCGCCGCGGCGTGAGGATTGGGAAGCCGGGCTGCTGCGGAAGGTGGGACGGCTGCTGGGGCAAATGCACCGCCTGACACGCAGTTTTGAACCCAGTGCACCCCGCTACCGCCGACCTGACCTGCTGGTTGAAGCGGCGGATTTTGAGCAATATCTGCCGCTGGTGGAGCCGGCGATCGGTGAACGCTACCGTGAGACGGTGGGTGCCCTGCACACCCTGCCCAAGCCAGACGATGCCTATGGGTTAATCCATCAGGATGCGCATGGGGGCAACTTCTTTGTGCAGGACGGCAAGATTACCATCTTTGATTTCGACGACTGCCTGTACGGGTGGTTTGTGTATGACCTGGCGATGGCCTGGATGTATGTACTGCCTCTGGACTGCCGGACCCCCGAGCAAATTGAATTTGCCCGGCGCAGCCTGGGCGAGCTTCTTGAAGGCTATGCGCAAGAGTATAATCTGGCACCCCACTGGCTGCGCGAGATGCCAGTATTTCTGAAACTGCGTGAGATTGACCTTTACATCGCAATCCACCGCAGCCTGGACCTGAACAACCTGGACCCGTGGTGTGCCCGGTACATGGAAAACCGCAAGACCAAAATTGAGACTCGGCAGCCCTTTGTTGATCTGGACTGGTCGAAAATCTAACCCATTATGGGTAATAACATTAATAAGGATAATATCAAATGAAAATCAAATCGGCACTGCTCCTGACCCTGCTTGTTCTGGCAATTGGCTTAAGCGGCTGCGGTCAAATTGTTACCACGCCTGAAGCACCAACGGCAACCCCCACCCCCACCGGGCCAACCATGGGCGATCGGTTGATCAATAATCCGGGGGGATTCAGCTTCCTATCCATCCCTGATTACACCCTGCAGGCGGATGGGGCAGCGGTGATGATGCTGGCGCCCGAGGCCGACGTGAACGAAGGCCCGGCGATTGTGTTGATGGGCGCGGTGGATGAGACCCTGACGGGGCTCACTGCAGCGGACGAACTGCCCATGTTTATCGAAGGCACACCATTTGAAATGGGTGAAATTAAGGTCATCACGCTGAACGGGCTGGATGGGGCCACAGTTGAACTGACAGGGTCGGCAGAAAGCGGCGGCCTGGTGGGACGCGCGGCCGTGCTGGTGCCAGCACCAAACCGGGCTTTCTTGATGATGGGAGTGGCTCCCGCAGAGCGCTGGGACGAGTTGGCGGTCTATTTTGAAGCGGTGCTGGGCTCAGTAGCGTTTTTTGACCCGGCTGCAGGAAGCACACCCTGATCTACACCTGGCGATAAAAATCGCTTTGCAGATACATGAACCTGAATGCCCGCTGTAACCAGCGGGCATTTTTGACGTTTTTTTGACGCTGGGAGGCTAAACTCAAAGTGTACTTTTGGGGCGTGTGCTGTTGAGGCAGGCGCAATCCGTTCGATGTTTTATGAAAGGATATTTTCGATGAAGACAAAGCTTGTATTTCTGGCGATAATTCTGGTTCTGGCGGTCAGCCTGACGGGCTGCGGGAAGACAGCAGTGCCCACCGATGCCCCGGCAGCGCAGGTCACCGAGGCCCCGGCTGCCACCCCAATGCCGAATGGACCGGCACTGGGCGATCCGATCCGCAATGAGGCAGGCGGGTATGCGTTTCGTCCGATCCCAGATTATTCTATTGAGACAGATGGGGCGGCTGTGATGCTGCTGGCGCCGGATGGCAGCCTGGACCGCGGCCCAGCCATAATGCTGATGGGCTCAAATGGCGAGTTTCTGAATGGCCTGACTGCGGCTGATGTGCTGACCCAGTTTGTGGGCGAAATGCCCTTTGATATGGGGGCCGTGGAGGCCCTTTCGCTTCAGGGAGTGGGTGGCACCACAGCGGAGCTGACCGGCAAATCTGAAAGCCAGGGGCTGCTGGGACGGGCCGCCGTTCTGATGCCTACGTCAGACCAGGCATTATTAATGATCGGGGTGGCTCCGGCCGACCGCTGGGAAGCGCTGGCGCCCTATTTTGAGGCAGTTTTGAACAGCATTGCGTTTTTTGAACCCAATGCCGCTGCCGGCCAAACGCCAGTTGAGGCCGGAGAACTCTCGCTGCCGGCCGGGTATGAGGAATATCTGGCCATTGGACTGCTCAGCCCGGTGCAGGATGTTATCACGCGGCTGGGGGAGCCAACCCAAACACTGAGCGGGCACCCTTACCGTGAGTATATGCTCCAGTCCACAATCTACCGCTTCCAGTATGCCGACGCGGCGATTGAAGTGATTGCCAACCCGGGCGGACAGGTGGTGTATAAGGCACTAAAGAGCATTCCCGAGGGCAGGCTGCCCACCACAGACCAGCAGGCGCAGGTGCAGCCCGGCATGACGCTGAGTGAAGTGGAGGGCGCGCTGGGTGAAGGCTATCTGTTCACAGCCTATGTGAGTGCGCAGGATACCAGCAAGCAGTATGCGGTGTATGCCTGGCCGGGCAGCACTGGCGAAGGGCAATTTGCGGTCATGCTGCTGGGAGATGCCGTCATCAAGACGCTACTGGATGTGCCCGGAATTGAGCCTGCAGCCGATAACGATACCACCCACCCGCGGGTGGCCCGGCTGCTGACGCCGCCCACCAACAGTTATGACAGCGTAGTGATGGCCAACCCGGATTATGTCAAATTTGTGAACCTGCCGCTGGGCAGCACACTGGATGAGATCAAGGCGGTGTTTGGCGAACCGGCGCGCGAAACAGTCTCACCGGACGGGGCGGCGATCAAGTATGTTACTTACATTTATAACAGTGCGACAGCCGGTGAGTTTGGGTTCAAGATCAAGCAGGCGGACCCCAATGGGCTGCTGCTGCAGGATAAGGATGGGCAGTTGATTCACAAATATGCCTCTTACCTCAAAGAGGACAGCGATATGCGCACCCGGCATGTCTTGCAGGTTAAAAAAGATCTGACGCTGGAAGAGATTGCCCGCATCATGGGCGGAGAGGGGCGCATCTATGAGGAAAAATATGATGATACTGGCGTCATCATCACAACCTACTTCTGGTTTGGCACGCAGTATTCCACAGGCGTTTCGGCACTGTTTCGAGAAGGCGAGATGACCGCCTATCAAATCAACAGCTCGGCGCAGGATGATCGGTATGAGCTGGATACGATGTACGAGGATTATGTGCTGATTTTGCCCGAGTGGTAAGACACAAGATATGGATGCCCGCCCTGAAACCAGATCGTTTCAGGGCGGGTTTTTATTAGATAAGTGTTAAAGTCGGGAGGGCGTTTCACTTGACTCCGGCATAAAGACTATTAGAATATGATTAGTGCCCGTTATGACAGATGCTTGGGGGATGCAGATTGGCAATTCAAACCCATACCAATCAACTTTTCTCGCCGGAGGTGCCGCATAAGACATTGAACTACACGCAGCCCAAGATCATTAATACCCTTTATGCTCATCTTTCAGGAGACAAAAAATGAATTCCTTCAGGAAATTGACCTATTTACTGGTCATGCTCACCCTGGTTCTGGGACTGGTTCTGCCGTTAAGCACTGTGCAGGCTGCCCCAACCCAGCCGCCCACAACCGAAGTTCAGGGACCCAAACCCGCTGAGCCCAAAGCGGCGGTTGAAAGCGCTGGCATTGAACAGGTGCGCGATACCTACTCCTTCAGTTCCGCTATTGGGACCTACACGGGAATAACCGGCGGCACGCTGCATGGATCGGGCACCGGGATTGATGACAACAATTACAATGCCATCAATATCGGTTTTACATTCAAGTACAACAACATTGATTACACCCAACTGGGCATCAATGCCAACGGCTTTGTCCGGTTGGGCAGCACGGCGTTTAGCGGATCTTGCGGCTATACCCCGATCAGTTCAACAACGGCTGGCTGTGAAAACCTTATTTCAGCCCATGCTGAAGACCAACGAAGCACCGCCACGTCAGAACTTCGTTCAGAACTTCTGGGCAGCTCGCCCAATCAAGTCTTTGTGATCCAATGGAAAGATTTCACACACTATGGATCAACGACGACTGACATCTACAACTATCAAATCCGGCTCTATGAGACGACCAATGTGATTGAGTTTGTCTATGGCGCCCATACAAAAGATGCCACAAACCGCACCAATCAAGTTGGGCTCAAAGGCCCCAACACCACCGATTACGAAAACCGGACAACGACCACGGACTGGAGCGCCTCTACCCGCGGCACAGTGAACTCTGCCACGATGGCGCTGACCACCACCGTTTATCCGGCAACCGGGTTGACCTATACCTGGACCCCCCCACCGCCGGCAGCCAACTTCACCACGTCTACAAAGACCGCCCCGGCTGAATCTCTGGTGGGAGACCCCATCACCTATACCATCAACATCACCAACAGTGGTGATCTGGCGACCACCGCCACAAATATGACCGACCCCATCCCCGAGGGGGCGGCCTATGTAGCGGGCAGCCTGACCTGCACCAGCGGATCCTGTGCCTATGCTGCGGGTAACGACCAGGTGACCTGGGATGGGGCGGTTGCGATTGCCGAAACCATCACAATCAGCTACCAGGTTGACCCCACCGGTGTGCCGTGCGGAACGCTGGTGAACAATGCTGCAGTAATCACTGATGCCACCGCCCTGCCGGTAACCGTGACCAAGACAGTTGCAACCCGCCTGGTGGCAAGCTTCCCCACCCCGCTGGAAAGCTTTGACGGGACAACCTTCCCGCCAACCGGCTGGGTGCAAACACCACTGGTTGGAACCAGCAGCTGGGATCGAGTGACATCAGGTACCTCCCCCACCCTGCTGCCGCACAGCGGCGCCGGGATGGCGCGCTGGAATGCATTCAGCTTTTCCAGTGGCAACAGTACCCGGCTGGCGACACCTACCCTGACCCTGCCGGCAGGCGAGCCATTAAAGCTAACCTTCTTCATGTCACATGACACAGGTTACGCGAGCGCTGGCGATCGGATCGAGATGCAAATCTCGAGTTAGTGTACAATCGTTTCTGTAAAATCCAGCACCTTAAAAAAAGTAGATCAGGTTATCCTTAAGGTTATCACACCACCAAGGAGAAACCATGATCTACAAACATAATTTTACCTTACCCGAGGAA
>JAGOFZ010000057.1:0-4663 GCA_017996955.1 Longilinea sp.
GAGACGATGAAGCAGAAAATCAAGCGGCAGGAAAAAGAGGTTGAGAGCCAGGAAGATGAAGTATCGCAGCGGCGGACTGAAGAACTGGGCACGCACGGCGAACTGGTGCTCAGTCTGCTGGGTGGACGCAAGCGCAGCATCTCATCATCGCTGACCAAGCGCCGCCTGACCCAGCAAGCCAAGGCCGATCTGGAAGAAGAAAAGCAGGAACTGGATGCCCTGGAAGAGCAGTTGATTTCTATGGAAGCTGAACACAAGGCCGCACTGGCGGCTATTCAAGAGCGCTGGTCACAGGCCGCCAATGATCAGAGCGAAGTGCCGCTTTCGCCCTTGAAGAAGGACATCTTTGTAGAAGCATTTGGGATCGCCTGGACACCCTACTACTTGATCCGCAACGGGGATAAACTGGAAAAGCTGGCGGCTTTTACCGCCCCGGCTTAAAGAGCAGAGCCTTTTCGAGATAAAAAATCGCCCGGCGAATGTCTGCCGGGCGATACTTTTTCGGGTTATCCCATTTCGCTGCGACCTGAAAGGGCTCGCAGGAGGGTGTTTTGGTCGGCATATTCCAGGTCGCCGCCCACGGGCAGGCCGCGCGCCAGACGGGTGACCTGCACCCCCAGGGGTAAAAGCTGCTGGCGCAGATAGAGTGCGGTGGCGTCGCCTTCCATGCTGGGGTTGGTTGCCAGAATGACTTCTCGCACGCCGCCCGCCTGAATACGCTCAATGAGGGGACGAATTTTCAAATCCTCGGGGCCAATGCCCTCAATCGGAGAAATGACGCCATGAAGGACATGATAGCGACCGTCATAACCCGCGGTACGCTCCAGCGCCAGGACATCGAGGGGTTCTTCAACCACGCAAATCACGCTGGCATCACGGCGAGAGCTGGCACAAATTTCACAGATGGGCTGCTCAGCCAGCGAGATATTGAAGCAGATCTGGCAAAGTGCGGTGGACGATTTGAGTTTGAGCAGGGCCTCGGCCAGCTGACCGGAGATTTCATCGGGGGCGCGCAGCAGGTAAAAGGCCAGGCGGGAAGCCGACTTGGGGCCAATGCCGGGCAAGCGCTCCAGGGCAGTGATAAGATTCTGAACAGGCAGAGGTAAGACGGGCATATGCTGCGCCTAGAACAGGCCCGGCATACCCGCCAGACCGCCGGTGAGCGGTTCCATGCGCTGGGCAGCCAGTTCGCGGGATTGATCCAAAGCAAGGTTGACAGCGCTGAGGATTAAGTCTTGCAGCATTTCAGCATCAGCATCTTTCAAGACTTCGGGGTCAATCTCAACTGAACGACAGACCTGGGCGCCAGTCATGGTTACTTTGACCACGCCGCCGCCAACGGTGGCGGTGACAGTCTCTTCGGCCAATTGGGCCTGCGCTTGAGCCATTTGCTCTTGCATGCGTTGAATCTGCTGCATCATACCGCCGCCCTGATTACGGCCGCCAACGGGGCGATTAAATCCTTTAGCCATTCTTTATACTCCTCTACAGTTATTCTTTTTGGACTATTTTACCACCCAGGTTGAGGGCGGTGCCCACCAGTCCATCGGGGTCTTCGCCATCAGCAGAGAGCCCCCCACCCCGCGCACCAACCACCACACAACGGATGGCAGGGCGCACTCTCAAAAGCTGGGCTATGGCATCCTGAGTGATGCGGATGTTATCATTGCCTTCCATTTTGGACTTAACCACCTCGGTGGAAAAACCCAGAATCAGCACACCTTCTCGCAGTGAAATGTTCTTGCAAGAGTTCAGCAGGGCTTCTGTGGGCGGGCGCGCCTTTTTCACGATCATGCGGATTTGGGGCCAGGCCTGGGTCAGCGCCTGAAGGGTCAGTTCTCCACCAGCCGGGAGGGCTGCCGGGGTTGAGGCAGCCTGCGCTGCAGCGGGTTGTTCTGCTGCGGGGGTTGGAGAGCGCTGCTCGGACACTGGTTCTGGAGGCAAGGGGGGCGGGGTAGTCACGGGTGCCGGTTGAGGCGGCGCTGACTGTGCCAGAGGCGGGGTGATGATCGGTTCTGGATAAGCCACCGCCTGGGGAACGGACATCTGACGCATTTCGGCCTGTTCCATGGCGGCAATTGATTCAGCCAGGGCAACTTCAAGCAAAAGGCCCGGCTGCCAACCGCTGCGAGCCTCATTGGCGGCGGCATTGAAGAGCCGCACAATTTCAAGCAGCTGCCAGCGGGTAAAATCCTGAGCCAGGGCGGCCATCTGGGCGCGGGCCTCATCGGTTGCGTCCACCAGGCGGGCGTTGCCCATCGAGACCAGCAGCAGTGCGCGCAGATAATCAATGGTCTGGCGGGCAAACTGGCGCGGGTCGGTGCCGCTGTCTAAAGCCTGATGAATGCTATCCAATCCAGCGGCAGGCTGGCGGCTGCGGATGGCGCCAACCAGATCAAGCACCGATTTGCTGGTGGCTGTGCCAAGAACTGTTTGGACCAAATTTAAAGAAATGTGTTGACCGGTTGAGGCCACCTGATCAAGCAGGGAGATGGCATCGCGCATGCTGCCGGTAGCCTGGCGGGCAATCAGCGTCAGGGCATCTTCATCGGCTTTCAGCCCTTCGTTACTGGCAATCTCTTGCAGGTTGGCAACAATATTGCTGACCGGGATGCGGCGGAACTCGTGACGCTGACACCGGGAAAGAACGGTGGCAGGGATCTTATGAACCTCTGTGGTGGCAAGGATAAAAATGGCGTGGGCGGGGGGTTCTTCCAGAGTCTTCAACAGGGCGTTAAAAGCTGCAGTGGAGAGCATGTGAACTTCGTCGATAATATAGACTTTATAATGTCCCTGGGAAGGCGAGAAATTGATTTTATCGCGCAGGTCGCGCACGTCATCCACACTGGTGTTCGAGGCAGCATCAATTTCAATCAGATCGAGGAAACGGCCTTCGTTGACGGCTTTACAAAACTCACAATGGTCGCAGGGCCGCTGAGCAGGGTCGGGCTCAAGGCAGTTGACGGCTTTAGCCAGCAGGCGGGCGGTGGTCGTCTTGCCGGTGCCGCGTGGTCCGGCAAATAAATAAGCATGGCCGACGCGCTCGCTCCGAATGGCATTCTTCAATGTTTGGACAACATGCTCTTGCCCGACCACCTGCTCCCAGAGATGAGGGCGCCATTTACGGTAAAGTGCTTGTGTCATAACAGAGTTCTCCTCATCAGGGCAGGCGCAGTTGAGCGCGCTCATTGCCCTGTGGATCGGTTAATAAAACCAGTTCGCCCGATTCCCAGACGGTCTCGGTCAGGCCCCAGTATAAGCCTGCGGCGGTGTTACGCCCGGCAAGGGTATAAATCTGAATGGAACCCGATTTCCAGATCATCTCTGGGAAGGTAAAGACGTGCCCGTCTTCATCCCGGAGCTGCCAGCCGGTCATCCAGAGATCGCCAGAGCCGATGCGCGTCAGAGTGATGGATTCGGTAGACACATCGCCCAGGCCAAAGACCGAGGTGATTTCAACCAGGGGTTCACCCAGTGGGGGTACAGTGGCCGTTGGCAAAGGAGTGGGGTTGGGCAGCAGGGTCAGAGCCAGGGTTGGTTGAGGGGAGGGCTGAAGTTCTGCCAGCAAGGCGGTGTACTGTGGGCGCACAACCCACAGCCAGACCAGGATGGTGGTCAGCGCGGAGACCAGCACATTTAATAGGAGATAAGGGATGACACGTTTCCAAGACTTCATGTTGGACCTTTATCAGATGGGCTTGCCCTGCCCCTTGAATGATAGCACAGAATGACGGTAAAATGGGTAAGATGCCTTACCTGATTGATGGTCATAATTTGATTCCCAAAGTGCCCGGGCTGAGCCTGGGCGCAATGGATGATGAGTTGAGCCTGATCGACCAGTTGCAGGTCTTTTGCCGGGTGAGCCGGCAGCAGGTGGAAGTTTACTTTGATGGCGCGCCCGCCGGACAGGCGGGCACCCGGCGGTATGGGCAAATCCCGGTTCATTTTGTCAGGCTGGGGCGCACAGCAGATGATGCTATTGCAGAGCGGCTGGCCCAGATGGGAAGGGCAGCGCGCAACTGGCGGGTGGTCAGTTCGGACCGGCGGGTGCAGGCCGAGGCCCGCGCCCGCGGCGCTGAAGTTGTGACTTCGGAAGTTTTTGCGGCAGAGCTTAGGGCGGCACAGGCTAGAGCAGGTGAACAGCCCGGCAGCACTGACCGAAAGTTAAGCTCAGATGAGGTGGATGACTGGCTGGATTTATTTAACCGGGGGAATGAAAAGCCGAGCTAAGGCGATTATCAGGTAACTCTTAAGTGTAATTAATTGATTTTTGATAATTTTGATGTATATTATCGACAAGACACCGGTTCGTTTTTACTGGTAGAAGGTGTCGAACCAGATTGCTATTTCTGCTTGTCCCCCCCATGCAGCAGCATCTGGTTAGGTTCCCTCCCTGAAGGTTGCCAGGCATGTCCCCCATGCCTGGCAATCGTTTTAACAGGCTTGAAGGGGTATAATGAAGATGCTATAATCAACACTGCCGCCCCAGTAGCTCAAATGGACAGAGCAAGGCACTCCTAAGGCCTAGGTTGGGGGTTCAATTCCCTCCTGGGGCACTCACTCAAGAAGATCAGGTTGTTGGTACCCATTGAGGGTATATATTCAATTCCCTCCTGGGGCACTCACTCAAGAAGATCAGGTTGTTGGTACCCATTGACCCAAA
>JAGOFZ010000057.1:4763-8551 GCA_017996955.1 Longilinea sp.
TTCAATTCCCTCCTGGGGCACTCACTCAAGAAGATCAGGTTGTTGGTACCCATTGAGGGTATATATTCAATTCCCTCCTGGGGCACTCACTCAAGAAGATCAGGTTGTTGGTACCCATTGACCCAAAAAATAAACAACCGGATGCGGTTGAGCCGCATCCGGTGTGAGTGGTGGGATAAATTGGCGTGAGTCTCAGGGCAGGAAGCCAGAGGCGCGCGGGTATGGGATGACGTCCCGGATGTTGGTCATGCCGGTTACATACATTATCAGCCGCTCGAGGCCAATGCCAAAGCCGCCATGGGGGGTGGTACCGTACCGCCGCAGGGAGATGTAGTCATCATAACTTTCCACATCCATACCTTTGGTGTTCATGGCTGCAAGCAGGTTTTCCAGGCGGTACTCTCTTTCGCTGCCGCCGATCAACTCACCAATGCCAGGCACCAGAAGATCGCTGGCGGCAACTGTTTTGCCATCGTCATTCTGCTTCATATAAAATGACTTTACACCAATGGGGTAATTGATCACAAAGGTGGGTTTGCCAAAAATCACTTCGGCGATATATTTTTCATGCTCGGTCTGCAAGCCGTCATCCCAATTGACCGGGTATTGAAAATTGACGCCAGACTTTTTTAAGGCCTCAATTGCATCGGTATATTCAATGATGGCAAACTTTTCAGAGATTGCCTTTTTAAGTTTTTCAATCAAACCTTGCTCGTAGAATTGCTCAAAAAAGGCCAGTTCGTCCGGGCATTTTTCCAGCAACTGGCCAATGACATAGCGGAACATGTCTTCAGCGACTTCGAGAACATCGGGCAGGGTGGCAAAGGCGATTTCAGGCTCGATATGCCAGAATTCAGCCAGGTGGCGGGGGGTGTTGCTGTTTTCGGCGCGGAAGCTGGGGCCAAAGGTGTAAATCTTGCCAAAGGCCATGGCACCAACTTCGCCTTCAAGCTGACCCGAGACAGACAGGCCCGCTTTTTTGCCAAAAAAGTCGGTGGAATAGTATTCTTCCTCAGTCTTGAATTCAGGAGCAAAGCCATGCGTGGTGACCTGGAACATTTCGCCGCCGCCTTCGCAGTCGCTGCCAGTAATCAAGGGCGCATGGATATAGACATAGTTGTTCTGTTGAAAATATTCATGCAGGGCCATTGACAGGATGCTGCGGACGCGGAAAACCGCATTGAAGGTGCGGGTGCGCAGGCGCAGGTGCGGCATGGTGCGAAGGAATTCCAGGGTGTGGCGCTTCTTTTGCAGCGGGTAATCTGGGGCACAATCGCCCAAGACAGTGACCTCTTCGGCAGAGATCTCAACGGTACCAGGCTGCAGGCCCGGCACGACTTTGCCAGTGACCATCAAAGCAGCACCAAGGTGCATATAGTCGGCATCGGCATTAAAATTATTCTTATCGAGAACAACCTGCAAATTCTTAAGGCAACTTCCATCATTCAGCTCCAGGAAGGCCACATTTTTTGAATCTCGCGATGTGCGGACCCAGCCACATACGCAGATGTTTTGTCCGGTGTACTTGTCTTGCAGAACTTCTTTGATGTCGATGTGTTTCATGATCAGCTATCCTTTCTATGTACCCTGTAGGAATAATTGAGATGAAATAGGGTACGTCTCCACGCGATATGCGGGTAATTGTAGCACGTTTTTATCCGGATTGAGGGGTATCAAAATTCAACAAAGCGATCAGGCGTTTTTATTCTTTGCACATGCGTCGTAAAAGTCTTGACGTTTTTTGTGAAAGATGCTAAAATCTCAGCCGTTAAGAGATGCGGGCTTAGTTCAGTTGGTAGAACACCTCCTTGCCAAGGAGAAGGTCACGGGTTCGAGTCCCGTAGCCCGCTCAAATAGATCTACGGCGACGTGGCCAAGTGGCAAGGCAAGGGTCTGCAAAACCCTGATCATGGGTTCAAATCCCATCGTCGCCTCTCATACGTCACGAGGGAAAATGCGGACAAGGGTTCGCATTTTTGATTCATGGATTTCCCCATCAGGGGACGATGCAAATCCCATCGTCGCCTCTACAATAACATGACCCGCTCAAAAACGCCTTAAGTGGTGTTTTTTGCTTGCCAATTGTCACACCCCTGGGGTGCAATAAACATGACAGCCCGGACGTAATGGTCCGGGCTGTTGTTTGAATGACAGGCGGATTGATTAATGTTCGTGCGGGTTGAGGTTCTCAACGCCGGGGAGGCGGCCCGTGAGCTGCTGGGGGTGGTGGATGAGGATGGGCAGGTGCTCGGGGCAGATGTAAAATTCGGTACCCTGGTAGGTGAGGGTCAACAGGGGGATTTCGGTGCTGGTGCGCTGGCAGGCAACACAGGCGGGTTGGGCAGTGGTTTTGGGATCAGACATGGGATTCTCCTGAAACAAAGTGGATATATTTTATCACATTATCTTTATTGCGCGTACTGGGAGATCATGGCCTCCAGTTCTTGCATGACGGCAGGGATTTGGTCGGTGGTGATGGTGGGTTGAATGACCTGCCAGGCGGCATCCTCGAGGATGTGGCGGGCAGTGCTCCAGGAGGCTAATCCGGGGGCGGGCTGGGCCCAATTCAGCCAGTCCTGGGTGGTTTCCCACTGGGGCAAGTCATCTGCATAAGCTGACATGAGCTGGCTGGCCGTGCTGCTGAGCGGGTAGGCTCCGGCAGCCTGGGCCAGAGCCGCCTGCCGGGATGGCTCAGCCAGCCAGCGGACAAAAATCCAGGCAGCAAGCTGTTCTGCCGGTGCGGTTTGGAAGATGGCATAGGCTGGTCCGCTGATCACCGTCACTGGCTGCCCCGATGGCGAGGGGAAGGGAATGACCAGCCAGGTATCGGTGCTCTTCTTAAGTTCCTGAACGCGCTGCTGAGCGGCAATATCCGTCAGGCTGCCGGCGTAGATCAGAGCCTGGCGGCCGGCGAACTGCTCGTAAGGCAGCGGGTAGCGGCTCTTCCAGGCACAGCCCTCATCTACCATAGATTTGAGGAAGGTGAAGGCGGAGACTGATTCGGGTACATCAAAGCGGTAGGGTTGATCGGCAGAAGCCGGGAGTGGATTGGCCCCAAACGCCACCAGCCAGGTCCAGATGGTTTCGGCGTCCGCATCCCAGACCCAGCCACCCATGCCGTTATTATCTGCCCAGCGGTCATTATTGAGGGCAATGGCGGCGGCACAGACCTGTTCTTTGAAGGCAGTCGGGGTGGTCGGCGGCGCGTTAAAACCCAATTCACGGGCCCAGGTCTGGTTATAGAAAAGAACCTGGGTGGTCCGCTGCGCCGGCAGACCCAGGCGCTGCCCATCTACGGCTTCTTGTGCCCAGATGGTGGTCGGGATTTCGGCCACCTGCTCGGGGGAGAGGCCCCATTCGGCATCGTTCAGGTAGGGGTTCAGGTCCACCAGGGCTGCTCCCTGAGACCTCCAGGTCAGCAGATCTTCCATGGGGGCTACAACCACGTCGGGCAGCATGCCGGTGGAGAGGGCGGTGGGGATTTGCCCTGAGAGGAGGCCCGCACTGCCCAGGGCCATGCTTTGAACGGTGATCCCCTTCTCATTCGTGCGGTTAAACTCGGCAACCAGTTTATCGACCGCAACCGCCGTATCGCCCGTCCAGGGGTGCCAGAAGGTTACGGTGATGCCATTGAGCTTTTGATCGGGGACAAGCCAGGCCGGGGTGGGGGTGGGGGATACTTTGGGAGTGGGGGTTTTTGCCGGAGGACGGGTGAGTTCCGGGGATTGGGTGGAGGTGACCGCCGGCGTGAGCTGACTGCCGACCGGCGTGAGGCAGCCGGTCAGCAG
>JAGOFZ010000058.1 GCA_017996955.1 Longilinea sp.
CTGTCCACGGTGCTGGGGCGGGAACTCAACGGCGGGCGGCGGATTTCGCCGGTGGTGGTGACGGGGATCAGTATGGGGGTGGGGTCGGTGCTGCTGCTGGCTGCCGGGGTGATTTTTCAGGGGCTGCCGCAGATTGGCCTCGTATCCTGGTTAATTATCGGTTGGCTGGCGCTGGTGAATACTGCCGTGGCTTTTACGCTGTGGAATTACACCCAGCAAACGCTGACCGCTGCCGAAACCGGGCTGATCAATAACCTGATGCTGCCGTTGATTTCCATTCTGGCGTGGATTTTCCTCGGCGAGGGGTTGGGCTGGCGGCAGATTCTGGGGCTGTTAATTGCCATCGGAGGCGTGGTTCTGGTGCAGATGCGGCCCAGGAAAAGTTAATTTGACCTTGTACGCTCACGTGCACGCGGTTGAGGTTTCCTGTACAATAAAAGCAGACTATTTTCAGGAGAACCTCACATGAAATTACGAACAATTTTGAACTTACTCACTCTGGTATTGACGCTGGTGGTCAATTCGCTGGCGAACATTTTGCCATTGAATGGGATGAACACGGGGCAGATCTCTGATTCGCTGCCCAGCCTGTTCACCCCGGCAGGCTATGTGTTTTCAATCTGGAGCATTATCTACATCGGGCTGATTGCGTTTGGCATTTATCAGGCGCTGCCATCTCAGCGCAACAACCCCCGAATTGAGCGCATGGGCTGGTGGTTTGTGATTGCCAATCTATTCAACAGCGCCTGGATTTTTGCCTGGCATTACCTGCAGTTTGGGCTGTCGGTGGTGCTGATGCTGGGGCTGCTGGTCTCACTGCTGGTGATCTATGAGCGCATTGGGCGGCGGGCAGCCAGCCGGGTGGAAACCTGGACGGTGAACGTGCCCTTCAGCATCTACCTGGGATGGATTACCGTGGCGACGGTGGCAAACATCGCCTCGCTGCTGATCTCCCTGGGGTGGAATGGGTTTGGCATCCCGGCGGTTTTGACGGTAGTGATGATCGGTGTGGCGACCCTGCTGGGGGTGCTGATGATCCTGCTAAAGCGCGAGATTGCCTACCCGCTGGTGCTGATCTGGGCGTTTGCGGGGATTGCTGCCGTACGGGCGGATGTGCCGCTGGTGGAGATAGGCGCCATTGTGGCCGCAGCTTTGCTGCTGCTGGTGATGCTGGCGCGGATTGGAATTGGCCTCAAGCAGCGCGCGAAGGCATAGTTATGGGATTAATAAACGGGCACCCCGGCGGGTGCCCGTTTTAGTTTTAAGCCATTGTCCCAAGTTCTTACTCAACAAAACGGTATTTGATCAAGGTCCAGAGGGCCTGGAAGGCGTCTTTGAGGTGGATTTTTTTACCGGCTGAATAATCCCGCGGGTTGTAGGCGATGGGGATTTCCAGAATGCGGATGCGGCGCTTGAGCAGCTTGGCGGTGAATTCAGGTTCAAAGTCAAACCGGCGGGCATGCAGGGTAATGCCCTGAACCACGCTGCGCCGGAAGACCTTGTAGCAGGTTTCCATATCGGTGAGGCGGGTGAAGTAGAGCACGTTGGTGGCAAAGGTAAGCAGGCGGTTGCCCAGCATGCTCCAGAAAAGGAACTGGCGGCGCTGGCTGCCCAGGAAGCGCGAACCATAGACTACATCTGTCTGCCCGGCGGCGATGGGCTGCAGCAGGTGAGTGTATTCCTGCGGGTCATATTCCAGGTCGGCATCCTGGATAATCAAGACATCGCCGCGGGCATTCTGGATGCCGGTGCGAACCGCGGCGCCTTTGCCCTGATTGTGGGCATGCAGAATGACGCGCACGCCGCCCTGCCCATCCATCTGAGCCAGCAGCGCCCGGGTGCCATCGGTGGAGCCATCATCCACTGCCAGGATTTCCGTTGGAATGCCCGTCGCCTGCACGGCAGCAATTACGTCTCGAATTGTGCCAAATTCGTTATAAACCGGGATAATCACCGACACGTTCATTGTTTGCATTATATCAGGGAATATCGGCGGCAATGGGTGAGTAAAATACAGTAAAGACGGGATGGAAGGCAATTATCCGGGCTGCGGGCGGATGATATAATCGGTACACGGCGCAATCCATGGCGAATTCCGCCCATTTTCCAAAATTCTTGCAGGAGGATCATATGAAGCCCCTTAAACTGCCAGGGCCAGTTGCCCGAAGCATTATTGATCGAGATAAGAAGGTCATCTCGCCCTCGTACCCGCGCGGGTATCCGTTTGTGATGGATCACGGACGGGGTGTTGAAGTCTGGGATGTGGATGGCAACCGGTTTCTCGATTTTGCTGCGGGCATTGCGGTGGTCAGCACAGGCCACAGCCACCCCAAAGTGGTGAAGGCCATTCAAGAACAGGCTGAAAAGTTCATTCACATTTCGTCTGATTTTTATCACAGTAAATGGGTTGAGCTGGGTGAAGCGCTGGACAAATACGCGCCTTTCAAAGAAGATGCGGTCAGCTTTATGACCAACTCGGGCACCGAGAGCGTGGAAGCTGCCATCAAACTGGCGCGCTACCACACCCGGCGGTCGTCTTTCATTGGCTTTTTGGGCGGTTTCCACGGGCGCACCATGGGTGCGGTTACATTTACAGCCAGCAAACCGCACTACCGCCGCGGCTTTTTACCGTTGATGAACGGCGTCTATCATGCGCCCTTCCCGGATAATTATCATCCCATCCTGGTGGGCCGCCCCGGTGAAGATTACGGCGAGACTGTTGTACGTTACATTGAAGACGAAATTCTCACCCGGTTAATCCCGGCTGATGAAGTTGCGGGCATCCTGGTTGAACCGATCCAGGGTGAGGGTGGTTACATTGTGCCGCCGGCGGGCTTCTTCCCGGCGCTGCGCCAGCTTTGCGACAAGCACGGCATTCTGTTGATTGCCGATGAAGTGCAGGCGGGGATGGGCCGCACCGGCAAGTGGTGGTCGATTGAGAATTTTGGGGTCGAGCCTGATATCATCACCTCGGCGAAGGGCATTGCCTCGGGCATGCCGCTGGGCGCCATGGTGGCACGCAAGAAGGTGGTCACCTGGCCCAAGGGTGCGCATGGCAATACTTACGGCGGCAACCCGATCTCTTGCGCGGCTGCGCTGGCGACCATGGACCTGATTGAAAACGGCTACCGGCAGAACGCTGCCGAAGTGGGCGCCTATGCACTGGAACTGTTGAAAAATCTACAGGCCAAGCACCCCTCGATTGGCGAAGTGCGCGGGATTGGCCTGATGCTGGGCGTTGAATTTGTCAAAGACCAGCAAACCCACGAGCCGGATGGCAAACTGCGCGACCTGGTGGTTGACCTGGCCTATGAATACGGGCTGCTGACACTCGGCTGCGGTAACGGCGTCATCCGCATTTCGCCGCCACTGTGCGTGACCCGCGGCGAGATGGACGAGGCGATGGCGATCTTCGATCATGCCATTGGCCTGGCCGAGGAGAAACTGCGCTAATTGGGGCTGCAAATGCTGCCTGATTTTCGCGTCCGCCAGCGGGACATGCTGCTTGAGATTGCTCGCGCCCTGGCCGAGGAACTCGACCTGGACGCCCTGCTGGGACGCGTCTTGAAATATTCGGTGGATCTGCTCGGCGGACAGGCCGGGCTGATCGCCCTGCGGGAGAGCGAGGGTTGGCGCGTGGCTGCACACCAGGGCCTGCCCTCGCCCTACCTGCAGTATCTGATCCCGCTGCTGGATCAGATTCCGGAGAACGATGACCCGGCCAAGGTGGAACTGCCAGAGATCAGCCGGGTGGTGCAGGAACTGACGCGCATGGCCAGCCTGGGAACCCTGAGCGGGGTGGGGCTGCCGCTGGTGGCGCGCCAGCGGGTGGTGGGGGTGATCTTTATCTTTCGCAGTTACCTCAACATGTTTTCCGCCAACGATCAGGCGCTGCTGCGTTCATTTGCCAATCAGGCTGCGCTGGCCGTGCAAAACGCCCAGCTTTTCGCCGAGGTGACGCACGAAAAACAGCGGCTGGACACCCTGCTGAACTCGGCCGCCGATGGGATTCTGGCCTTGACCGCTGACCAGCAGGTGGAACGGGTTAACCCGGCGCTGGCGCATATGCTGGGGAAGGATGCTGCCGGGCTAATCCGGCAGCCGCATGACCAGGTCATCCGCTGGGAGCGCCCGCCGGAAGGGCTGACGCTGGAGCAGGCGGTGGCGGGGGGCTGGCCGCTGACGCCCAATGCCACGCTGTATGTGGAAGGTGACCTGGCCCGCACACCCGACCAGCCGCCGCTGCCGGTGGGCATCACCTATGCGCCGGTGATGTCTGCGGATGGCACGCTGCTGCAAATTCTGGGCACCGTGCGCGATATCACCCGCTTTCGGCAGGCTGAGGAATTGAAAAGCACGTTTATCTCGATCATCAGCCACGAACTCAAAACGCCGGTGGCGCTGATCAAGGGATACACCAGCACCCTGCGGCGCGAGGATGCCACCTGGGATCGGGAGATTGTGCAGGAAAGCCTGCAGGTCATTGAGGAAGAATCGGACCGGTTGAGTGTGCTGATTGAAAACCTGCTGGATGCCTCGCGGCTGCTGGCGGGAGGGATGGCCTTGAAGCGTTCGGATGTTTCCCTGCCTGTGCTGGCAGAACGCCTGACCCGGCGATTCCAAACACAGACACAGGCGCACAGGCTGGTGGTCAGCTTCCCGGAAGATTTCCCGGTGATCCTGGCAGACGAGCAGCGCATGGAACAGGTGCTGTCTAATCTGATTTCCAATGCCATCAAATATGCCCCCGGGGGGGAGATCCGCATTCAGGGGCAGGTGCGCCCGGATATTGTGATTGTGTGCGTGAGCGATGAGGGGCCTGGCATTGCCGCCGAGGATATCCCGCACATTTTTGACCGCTTCTACCGGGCGCCGGAGATGGCGCGCCAGACCAAAGGCGCCGGATTGGGGCTTTACCTGGTGCGCGCGGTGATTGAGGCGCACGGCGGGCGCATCTGGGTCAACCCGGAAGTGGGGCAGGGCGCGCGCATTTGCTTCTCGCTGCCGCGCAGTGTGGGGGAATAAAAACCTCAAAACAGCGTACAGCCCGAAATCGCATGTCTTTGGATATTTTCGATGAAAGGCTTTCTGGGATGAACAAAAAGACGTTATTTTGGGCCAATCTGGCTCCAATCGCTTTCCTGTTGATAGGCCTTGGATGTGATTGGATTACAGTGCTGTTTAAGAATTCAATGATGACAAATTTGAGTATCTCCAGAAATTTGTTTATCGGTCTTCAAATTTTAGTGAATCTGTTGTTTGCTGCGGCCGGGTTTGGGATGATACAGATCAGCAAGGTCAAATGGACAATCTGGGGGTACGGGGTGGGCTTGATTGCCGCAGTGTTCGGTTTGATCTACCCATTTCTCCCTGTGAATATTCCAGGTCTGATGCGGATTGTGGTTTCTTATATCAATCTGGCGGGCGCCTTTTTGACGGTGCTGCTGGCAGCAAAAGCACTGACGCGAAAGCAGAACCGTTAGTTCAACCGAGCTAAACTTTCCAGGGTAGTAAGGGTCAGGCGGCTGCCAACCGAACCAGTTCCATGTGGGCAGCAACGTTGCACAGGAAGGATTGGTGCAGGTCAGGGTCGGTAATACGGTCGGCCTGAGCCTGGAGCAGGCGCAAGGCCTCCTGCAGCACAGCGGGGTAGCGGGGATCTGCCGCGGCCTGCAAGATATGGCAGCAGGTCAGGTAAATACGGAAGGGTTCATCGGCACCATCCACTGAATTTTGCTGCAGATAATTCAGGATGATTTCCACCTGGGCCAGAGCGGCCGGGATATCCTGCTGAGCCAGATGCACCCGCGCCAGGGCAGAGCGAGACTCCATCACCATATTCTGTTCGCCCATCTCTGTCCGCAGATCAATTGAGGTCTGGATGGAAGCCAATGCTTCATCCAGGCGATCCAGCGCCAGCAGCGCATTGCCCTTGCCCACAAGAGCAAAGGATTCAGCCGAGCGATAGCCCGATTCCTGGGCCAGGTTGAGGGCCTGCTGGGCATAATCCAGCGCGGCCTGGGGGTCATTTTGATGCTGGGCCACCAGACAGAGGTTGAGCAGGCCAATACATTCGCTCCAGCGTTCGCCAATTTCCCGGCTGGTGTGCAGCGCCTGTTCAAAATATTCCCGGGCCCGGACATAATTGCCCAGCTGGCGGTTGATATCACCCAGGTTGTTCACGGCACTGCCATAGCCGCGGCGGTCGCCAATTTCAGTATAAAGCTTGATGGCCTCTTCATAGATGGTGAACACCTGGGAGTAGTTGCCCTGGTGGAATTGAATGGCGCCCATGGTGCGCAAAGCGCCAGCTTGCACAGGCAGCACCCCGGCGGGACGGGCTTTTTCCAGAGCTCGATCCATGCTCTCCAAGGCCTCATCCAGACGGCCCTGGCGCCACAGGCCCCGGCCCCACAGGTAGTAACCTTCGGCCTCCTGGGCGGGGTTGCCCGCCAGGCGAGCCTGCTCAACGGCGGTGCGCCCGGCCTGAATGGCGGTAGGATAATCGCCATTGATTTCGGCAAAGCTGGAACGCCGCAGCGCGGCGGCAGCCAAAGCATTGGGCGAGCCCATTTCTTCAGCCAGGGATTGCAGCACGTCCAGTGCGGCGCTCACCTGAACGGCGTGGTGACCGAGTAAATTAAGGACATTTTCCTGAGCCATCAGGATTTCAAACCGCTGAGATTGGTTGGCTGCCGGAGTCAATGCCAGGGCGCGGTCGAGATATTGAAGGGCCTCGGAATTGGCGAAGTGTTGGGCGGCCTGCTGCCCGGCCTGCAGCAGGAGGATGGAGGCGCGGATGGTCTCGCCAGCCAACTCGAGGTGCTGGGCAACCAGGCCGGTGTACTCCCGGCTGCGCTCGCCGCCATGGGCCAGCAGCCATTCGGCCGCGCGGGCATGATAGATGCGGCGGTCGCGCTTGAGGACGCTCTCGTAGGTGACCTCACGCAGCAGGGCGTGTTTGAAGGTGTATTCGTGGGCACCCGCAAAGACGCTGACCGGGCGCTGGAAGATCAGCTCACGCTGCACCAGGGTTTGCAGGGCAGTGGTCAGGTCAATGCCTTCGCCGGCCAGATGCGCCAGGGCATCATCCCAGAAGACGCGGCCGATTACCGAGGCCTGCTGCAGGCAGTGGCGCTCAGCCGGGCCCAGGCTGTCGAGGCGGGCCTGCAAAACGCCTGCCAGCGTGCCGGGGACGCGCACCTGAACCAGACGGGTGGCATCAATCTGCCATTCTTCTTCGCCTTTGACGATGACGCCATCTTCAATCAGCATTTTGATCAGTTCTTCGACGTAGAAGGGGTTGCCTTCGGCCCCGCCGACCACCATTTCACGCAAAACCTCGGGCACCTGACCGGCTTTCTGGAGGATCTCGGTCACCAGCAGGCGGCTGTCATCCCGTGAGAGGGCATTCAGGCGGAGGGGCGTATGGCGGGGCAGCCCGGCGCCCCAATCGGCATAGCGCTCGTAGAGGGTGGGGCGGGCCAGGCAGACCACCAGCAGCGAGCGGTCAAAATCGGCGCTCAGGAGTGTGGTGAGCAGGTTCAGGGAGCTGTCATCGGCCCAGTGTATGTCTTCGAGGAACAGTACCATGGTCAGTTGGGCCGCGGCGCGCACAAACTCCATCAGGTAAAGGTAGGCGCGGTTGCGCAGCTGCTGGGCATCTACGCCCTGCAGATAGGGGCTGGCGCTGAAATCAAAGCCGATCAATTGGCCGATGAAATGCGCCCGAATGGCAGCCTGTTCGGGATCCAGAGTGCTGAGAACGGCAGCCACCCCCTGCTCAAACTTCTGGCGCGCGGCGGCAGGCGAATCGGTTTCATTGATTTGGAAGCGAAACGCAAACATGTTGCGCAGCAGGCCGTAGGGCAGACGCTGGGTTTCGGGGCTGGCGCGACCCTTAAAGTAGCGAATGGGCATGGACTGCAGTTCCAGCCAGTTTTCAAACTCATAGAGCAGGCGGGATTTGCCAATGCCGGCATCGCCAATGACTGTGATAACCTGATGACGGCTGGCCGTCATCACGGACTGAAGCGCATTCTGTAAAATGAAAAGTTCGGCGGCGCGGCCAATCATGCGGGTGCGGATGCCCTCCAAACCGCGGGTGCTCATGCGGAAGGCCCGCTGTTTGGCGCGCAGCGCCAGATAAGCTTGCATGGGTTCGGTTTTACCCTCCAGACGCACCGGGTCCAGGGGTTGGACATCAAATATCCCGCGCACCAGTTGATAGGTTTCGTTGGATAAAATCACGCCGCCAACCGGGGCAATGTGCTGCAGGCGGCTGGCTGTATTGACAGTATCGCCCATGACGGTATATTCCCCCGCGGCGCCGACCGCACCCAGGAAAGCCATGCCGGAGTGCAGGCCAATGCGGATTTGCAGCGGGCTGCCGCCCAACTGCAGGTTGGCTTCTTTGACCACCTGCTGCATAGACAGGGCCGCGCGCACGGCGCGCTCGGCGTCATCTTCGCTGGTGGTGGTCATGCCCCAGACTGCCATCACGGCATCGCCGATGTGCTTGTCAATCGT
>JAGOFZ010000059.1 GCA_017996955.1 Longilinea sp.
TTACCAATTGTAATCAGCGTAACATGATATTTTTGCACCAGCTTCTTCAACGTTTCCAGCGACTCGGCCAAATGCTTCTGGGGTTCGTGCGGGTAAATTGTCGTGGTATCCAGCAGCTTGCCGGTGGGGTCCACCACGGCCACTTTGCAGCCCGTGCGGAAACCCGGGTCCAGCCCCAGAACCGTATGCCCCGCCAGCGGCGGCTGCAGCAGCAGCGCCCGCAGATTGGTCGCAAAAATGTTAATTGCGTGCAGACCGGCCATTTCAGTCAAATAGCGCCGCACATCCCGCTCGATGGCGGGCAGCAAGAGCCGCTCTGCGCTGTCTTCCATCGCCTGTTGAAAGTGGGTGTAGTACGGTGAGCGTGTATCCCCCCGGAAATTTGCCATCACCGCAATCTGCCAGTCACGTTCTGCAACTTCCACCCGTATCCGCAGCACTTTCTCCGTTTCGCCGCGGTCCAGTGCCAAAATTTGATGCGGGCGCAGCCGTTCTACCAGAGCCTCAAAATCATAATACAGCTCGTACACGGCCCGGGGGTCCTCGGCGTCTTCAATCTTTGCACTCTGCACCAGGCCAAAATGCAGAGCCTTCTCGCGTGTCATCTGCCGCACGCCCGCATGGTCGCTGATCGTCTCGGCCACAATATCCCGCGCCCCGGCCAACGCCATCTCAACCGTGGTGATTGATTCATTCAAATAGACTTCAGCCGCCTCCTCAGGGCTTGCGCCCTCCCGTGGCTGCTGCAAAATAAGGTCCGCCAACCCTTGCAGGCCCTGCTCGCGGGCAACGCTGGCTCGGGTGCGCCGCTTGGGTTTATACGGCAGGTATAAGTCTTCCAGGGTGGTGATGTTTTCTGCGGCTTCAATCTGCTGGCGCAGATCATCTGTCAGTTTTCCCTGCTCTTCAATGGAAGTTAGAATGGCGGCCCGGCGTTCATCCAGTGTGCGCAGCCGCTCAATCTCCGTTTGCACCGAACGGAGCTGCTCTTCATCCAGGCTGCCGGTGGCTTCCTTGCGGTACCGGGCAATAAATGGGATGGTATTCCCCGCATCCAGCAGTTCGACAGTCGCCGCCACCTGGCCCGGGCGTACGTTTAACAGCGTTGCAATTTTGGTTTCGTAAGTTGTCATGGGGTCAAGTCCTTTGAAGAATTCGTCATTGTGACCAGGCGTACGCCTTTTACCTCGCGAAAAGATGCGCCCTGGCTGATATACCGCAGTACTGTCGCAGGGTCTATCACCCGCGTTCCAGATAAGATGGTCACGCCGTGCTGGAATAAGATCGGTGACAGCGGCGTACTGGGCCCCAGCAGTAAGACCTGTGCCTGGGCCGGGCAGAGCGTCAGCAGATCATCCAGCGTATGATTAATCAGCGTGCTGGCTGTAATACCAATGATTTTGGCCTGGGGCAGCAAATCTACAGCCGCTTCGGCCGGGTAATCCCCTTCCAACGGATCCTGTTCCAGTACCCACAACTGCCCCACCCGGGGGCGCAGCCGGTCCACAAATGGGAAATGCCCCACCAGGGCCACATTTTGATTTTCCCCTGCCTGTGCCAGAATCTCAAACGCATTGAGCTCCACTTCCGCCACACCGGGCTCGGGCAGCAGCGAATTGAGCGCCGCCAGGCCAATGCTGGCCTCCAGCAGGTCATCCGACCGGGCATATTCGGCCAGTTCCCGGGCCGACATGCCGAGCATATTTCCCACATTGCGCACCGTTTGCCGCCCATGTGCCAGCGGGCTTTTGTAGGTGGCTGCCATGCCGCAGCCGCGGCTGCATACCATGGTCCAGAAAGCGCCTACCAGCACATTTTCAACCGGCGCATCATTTGTGATGCTGTTTAATAGATCATCAAGGATGGGCATAATCGGCTTCTTACCGGCTCACCGCGCGCCAGACGGCGTTGAGGGCCTCAATCGCCGTGTGACGGTGCCGCTCCAGGCCTTCCTCGCTTAAATAAACTTCGCCAATATGCTCATTCCCCTTCTGATACCCCAGCCCGCGGTTGGGCAGATCGCCTACCGCAGCCCAGAAATTCCACAGCGGCAGGTCGTACTCAACCGCCAACTGCGCCATTTCCAGGTTCAGGCGGTCGTCCCCTTCGCGGTTATCCGCTTTTGTCGAGAGAATCGGTACCACGCCGTTCGCAATCAACTGATCCAAAATCTTGCGCAGGTACATCGAGTTACGCGATTCCCAGTGCGTTCCCAGGTTGATAATCACAAAAGCGGGTTTATGTATCCGCAGCTCGCAGTCCAGCGGCGTCTCATTTGATTTGCAACCGTACAGATTCTCGTGCCATTCCTCCCAGATTATCGCCCCCGCAGTCGTCCCCAGCTTGACAGTCGGTGATTCTCGATTGAAAGAACCGTCAAATTGGGTTACCAGTTCCTGTAGTTCGAGCGGCAGTTGGCTGGCCTTCTCCGGATCGGTCTCGTAAACTCCCAAAAAAGTCTCCGGCAGGCTCTGGCAGTCGCCCAGAATTGAAAAAGCACGGGGATCATTCCCCAGTGTTTGTCCCAACTGGTAGATTTCGCGCACATGGTCGGGCACAACCGGCATTACCGGCCAGCTCTTCCAATCTTCTGGATCCAGGTTCATGACGACGGGCGCAGCCGTGGGGGTGATGGTTGCGGTAGGCTGCGTGGTTGTGGCTTCAGGGGTGGCTGTGTTGGGCACCGGTGTGGGGGTGGGCTCTGGCGTTGCCGTTACCGGCACCGGGGAGGGCGGGGGTGTTGTGGCTGCCGGGCTTGCTGTGCAGCCCGCCGCCAGCCCAATAATCATTAATCCAACCAGTAATTTTTGAAATCTACCCATAAAAACCTACCTGACTAATCGCCGCACACCAGCCAGCCATCCGCTGAGGACAGCAGCCGGTACGTTCGCTCACTCAAATCAAACTGGCGCTGTTCTGCGCCATAAGAGGCCATAATTTGGCCTTCACAGTTCACCAGGGTATAGTCGCCTTCTGTGCCAGCTTCTTCACAGGCCAACCCCTCCAGGGTAGTAACCACGTTCTGGAACGCATCCAGTTCCAGCAGGGCATCCATTTCATAATCCGGGCAGGTCAAAGCAACCAGCCGGGTTTCGTCTTTGTCCACCAGCGCCTGCAAATACACTTCTATGGTCTGGGCCGCCTCCGATTTCTCCGGAGTGCAGGCTGCACAGGCCAATATCACACAGATCAAGGCCAACAGTGTAATCGGTTTCATAGGTTCCTTCTGTCGATAGCAGCCCGGAATTGTATCACGGTTTGAAGTCTGGATTGACCATTCCTGCCAACAAAGCCGCAATCCCGTCCCGAGTCACCTTCCCCCAGTCGTCCCCGGTCGGGTCCATCAAACCCTGTAAGATCAGTCCAATCGCCATTGCCACCAGGACGCGCGCCGATAGGTCTGCATCCATGGGCCTCAGGCTGCCTTCGGTCATCCCTTCTCGCAGCATTTGCGCAAAGAACTGATGATAGCGTCGATACGGTTCAATCGTTGCCTGCCAGATGGTTGGGTCGCGAGTGGCCTGATTCCAAAACTCAATCAGCAGCGGCAGCCGGCTGGGGCGGTCTGCAAAAATCATCTCACTCTGGGCTGCCATCAGTGCCAGCGCCTCGGGCACGGTCTTGCAGCTGTTGCGCGCCGCCACAAAAGCCTGATCCAACTGCCCCAGCCACAAATCCAGCATGGTCAGAAACAGCGCCTGCTTGCTCGGAAAATGATGATAAAAAGCTCCCTTGGTCACCCCGGCTTCTTTACAAATCATATCCACACTGGCGGCCTCATACCCGGCCTTGCCAAAGCAGCTTTCTGCCGCCTGCAAAATTCGGGCATGGGTTTCTTCGGCGCGGTGTTGAATCGGCATGGCGCAATCCTCCTTGGACTATCGGTATTATAGCAGAGAGCCAGATGCTTAAACGAAACCCATTTACCCCTATAAATTTTAAACTTTAAAATTTTCCAAACCTATTGACTCCGGCCTCGAATCTCCCTATACTGAATGTGCAGGGAGCTCCGAGAAATTGGAAATCCCCCACCGAAGGAAGACCGGCGCAGCACATGGGAATAGCCTGTGAGGAACTTGCTCAAGGTTCCCATCCCCTCCGCCGGGAAATCGTCTCTCACAGCGGTGAAACTTTACAATCGAAATTCGACAATACTCGATAAACCTGAAATAAGGACCGAGGTAATTTCGATAGTCATAAAGTGGAGCTGAGAGAGAATCTGACGGGCTGAGATAGGCCTCTTGCAAGTCCAGTTAGTTCGGCAGCGAGAGTAAGTTTTTTCAGAGGCCTAAAGAGATTAAGCGGTGGGCGAGATGGTTGGGTTACTTGGAGCCCCTGCTTTTATTTAATTTAACCAGGCTCGCTGCGCCGCCGTCTCGCTTGCTGGCGGCTTTATTCTATTTAACAGGGCATTTTCCCGCCGGTATAACCGCAGCAGCGCCGTCAACAGCTCTGGCGCCCCGGCAGCAGCCAGCAAAGCCTGCTTTTCGATGGATGGGATCTGCAGCAGCGCCGCCGCTAAATACATCTGCGCCAGCGGGTCGTGCGGAAAATCAATCTGAGCTGCATCTAGATCGACCACCTCGTGCTCTGCCAGCCCATGCAGATAATATCGCAGCATTGCCGGAAGCTGCCGCGCCCCCCGTAGCACTGCCAGCGTCTGCGGTGGTTCCAGCGGCAGGGTTTCCACCCTGCCGGCCAAATATGGCTGTTCGTCATTTAATTCTAAAACTTTGAACCGCTCTGTTCCAATCACCAGCAGGTTCATCCGCCCGTCAGACAGCGGCTCCACATGCGCAATTTCTGCCGTACATCCCACCGGAAACACCTCTGCCAGCGGCCCATTGGCCTCTTGCCCGCTGCGGATCAACACCACGCCAAACGGAATTTGCTCATCCAGGCAGCGTCCAATCATCAGCTTATACCGCGGCTCAAAAATGTGCAGTTCCAGGGGCATGCCTGGAAAAAGCACCGTACTCAGTGGAAAAAGAGGAATCGTGCGCATGAGGTTATGCCCACGATTCTCTCAGATTACAGGGTAAAATGCCAGTAAATTTACAAGGTTTATTGCAGCAATAGCATATTTTGCTGCAGGTCAATTGCTTTTGCCGCAGCCGTTTCATCATTTTTGACCACTCCGCGCGCCACACGCCATCGATGGAAAGCCAGCTCGCCGCCCATCTGGTGCAGCTTCATACGCTTTTGCCAGGCCTTAAGCCCTTCTGAGAACAAAATCTTCCAGAGCGCCTTGCCGCGCACTTTCAGGCTGTACATTTCTTCAAAAGCGCCCGGATTCAACAGGCCGTTTTCCATTTCAGGCGTCAGGTACTGGCGGACGATCTTGCCTTCCCGGCTCTGGTGCACCCAGACCAGAATCAGCGTTCCCAGCAGCGTGGGCAGCAGCACAAAGATATAGGCAATCGGCCAGGCACCCAGCGTCGCCGATAAATTCCACAGCCCGTGCAGTGTCATCGCCAGGAAGTACCCCCCCAGTGGAGCGACCACTTTGACCCAGCCGCGGGTCGTCTGACGGGCCCAGCCCAGGCCCACGCCGGTCATCGAGGTGCAGAGCGGATGCAGGAAGGAAGTGATCAGCCCGCGCAGCACAAAGAGCGTCATCGAGCCGCTAAAGCCTTCCTCATAATAAGCCCGCCCGTAGTAGATGACGTTCTCAATCATCGCAAAGCCCAGGCCCAGCATCGCGGCATATAAAACGCCGTCCACAATATTATCAAATTCATCCTTCTTCCAGAGGAACAGGATCAGCAGCGCCAGCCCTTTGGTCGTCTCTTCCACAAACGGAGCTGACATTACCGCGCTGAACATTTCGCCCGCCACATCTCCCAGCATCAACGCCACTGCCAGCCCGCCAGCCGTGTTCAAAATCGCCGAGACGGCGGTTGCCACCACACCGCCCCAGATGAATGCCCCAATCAGCATCCAGGCGGGCTCGGGCTCAAACCGATCCATCCATACCGCCAGCAGGGTGTACAGCGGTACCGGCACAATCGCCAGCGCCAATCCAACCAAAAAGGCCGATCCGCCTGATTCGCTGCCCACCCAGATAGCCAGCAAACCCAGGCAGCAAATCACCAGCAGCGCCGCGCCAATCCCGGCAATCAGCCCGCGCCACTTGCTGGCGGTGCGCTGTGGTGCCGCTGGCCTTGGCATCGGCGGAACAACGGGGGCAGGGGTTTCAATGGGGTCAGGAGAAATTGTCATCATTAACCTCAAATAAGGACAAATTTTACTTGATTATACAAGATGCCCGCCTTTTTGAGGTAGTAATTTTCCAAACTCATGCTATAGTATTATCATCATGGATGAGCGTAAATGAACGGGCTGCATTTTCGCTTCAGGCATCACAGGTTTTACCGGCAACAGTTCTGGCTTCTGGCAGTTTGGGTGGTTTTCTCTTTGGCATTGGTTGGCGCCGGGACTGGGCCTGAGAACGCGCAAACTCATTCCCCGGCTTCCACTTTGCCGTCTCAAGATGTGATCATCATGGGTGGCGATTGGAACTATCCTCCCTATGCTTACCTGGAAAACGAAGAGCCAGCCGGTTTTGATGTCGAAATTGCCCGCGCGGCGGCCCAGGCTGCCGGCCTGGAGGTCAGAATTGTCCTGGGTCCCTGGGCAGATATTCGCCACCAGCTCGATACGGGTGAAATAGATGCCATCATTGGCATGGCCTACTCTGCTGAACGCGATGCCCTTTACGACTATTCGCTGTCCACGACCCAGGTCTACTTTGATATTTTTGTCCCCTCCGGCTCTGATATCCAATCCGCAGATGATTTAGCCGACAAGCGGGTTGTCGTCCAGGAGGGGGGCTTGATGCATGATTACCTCCTCGAAAAAGGGCTTGCCAGCGAAATCATCACGGTTTCCAACGTCCCCGATGCTTTGCTGACGCTATCCATGGGCAACGGCGACTGCGCCTTGCTGAACAGAATGCAAGGACTTTACTTCATTAAGAAGTACCACATGTCTCGCATTTACGCCCTGGGGCAAAACCTTTATACCAGCCCCTACAGCTTCGCCGTGAAGGCCGGCAATACTGAATTGCTCAATGCCCTGAATAATGGTCTTGCGATCATCAAAACCACCGGTGAGTACCAGCAGCTCTATGAAAAATGGTTTGGCGTTCACGAGCGCCAGAACTTTATCCGGCAGAATGGTTACCTTGTCTGGACATTAGGGGTTCTGGTCTTTATGCTGGCGGTCTTCATCCTCTGGTCCCGCGTGCTTCAACGCCAGGTGAATATTCGCACCGCCGAACTGGCCCGCAGCGAAGAAAAATACCGCCTGCTGGTTGAAAATGCCAGCGAGGCCATTACCGTCATCTGTGATGGCAAATTGGTTTTTGCCAATTCGCGCATTTACAATCTTACCGGCTATCCGCCTGAACAACTGGCGCATCACAGCCTGTGGAATATCATTCACCCCGATGACCGGGCGATCGTCATAGATCGTTATGAGCGCCGCATATCCGGCGAAGATATTCTGTCGCAGTATCCCATCCGCATCATAACCGCCGATGGCGCCACGCGGTACGTGCTGATCCAATCAGTGCGCATCGAATGGGAGGGCCGCCTGGCAGCCCTCAGCCTTTACACCGATATTACCGACCGTGTCCTGGCTGAAAAAGAACTGGAACGGCAGCTCTCCCGCCTGGATGCCCTGCGCGCAGTTGATATGGCTATTCTGAGCAGCGAAGCGCTTCCCATTGTTTTAAGCGCCCTCCTGGAAAACCTCTCCAGTCAATTGCAGGTGGATGCCGCTGATATTCTGATGCTTAACGAAACGGAATCAACCCTGGAATGGGTTGCCGGCGTTGGCTTCAACGAATATCTGACCGAGGAGGTAGCCCTGCGTTATCCGCTTGCACCTTATTTTGCGGGTCAGGTAGCCATGCAGAAGATCCCCCGCCTGCTGGTCAATCTTACTGCCACAGACCCCCAAATGCTGCTGCCCCCTGCCCGCTCGGCTGGCTTTGTCCTCTACTGTGCCCTGCCCCTGGTTGCCAAAGGCGAAGTCAAGGGCGTGATGGAAATTTACCACCGTAAGCAGATAGAAATGGAGGCAGATTGCCTTGGCTTCTTGCGGACCATGTCAGATCAGGCTGCCATTGCCATTGATAATGCCATCTTATTTGCCAGCTTGCAGCGCACCAATCAGGACTTACTTGAAGCTTACGATGCCACCATTCGCGGCTGGGCGCGGGCGCTTGACCTGCGTAACTCTGAAGCCGGAGATCATACCCGGCGGCTGGTCAACTTTACCCTTAACCTCGCCAGCCGGCTGGGAATCCCCAT
>JAGOFZ010000060.1 GCA_017996955.1 Longilinea sp.
ATATCATTCAATTGAATGTGGCTGAAAATCAGGGCGCGGTGCCCACTGTGCTGGTCGCCACCCCTGAGCCAACCATTACCCCCACCCCCGAACCAACTGCCACCCCGTCACCTACCCCCCAGGCGCCCCCATTGACCACCCCGCCGCCTACGCTGACCGGTTTGCACTGGCTGCTGGCGGCAGCCCTGGCCTGGGGCGGCGCAGCCGCCATCTACGGGCTGGGGCGTAAGCGTGCAACCCTGCGCTGGGGTCTGCGCTGGGCGCTGTTGGCTGGCCTGGGTGGTTTGCTGGCTTACTTCTTGCTGCTCATCCTCTCGCGCACCTTCCCCACCTGGATCGAATCTGCCCGGCTGGGTGCCACATTGGGCTTCACCATCCTGGGGGTCTTGCTGGGCTGGCTGGCTGGCTGGATCTGGCAGCAGGCCATGCTGCGCCGCCGGCGTTAAACGCCCTGCTCCCTTATCGCGAAACCGTCAGCACAAACGTGACCAGCGTCAGCAGCGCCAGTGCCCACATTAAGCCGCTCTCGGTGGGCTGCTCCAGCAAATCTTTCAATTGCACCGTCCGGTTGATGGTCGGGCGCGGCAGTGTGGGTTGGTCGCCCAGCAGCGTCTGCCGGAATCGTTCCACGGTCTCGGGGCGCTCGTCGGGGTGCACCCCCATTGCCCACAGAATGGCCCGCTCGCTGCGCGAGCTGATGTCCGGGTTGATTTTGCGCGGTGGGGTCAGGCTCTCCGGTGAGAGAAACCGCTCGCGCGCATCGGCTGGCTGTGTATTGGTCAGCAGGTGGTACAGCGTGGCACCAAAGGCGTAAATATCGCTGCGCACATCGGTGTGCCCGCTGTCGCCGCCGTACTGTTCCAGCGGTGTGTACAGCGCCGTGCCCTGCCCCTGTAAGATGGTGATGGTCATTTCCCCCGGCGCCAGCAGCTTCACCAGTCCAAAATCCACCAGCTTTAACAGTCCGCTGGGCGTCACTTTCAAGTTGCTCGGTTTGATATCACGGTGCAGGATTGGCGGCTCCTGACTGTGCAGGTAAGTCAGAGCATCGCAAAGCTGCGCCGCCCAGTTCAGCACATCGGCCTCTGGCAAAAACCGGTTATCCTGCCGCGCCTCCAGCATCAACGCCCGCAAATCTTTGCCCGGCACATAGTCCATCACCAGGTAATCCCGGCTGCCAATGGAGAAAAAGTCTGAAACCTTGGGCAAATTGGGATGATCCAGCCGCGCCAGCACCGTGGCCTCGCGCAAAAACTGCTCGCGAGCCTCCCGCACCAGTTCGGTGGGCAGGGTGCGGTCGTGTTCCACTTCTTTGAGGGCGCACTGCCGTCCTTCCAGCCGCTGATCATCCGCCAGGTAGATGCTGCCCATCCCGCCCTGGCCAATAATCCGGCGAATCCGGTAACGGCTGCGCAGCACCTCTCCGGCTTTTAGCGGCAGGGGCATGGGGCGCAGTCCTGAGAAAAAGGCGACAGCCGCTCCAATCCGGGTCAATTCGGCGTTGTCTGGATCGGCGCTCTGTCAGTTGTCGAATTACTCAATTACTATTATACTAGAAAAGAAGCAATTATCTCTATGCGCGAAATTCCCCCCGAAGTTCCCATCCTCATTGCCCAGACTGGCCCGCTCAACGGTCAGCGCTGGCCCCTGACCCAAACCGCAGTCATTGGGCGTGATCCCGATTGCGATATCGTCATCGCAGACCGGCAGATTTCGCGCTTCCATGCCCGCCTGACGCCGGATGCCGATGGGGTGATCCTGGAAGACCTGGGCAGCAAGAATGGCACCTACTGCAACGGCTCGGTGCTCACGGAGTCAGTCCGCCTGCAGGATGGCGACCAGGTGCAAATCGCCCTGGCGCAGCACTTTGTCTATCTCAGTTCAGATGCCACCCTGCCGCTCGATGGCACGCTGCCAGCAATGGCGGCAGTCCAATCCAGCCCCCTGACTCTGGATGCCCCCTCACGACGGGTCTGGGTTGGCGGGGTTGAAATTGTTCCTCCGCTGTCAGCGCCGCAGTTCCGCCTGTTGCAAATCCTCTACACCCATGCCGGGCAGGTTGTCAGCCGGGCTGATCTGGTGGAAACAGTCTGGACGGAGGCCGAAGCCGAAGGCGTTTCTGAGCAGGCTTTGGATGCCCTCATCCGCCGCCTGCGTGACCGCCTGGCTGATGCTGACCCGCAGCACAATTACCTCACCACCGTCCGCGGTCACGGCGTCCGCCTTGACTTGGGCAGCAGCGAATAAACCGCTCTGAGGCGTGCCGGCTTCAGCCTCCACGCCGGGCGAGAAAACCCATCCCCCATCCAACAAACAACCGCACGGGTAAAAGCCCGTGCGGTTGCACATCACATGCTAAAATCGTCAGCCCTAGTTCTGTTTAAACTTCTGCTCCATCGAGAAGCGCATCGCCGAGCGGTAGGCAGCTTGCAGCGCGGCCACAATCTCGGGCTGTTGGCCTTCAGCCTCGCTCTGCACGGCCAGCCGGTTCAAGATCTCCAAAAATTCCGGTGTCACCATCTCAGCATTGGCCTGCAGCACCGTGCGCCGGGCCTCGTCGGTTCCAGCGCTGACCAGCTTTTCCACCAGCTCCATCTCGGGGCGGGCGCTGGCATGTTGCAGCACCATCACCACCCGTTGCAGCTTTTCCAGCCGGGCCTGATCGCCTTTTTGCTGGGCGGCTTGCAGTTCAGCCTTAAGTACATTGATGAAGAAATCGTTGAACTCTGGCAAGTGTTCTTCGGTGGCCGCTTCAATATTCTCCGCCGTCACCAGGCTGTTCAGCAGGTCTTCGGCGGCCTGAACCTGGGTCTGCACTTCGGCGTCAATCGCCTTGGTCATTTCTAGGAGCTGATCGCGCAGGGCGGTCAACTGCTCGCGCTGCGGGCCTGCCGCGGCTTCAATCCGGTCGCTTAAAATCTGGAAGAACTGGTAGTCCAGCCCGCTGCGGGCCATGCCCACCAGCGCAGCCCGTCGGGTTTCGGTGGGGGCTTCCACAATCAGGTCCAGCAGCTTTTCGCGCGTCAATCCCGCCTGGCTGGCCGCCTGTAAAGACTGGATGGCTGCCTGGGTTTCCTCGGCGCGTTCTTTCAGCTTCCGGCCCAGTTCAGTGTTCTCCAGCAGCTCCTGCTGCAGCATCATCAAGGCCTGAGCCATCTGCTGTTCGTTGTTATGCACCGCCGACTCGCCAATCTGCCCCAGCAGTGCAAAGAAGTTCTCGTCAATCAGGGCTTCTTCCTGCTTGATGATCTCAACCCGGGTTTCAGACTGCGTTGTAGAAAGCAGCCGCCGCAGCAGGTTGAGCCGCTTCTGCTGGTCTTCAATCATCTCGCGGGTGATGCCGTCAGCTTCCAGCACACGGTTGAGCAGGGTTTCGAAGGTCAGCATCAACTGCGGGCGCAGCAGGTAGGCTTTGCGCTTCTCTGCCGGCAACTGGTTGACTACCTGTGAGATCAACGGTCCCATCACGCGTTCCTGTTCATTGATGGGCAGTCCCAGCTCAGGCGGGAAGTAGGTCAGCAGTAATTCTTTCTCGGGGTCATGATAGACCAGCGGGGTCGCCAGCATCCCGGAATAACCGCAGTTTTGACATTCAATCACGTTAAGGCTGCCGCTCAGCAGGCGCTGCTTGGCCTGTGGGTCAACAGCCACGTCCACCACTTGTTCCACCTCAGCAAGCAGGGGTGTACGGCAGCGCGGGCAGGCAGTACGGGTTTGAGACATAGTTTTTTAACTCACTCCAACAGAATGTGAGGGGATTATACCAGATTTCACCCTGGCGGATTTTGAGGGTACAATTAATCCATGCCCGCTTTTTCCCTCCCCCTTGAAACACCCCGCCTGACCCTGCGCCGTCTGCTCCCTGCCGATGCCCCTGCCCTGTCGGCTTACCGCTCCGACCCCGAAGTGGCCCGCTACCAGGGTTGGCAGGCGCCTTACAGCCTGGAACAGGCCCATGAATTGATCGCCGAGATGCAGTCTGTTACGCCCGGCGAACCCGGCTGCTGGCTGCAGATTGCCTTTGCGCTCAAGACCACCGGCGAATTAATCGGTGACTGCGCCTTCAAACGGCTGAACGGTGACCCTCGCCAGGCCGAGCTGGGCGTCACCCTGGCGCAGGCCTATCAGGGCCAGGGCTATGCCACCGAAGGCCTCACCTGCCTGATCAACCATCTCTTTGATGCTTTCAACCTGCACCGCCTGTGCGCCAATATTGATCCCCAGAATACCGCCTCGGCCGACCTTCTCAGGCGGCTTGGCTTTCGCCATGAAGCGACACACATCGAGAGCCTGTGGCTCAACGGCGCCTATGTGGATGAAGCCTGGTATGCCATCCTCCACCGGGAATGGCGCTCGGCTTAACTGCCAATGGGTGTATAATTTTCCCATACCCTGAATTTGCACAATCGAGGTTTCTGCATGGAATGCATCAAATGTCATCGCAACCGTCCTGGGCGTGAATTTACGGTCTATTATGGCCTTGAGAGAATCCTCAGTCACCAGTACTCATCCTGGGGCATCCAGGGGTATGCGGGCAGTGGCTGGTCCTCTCGCACCGAATATTCACACCTGGTGCAGGGCGTAGAAACGCACCATATTTGCTACGCCTGTGCCGCAGAATTTTATGATTTGATCGTTCTTCCATTCCGGATTCTGATGCCAATAACCCTGGCACTCTGGCTGGGCGGCTGGCTGTGGCAGTCGGTGGGCGAGCAATTGAATGATCCCTGGCTGACCATCTATATCGTGGCTACGGCCCTGTGTTCCCTGCTTACTCTGCTGGCTGGCTTGCTGGCGTTATATCGCCATGGTTGGCTGCGGAAGCGCGATCAGATTGATCGATATCTGCGGAGTAAACGCCACATCTTCAGCCGCCAGGATATGATTGAGGTGTGGCTGGGTGAATTAATTGGGCACAAGGACGCGCTCTTTTCTGCGCGTGAATATCGCTCCATGTTTAATAGATCTAAACTGACCTTTGGTGATAAATTCGCTTTATTCTGGAAGCCCTGGATGGAATGGCTGCTGGTGGCTGTGCTGCTTTTCGTAATCTTTTTTGCGACTCTGTAATTTATTCGATCATATAAGACCGCACACCCTCAATCGCGCTAAGCGCCGATTCCAGGTCGGTCAGATCGTCACGTTCTGAAACGCGGATGGTGTACTTCAACTGCTGCCGGGCATGCCGCAGGTTGCGTTCCACGCTCGCCAGCCGTACCCGTTTGGTAATCTTGTTCAACGCCGCGGTGATATCTTCCTTAATTCGCGGGCGCACATCGCACGAGATGGTAATCACGCGCACCAGGTAAGCCGACAGCCAGTGCGTTTCCAGCAGGTTGAGGATTGTCAGTACCGCCAGCAGCAAAATGGTGGTAATAACAGCAATCCAGTAATGCCCTGCGCCGATCACCAACCCAACCACCGCCATGGTCCACAACGAGGTAGCCGTGGTCAGGCCTTTCACGTTGGTGCCGTAACGCAGAATAGCCCCCGCTCCCAGAAAGCCAATGCCCGAAAGCACCTGCGCCGCCAGCCGGGCCGGGTCGCCGTTTGGCGCAATCTCGCGGTACTGTGTCGCCAGGTTAATCGAAAGCGTCATCGCCAGCGCCGAGCCAATGACCAGAATGATGTGAGTGCGCAGCCCCGCGGGCTGATTTTGCCGCTCGCGTTCCAGCCCCACCAGCGCGCCCAGCGCCGCAGCAACCAGTAAACGGATAAAAATTTCGGTTTCAGGGATCATATCGGTCACCTCAAGAGATGAGTTGGGTTTCCTCAATACAAAAAGGGACGCAGTCGTTTGCGTCCCTTCATTGTACATCAGTTATGGAATTACTTTGCCAGCATAATCAGCAGCATTTTAACCGGCGTATGCGCCAGAATGCTGTGCGGCAGGTTGGGCTCCATAAATGCCCAGGCGCCGGGCTTGGCCTCAAACGAATCTTTGCCCAGCGTCAGGGTGCATTCGCCTTCCAGAATCTGAATCATCGCCGGAACCGAAGCTGTATGCTCCGAAAGCTCCTGTCCGGGGGCAAAGGCAAATACAATCGCCTTCACCCGGTCGTCTTTGTGCAGCTCGCGGCTGACAATGCTCTCCGCTGGAATGCTGTCCACGGTGGCGGGCAGGCTGGCAAAATATTGATAGGGGGTGGTCATGGTTTTTCCTCCAAAACTGAATTTTGAATGGCCTGCTGCAGTTCTTCCAGGAACTGGGCAGGTTGAATTTTGTACACACGGGCCGCGTCTTCCAGGGTTTCAAACGCAGCCATGCTGCAGCCCACACAGGCCATGCGCCGCTGTAAGAAAACGGGCACGGCTGCCGGCCACTGACGCAGCAGGGTGGCTACTGAACACTGGGGATCAAGGGGTTGGCTCATCATGTTGTAATCATACCCCGATTTTGCTTGATGTTCTTTGCGCCAGCGCAAATAAGCCCGGGCAATTTATTCCCGCTGCGGTAGATCTTCGGCAATGCTGACCAGCCCATGCGGAAACCGGATCATCACCCGCTCCCGTCCCGATCTCACCAGCCCCTGTGCTTCCCACTGGCTTAAAATCCGACTGACGGTGTACAGCGTGGCACCAATCATCTCGGCCAGGTCTTGCCGGGTCAAGGCCAGGCCAATCTCAACCCCTTCGGGGGTCTTCACCCCGGTCTGAGCCGTCAGCCGCAGCAGTGTCCGTGCCAGTCGGCGTTCCACCCGCTCGGTGGTCAGTTCTCGCAGCCGGTTCTGCGTTTCTTGCACATGCTCAGCCATCAGCCGCATGATATTCATTCCCAGCAGCGGGAACCGCCCCACCAGTCCCATCATTGCCTCTCGAGACCAGGTCAGCGCTGTGCTGTCTTCCATTGCCTGGGCTGAAACGGGATAGTCTGTGGCCTTGATTGCTGCAATAATGCCAAACAGCGCTCCGGCTGAAATCAGGTTGAGGATCACCTGCTGTCCATCGGGTGTCACCTGCGCCAGCCGCACCCGCCCTTCCGTCAGCGCCAGCACCTGCTCTGCCGGGTCGCCCTGATAGAAGAAAAAACCGTCCCTCTCCACCTGGCGCACAGTAGCCGCCTGTTGAATTGTCTGCAGGTCGGTATCCGTCAACCCGGCAAACAGCTCGGTCTGGCGGAGTAATTCGGGTTTGAGGGGTAAATTTGGCACCATTAAATTGTATCACGCCCTGTTGTTTGCGCCAGCGCAAAGACGCTGCCGTCTGAATCTGGCATAATCTAAGCATACTTGATCATTAATCTCATTAATTGTCTGAAGGAGCCCGCAATGAGTGAATACATTGATAACGTAACCCGCCGCAAGCAAATCATCCTCAATGTGCTGCGCGGTTTGCATGAAGGCAAAAGCCTCG
This sequence comes from Longilinea sp., assembly GCA_017996955.1. Classification (GTDB taxonomy): domain Bacteria; phylum Chloroflexota; class Anaerolineae; order Anaerolineales; family Anaerolineaceae; genus JAGOFZ01. The sequence continues at coordinate 7,354 of JAGOFZ010000060.1, forward strand.
AAGAAGTCAAGGCGGAATTTGGCGCCCTGGCGGCTGAAATCAGTTCAGCCGAAATTGCCGAAGTGGAACAGATGCTGATGAATGAGGGCCTGCCCGCCGAAGAAATTCAACGCCTGTGCGATGTGCATGTCGCCGTTTTCCGCGACAACCTTGATAACCAGCGCCCTCCCGAAGCTATCCCTGGACACCCGGTGCACACCTTCCGGGCCGAAAATCAAATGGTGCTGCGTCTGCTCGACGCCATGACCGCCGACCTGGCCCGCTGGGATGCCGAAGGCGACTCCACCGCCCGCCCCCTGACCGCCAGCCTGGAAAACCTGATGCAGCTCGACCGCCACTATCTGCGCAAAGAAAATATGCTTTTCCCCTACCTCGAACAGGTTGGTTTTCGCGGCCCTTCAACCGTGATGTGGGGCATTCATGATGATATTCGCGGCTCGCTGCGCCAGCTCAAGAGCGCCCTGGCAGAGGCCACCCCCGAACTGAAAAAGATCAGCGCACTCTTCAATGCCGTCGCCATGATGATCCGTGAGATGGTTTATAAAGAAGAGAAAATCCTCTTCCCCGCCGCCCTGGAGCGCCTCAAAGAAGCCGACTGGGTCGCCATCCGCGACCAGGAAAACGAAATTGGCTACTGCCTCATCACTCCCGGCAATGAATGGATGCCGCGCCCGCAGGACCTGCATGCCGCCGATCCGCAACCGCTCGCCCAGCCGCAGGGCAGCCTGCCAGAAGGCCTGCTGGCGCTCAGCACCGGTGCGCTCTCTCTGGAGCAAATCAACCTCATGCTCTGCAACTTGCCGGTGGATATTACCTATGTGGACGAGAACGATGA
>JAGOFZ010000061.1 GCA_017996955.1 Longilinea sp.
GGATTTCACCGGTACAGCACGGATGAGCGCTGGCTAGTGCCGCATTTTGAGAAGATGCTCTACGACAATGCACAACTGGCCGCGGTCTATTTGCGGGGCTGGCAACTGGCGGGCGAGGAAAGCTTTCGGCAAACTTGTGAGGCAACACTGGATTTTATGCTGCGGGAAATGCAGGATCCGGCCGGCGGGTTTTACAGCAGCCTGGACGCGGACTCGGAGGGCGGCGAGGGCTACTTCTACACCTGGAGCGTAGAAGAGCTGCGCGCTTTGCTTGAGCGGCATGAATGGCAAGTGGTAGAGATGCTGTACGGCATCACAGAGCGGGGCAATTTTGAGGGACGGATGATTTTACAGGCGCAAATGACGCAAAACGCTGCCGCAGCCCGGCTGGGCATGCCCCCGGAACAGTTTTATACAGCGCTGGAAAGCGCCCATGCCAGGCTGCGGACTGCCCGAGCCAAGCGCAGCCGCCCGTTGACGGATGATAAAGTCCTGGTCGGATGGAATGCGCTGGCGCTGCGGATTTTTGCTGAGGCAGCCTTTCCGTTGAAGCGGGCTGATTATCTGGCGGCGGCTCAAAAGAACGCGGCATTTCTGCTTTCCCAGATGTTCATCAACGGGCGGCTGCGCCGCGCCTGGCGCGCTGGCGAAGCCCGCCATGCCGGGACACTGGAAGATTACGCCGGATTGATTTTAGGACTGGTGGCGCTATATCAGGCAGATTTCAACTTGCAATGGCTGAGAGCCGCGCGGGTGCTGACCGAACAGATGCAGATTGATTTTGCAGACCCAAATGGCGGATTTTATGATACTTCGGCCGCGGCAGGAGAACTTCTGCTGCGCCCTAAAGACCTGCCGGATAACGCCACCCCCACCGGCAATGCACTGGCGGCGCAGGCGTTAATCATCATGGCAACCCTGGATGAACGCCCAGATTGGTTTGATCAGGCTGCGGCGATGCTGACGGGGCTGCAAGGCTCGGCGGCAGCACATCCGTTGAGTTTTGGGTGCTGGCTGCAGGGCCTGGATGCGGCGGTGGGGCCACTGCGGCAGGTAGCGATTGTATGGCAGGCGGATGGTGAGGGCCCGGATGCTCTGCTGGCAGCTATTCTAAACGACTATACGCACAACATGATTATAACGGCATCCCCCTACCCGCCTGAAAAAGATGCCCCGGCGCTGTTACAGAACCGTCCTCCATTGAATGGGCAACCCACAGCCTATGTCTGCATTGGCGCGACCTGCCAGATGCCGGTGACTGAACCAGACCGCTTGCGCATGATGATTTCGGGTTAACGAAACAGATCAAATTCTGCGCCGGGTAAGACCTGTTCATAGTAAGTGGCTTCACAGGCACCGGTCAGTTGGGCATAGTCATAGAGCGGGCTGAACGGCGTGCCCTCAGGCGCCCATTCAATCAGGCGCAGATTGTCAAAGTCGGCAGTTGCTGTACCACTGACCGGAGGCGACATGCGGATATAGATGCCAGCCGCCACAGTACCAGGGGGCGCTTCCACATCCAATCGAAAGGGCTCCCAGGTATCGGGCGCAGTAACATTCAACAGGAGATGGGTCATGGAGGCTGACGGACCCAGTGTGTCGGGATACCAGCTAATTTGCAGCGATAGGATTGCACCGGCGCTGGCTCGCAACATGCCGGTCACAGTCAATGGACTGCCGCCATCTACGAGAACACGGTGCAGGTGGGTTGTGACAACATCTTGAACATTGGTACTGCCGCGGGACAGCCGCAGACCGTTAAGACCGGCACAGGCAAACTGACTGCCAAACTGCACCGAGTCGCCGGGCATCCAGAAAAGCGGGGCGGCGGCTGAACCATCTACCGACTGATTTTCAAACCCGCCAACCCAGAGTAAGTCGCGGCCAGGGCGCAAAGAACCCGAGCCTACACACTGCGAGATCCATTCATTTTCAGGGATGGCAATCAACTGTCCCGGTTGACCTTGATCATCCAGGGCAACAGTGTAAACCCGCCGCAGGGCCTGTGTGCGGAAGTCCACCTCGACAGCGCCGTTTTCCATAACAAAGGGACCGGGGACCAACCCGGCCGCCTCGCGCGAGACATAGCCGGCCAGTTCACCGGTCAGGCCGCGCGAAACATAGTCCACCACGCCCAGAGGCTCGGCATATACCCGGATTACTTCACCGTCTCGAATTGTGACGGCTAACAAGTAGGATTCAAAGGTGGGCCAAATGGTCTGGTCGAAGATGAAATTTCCCAGGCTGTTAGCGGCCAGGGTGGAGCCATCCCAATCCAACCCGCCGACGACATGCGGGTGGTGGTTGATAATCAGGTCGGCTCCGGCCTGTCGGGACAGGGCGGTGAATTCAGCGACCCGGGGCGAGGGCGAGCGATCGTATTCATAGCCGCCGTGAATCATCACGATTACCGTATCACTGCTTGCGCGAGCCTGCTGGATTGCATTGCGCAGGGCGCTGGCCTCACACTCTGCCGCACCACCTTTATTCAGCCGGTCTGAGGCGGTGTAGGTCACATCATGGTCAGATACGGGCGGAACCGGAGCGGAAATGGTGGTGCAGCCAATGAAGGCCAGGGTTTGACCAGACACAGAAATCAGGGCAGGCTGCCAGGCGGCGGTCTCATCTGCGCCTGCGCCGAAGTGGGGCAATCCGGCAGTATCCAGGGTCTGGAGGGTATCGTTCAATCCTGTTTCAAGCAGATCATACATGTGGTTATTGCCCAGTGAAATCACATCTACGCCAGCCTGTTGAAGCGCCAAAATGGATGATGGGTGGCTGGCAAACACAAATTCCTTGGTCTCATGGAAGGCCTGGGGGCGGGCATCTCGCGGAGAGATATAGGGCTGCTCTGACAGCGGGCTCTCCATGTTAATCACGGTCAAATCTGCGTTGGCCAGCAGCGGCTGGATGGGCTCAAGCAAAGCCGCATGATCGCTGAGGGTCGGGGTGGTTGGCAGCAGGCCATCAGAGGTGTCGCCATCCTCGTTAGGATCGAAGAAACGGCGGCCAAACATGGTATCGCCGACAAAGTGGACAACGATGGTTTTGCCATCATCGGGCGTCAGGCGGAAGAGAAGCGGGGCGCCCGGGGCGCCCGCACGCGTGCGTGAAATATAGGCCGGGTGGGTTACCGTAAGCCATTGCGCCGTTCCACTGCCAGGCACGATGAACCAGCCCTGAGCATCACTCTGGGCGCTGCCCGTGTCGGATGACACCACGGCGCCATCAATTGGGTTGCCATCCAGGTCAACCACCCGGCCCGTGATTTCGGAGGTCACGGCGGCAGGCAGCGGGGTTGGGATGGAGGCAGCGGGCGGTGCACCTGCCGGCTGAGATACTGGCCGAGGAGTCTGGCAGGCAGACAAAAGCACGGCCAACAGAAGCCCAAAACCGATGCTTTTGTTCAGCAGTTTTATAGCCTGTTTTGGGTTCATGTTCTTCCCCTCCAGTGATTTATATTGGTTTAGCGCCGGTCAGAGATCGCTTTCAACAGGACAGAGAAAGCGTCCGAGAAGGCTTTGACGCCCTCAACTTCCAACTGCAGGGTGACTTCGTCAATGGAAATGCCAATGGCGGCAAGGTTGGCAAAGAGCTGCTGAGCAGCGGGGAGGTTTTCTGTGAGGCTGGGGCGGATTTGGCCATGCTCGAGGAAGGCGACCAGGGTTTGAGGCGGGACGGTATTGACCGTATCGGGGCCAATCAACTCTTCGACGTAGATAACATCGCGATAGGCCAGATTTTTGGTGCTGGTGGAAGCCCAGAGCGGGCGCTGTACCCGAGCCCCCCGCGCCTTGAGCTTTTGGAAGCGAGGCGCTGAGAAGACCTGCTGGTAGTCGGCATAGGCCAGGCGGGCATTGGCAACGGCCGCCTGCCCCAGAAGCGACTTGGCCTGGGCCGCGGAAGCGCCGCCTTGAGCAATGATTTGTTGAAGCCGGGCGTCGATATTGGTATCTACACGGGAGACAAAGAAGGAGGCCACGGAGGCGATTTTATCCAGCGGCAAGCCATCAGCCACGCGCTGTTCCAGCCCGGCGAGGTAGGCATTCATCACTTCAGCATAGCGCTGGCGTGAGAAGATCAGGGTTACATTGACGTTGATGCCAGCAGCGATGGCGGCTGTAATGGCGGGGAGGCCGGCAGGCGTGGCGGGGATTTTGATCATCAGGTTGGGGCGGTTGACACGCTGCCACAAGGCTTTGGCCTGGGCCAGGGTGCCGGCGGTATCACTTGCCAGGAAGGGACTGACTTCCAGACTGACATAGCCATCACCGCCGCCGGTTTGTTGATAGAGCGGCAGGAAGAGATCTGCGGCAGCCTGGATATCCTCAATGGCGAGGTGGAAGAAAATTTCTTCATCGGCGAGGCCGGCGCGGATTAGTGGCAGCAGGCTGGAATCGTAATCGGCAGATTTGGTGATGGCGTTCATGAAAATGGAGGGGTTGGAGGTCACGCCGCGGATTTCGCCGCGCTGGATCATGCCAGCCATCTCACCATTTTGCAGCAGAGAGCGCTGAATGTTATCGTACCAGACGGATTGACCGGCTGCGAGCAGTTGTAAGGTGGTATTCATCATTACTCCCGAGTGGTTATTTGATTAAATCCAGAGCCTGCTGAACGATATGGGCCACAGAAAAGCCCAGATTTTCAAAGACCTGATTGGCCGGGGCCGAGGCGCCGTAACGATCCAGGGCCTGAATCTGGCCTTTAGACCCAACCCAGCGGTGCCAGCCCTGTGAAACGCCAGCCTCGACGGCCAGGCGGGATTCCAGCGCCAGGGGAAGAACCTGGTCTCGGTAGGCTTGATCCTGTTCGGCAAACAGTTCCCAACTGGGGAAGGAAACCAGGCGCACCCCAATACCCTGAGCAGCAAGCTGATTGCCCGCTTCGACAATCAGGGAGACCTCGGAGCCGGAGGCCATGAGAATGAGCTGCGGCTGTTTACCGCCCAGGTCTGCCAACACATAGGCCCCGCGGCGAAGACCATCTGCCGGGGCGTAGATTGAGCGATCGAGGGTGGGCAGGTTTTGGCGGGTGAGCACCAGGGCGGTGGGGCGATGGCGGTTTTCGATGGCGATCTTCCAGGCAGCGACAACTTCGTTGGCATCTGCCGGGCGGAGGGTGATGAGGTTGGGAATGGCACGCAGGGCGGCAAGCTGCTCCACGGGTTGATGGGTGGGGCCATCTTCCCCTACCCCGATGCTGTCGTGCGTGAAGATCCAAATAGAGCCAAGATGCGAAAGGGCTGCCAGGCGCACGGGCGGGCGCATGTAATCTGAAAAGACCATAAAGGTTGCGCCATACGGGATGATGCCGCCATGATAGGCCAGGCCATTGACAACAGACCCCATGCCATGTTCCCGCACGCCAAAGTGGACATTGCGCCCGGCATAGTCGGCAGGAGAAAAGGCCGGAATGTCATTCATCCAGGTATTGTTGGAGGGAGCCAGGTCGGCAGAACCGCCGAACAGTTCTGGCAAGACGGGCGCCAGGGCATTGATCACCTTGCCGGATGTGGCCCGCGAAGCCAGGCCCTTGGGATCGGCGGGGAATTCGGGCAGGGCTGCTGCCCAGCCCGCGGGAAGCTGCGCAGACAGGCGGCGGTTCAGTTCGGCAGCCAGTTCCGGAAAGGCGGCGGCATAGGCTGTCATCTTCTGTTGCCACTCCTGCTCTAACCGGGCACCCTGATCGACAGCCTGACGAAAATGCGCCAGGGATTCGGGGGGAATGTGGAAGCGCGGCTCTTTCGGCCAGCCTAACTGTTCTTTGGCGCCGTCCAGTTCGGCATCACCTGGCGGCTCGCCATGAGCTTTGGCCGTGCCGGCGCGAGTGGGCAAACCGTAGCCAATGACCGTGCGCACCATAATCAAGGAGGGGCGAGGGTCAGCCTTAGCGGCCTGGATGGCCCGGTCAATGGCGGCGACGTCCAGACCATCGTCCACGCGCTGAACGTGCCAGCCATAGGCCTCAAAACGCTGGCCGCGATCTTCGGTAAAGGCAATGTCGGTTGAGCCTTCGATTGAAATCCGGTTGTCGTCGTAGAGGTAGATCAGTTTGCCCAGCTTCAGGGTACCAGCCAGTGAAGCGGCCTCAGAGGCGACGCCTTCCATCAGATCGCCATCGGTGACAATGGCGTAGATATAATGATTGATCACCTCATGACCAGGGCGGTTGAAGACGCTGGCAAGCTGGGCTTCGGCCATGGCCATTCCAACGCCATTAGCAAAGCCCTGACCCAGCGGGCCAGTGGTAGTTTCAACGCCGGGAGTCAGGCCGTATTCGGGATGACCGGGGGTGAGACTACCCCACTGCCGGAAGCGCTTGAGTTCGTCCAGTGAGAGAGCATAGCCGGTGAGGTGCAGCAAGGCGTACAGCAGCATGGAGCCGTGCCCGCCGGAGAGGATGAAGCGATCGCGATCAGGCCAATTGGGGTTGGAGGGATTATGGCGCAGGTGACGAGTCCAGATGGTGTAAGCCATGGGAGCGGCGCCCATGGGCAAGCCCGGATGGCCGGATTTGGCCTGCTGAACGCCATCGGCTGAAAGAAAGCGAATGGTATTCACACAGAGATCTTGAAGGGTTTTGTTTTCAGGCATGGTCTTCTCGCTTGTTGTAATCCACTGCATTGATTTGAGGATACCAAATTAATCCCTGCAGCTTGCCCCATTGTACCCTCAAATGGGGGTTCTCGGGCTTAAAATAGAGGCGATTTGGGCATTGTCAAAATTCACAAAAACGAGCACAATCAGGGTATAACCAATCATTCCATGAAGCTGTCCATTTGAGCAGGAGGAACCCATGAGTACACATCCGCTGGCTGGCAAACCAGCCCCGTATGAGGTGTTGATCAATGTTCCGCGACTGATTTCGGCTTACTACACCTACCAACCCAATCCCGATGACCCGGCGCACCGGGTGGCATTTGGAACTTCGGGACACCGCGGATCATCCCTCCTGCACAGTTTTAATGAGCCGCACATCCTGGCGATCAGTCAGGCTATTTGTGAATACCGCCAGGGGCAGAATATCACGGGGCCGCTGTATATTGGGATGGACACGCATGCCCTGTCCGAACCGGCGCTGTACAGCGCGGTTGAGGTGTTTGCCGCCAACGGAGTAGAAATTGTCATCCAGCAGGGGCTGGGGTACACCCCCACCCCGGTCATTTCACACGCCATTTTGATGCATAACCGGGGCCGCAAAACAGGGCTGGCAGATGGGGTGGTGATTACCCCTTCTCATAACCCACCGGGCGATGGCGGGTTCAAATACAACCCGCCGACAGGCGGCCCGGCAGATACGCAGACGACAAAGTGGATTCAAGACCGGGCAAATGCGATTTTGGCTGGTGGGTTGAAGGCGGTAAAACGCACCGCGCTGGAAAAAGCCCTGAAGGCATCCACAACCCACCCCTATGATTACATCCGACCGTATGTGTTAGACCTGGAAAACGTGGTGAACCTGCGAGCGGTAGCAGCCGCGGGATTGAAGATTGGCGTTGACCCGATGGGCGGCGCGGGGGTGGGATTCTGGGGGCTGATTGCGGAACATTATGGGCTCAACCTGGAGGTGGTGAACCCCCGGATAGATCCGACCTTTGCATTTATGACGCTGGACCATGACGGGAAAATCCGGATGGATTGTTCTTCGCCGTATGCCATGGCCAGCCTGGTGGGGATGAAGGACCAGTATGACATAGCCTTTGGCAATGACACCGATTATGACCGGCACGGCATTGTGACCCGCAGCGTGGGGCTGATGAACCCCAATCATTATCTGGCAACGGCAATCTGGTATTTGTATCAAAACCGGGCGGGTTGGCGCGGGGATGTGGCTATTGGCAAGACGCTGGTTTCCAGTTCGATGATTGACCGGGTGGCTGCGCACCTGGGGCGCAAACTCTGCGAGGTACCGGTAGGCTTCAAGTGGTTTGTGGACGGGCTGCTGGATGGGTCGTTTGGCTTTGGAGGGGAAGAAAGTGCGGGGGCGGCCTTCCTGCGGCTGGACGGCACGGTCTGGACAACCGACAAGGATGGGTTTATTCTGGATCTGCTGGCGGCGGAGATTCTGGCGGTCAGCGGGCGGGACCCGGGCGAGCATTATCAGGCGCTGGAGCAGCAATTTGGGAAGGCTTACTATGCCCGGCGGGATGCGCCAATCAGCCCGGAGGGCAAGACGGTGCTGGGC
>JAGOFZ010000062.1:0-5518 GCA_017996955.1 Longilinea sp.
CGCCCAGCCATCCAGCGCCAGCAAGGCCTGGTAGCCCTGGCTGAGTTTTTGCGCGTCTCGACCCCAGGCGCAAACCCGGTGCCAGCCCGGCCCCAAAATCGTGCCAGGCCGGCGGCAAAATTCGTCGGCAATCACACCCATGCCGGTTGGGCCGCGATAGCTTTCGGGATAAGTCTGCACTTTAGCCAGCACCCCCCAGCTCTTTTCTGCTTCAGAAAGCGGCAGGGGCTTGCTGACCGGATAGGCCGACATGACGATTGCGCCTTGCGGGCCAATCACGCTCATCAAGGCATCTACCACTGCAGCGGGGCCGCCTGCCACATCGCCAAAACGGCTCAGCGAACTGTGAACTTCAACAATCTGGCCGCTTTCAAGGCCCAGCCGGCGCAATCCGGCTTCGATGTCGGCCTGAGTTAATGGCAGTTGAGTTGTCTGCGAAGCTGTCATGAGGATAAATGCCGCTCCAATTACCAGAGGTAAGGCACCAGGCGGTACCGCACCTTTTGCATATATTCCAGGTACCCCGGCAAGTCTCGCTTCAGGGTCTGTTCTTCGTCAAGAATACGCCAGACCAACCCGGGCAAGACCAGAGCGAGAATCAGCAGTCCCCACCATGAACCAAGCGCCAGCGGAACCCCGGCGACCATGATCAAGACGCCCCCATACATGGGATGCCGGATAAGCGCATAAGGACCGGTGGAGATGACTTTTTGGGCTTCAACCACCTGGATGGTGGACGCGCCAAAGCTGTTGGCTTTGAACACAATAAAATTGAGATATAGCCCCAGCATAACCAGCAGATCGCCAATCAGCGAGACCATGACCGGCATACGGGACCACCCCAGGCGGTGATCCAGCGCGCAGACCACCAGCAAGGCTACCAAACTGAGCAGCGCCAAAGACATGATGATCTTCTGCGCGGGGTTTTGCTCTGCCGCCGGGCCCACTTTTTTACGCCGCTCGAACAGAGCCGGGTCTTTGAGCGCAAGGTAGAGGCCGATTGCGTTCACGGAGGTCTGAAAGACAAGGATAAAAACCCAGGCCTGCCAGTAGTTGAGCGTCTGGGCGGGGAGGAAGAGCAGCACACCCAGGACAAGGGCGCCGATCAAAAATGTTCTGAGCGCGGCGAGAATCAGCTTGTTCACCGTTGGGGGCCTGTTTTCTGGCGTGGTTTTTGCGTTGCCTTTTTCATGTTTTCAGCAACCCGAAACCGGACGATTTTGGCAATCAAGTCCAGCGGCAGGGGCCGGTCAATGGGAAACCTCACGGCGCCTTTGGAGCATGCGTAGCCAGACAGCTCTGATTTGAAAGCTTCAATGCCGCTCGGCGCCGGGTAGAAGCCGATATGGTTCTTGTGAACCGCGAAGTGCACCAGGTTGCCGTTGAGCGCAAAAGTGGGCATCTGATAGCTGATTTTTTCTTCGGCCTCTGGCGCGGCCGCCCGGATGACAGCCCGCAGTTCGACCAGGATGGTTTGAATATCGTCCGGGAAACGGGCGATATACTCGTCAATCGTGCGGCAGTTGGCGTTTACCGGATCCATCAGGGCGCCTCTTGAACAGCATTTGGGGATAGAAATAATTATAGTCCGTTCAGAGAGAAGGGCAATGCCGGAGTGCAGAGACTCTACGGCTTTCACAAAAAAAGCTCAACCAATGTAAGGGCCGGGTCAGATTCAACTGCGCCTTGCCCTTACCTAACCCTGTTTGTGGACCCTGAAAGGTCGGCCTAATCTCTTGCAGAATCAGCCCGGATGCAATATAGTATTAGCGAATCCCTTGATTATTTTCCTCACAGGATGCTCCAATATGGAAATTTATCTGGCAGCTGAGCATGTTTACCACCTGATCCCCCAGGTGAACCCCGAAATTGCCCGCGACCGCGTGGAGCAGAAGAAGGTCAACCTGGTAGCCGGGACGATGGGGGCGCTGTTCTCACAGCCTAAACCCGATGACATCCGCCTGGCCGCGTTTGAGAACCGGCTGGAACCGTTCTGGCTGGTCAGTGCGGCGTCGCGCACGGTGTATGACCGCAACCGCACCTACACCATCGCCGCCAGCGGGCCCGAGGTGCAGGCCGTGACGCTGCTGGGGCAGGAACTGCCCGCCGCGCCGCAGGCCAAGGGCGCGCCCATGCTGACCCTGCCCGCCGTGGAACACTGCCTGCAAGAGCTGCACACCCGCCAGACCTTTGACGGTCTGACCGGCGCCAAGGTGGACCTGCTCAAATATGCCAGCGCCGCCAAGACCGAAATTGCCGACCTGAACACCTTTGCCCCGCCCGATGTGCTGGTGGTGCCGCCCCAGGCCCGTGCCACGGCGGTTGTCCGGCAGGTGACTGCCGAGGTGGTGCAGCCGGTGCAGAATGTGCAGGCCATTCACGAAGAGCGGGTGGATATTGACGCCATCGAGCTGCACTTTCGGCCGGTGTATGCGTTTGAATATGAGTGGACCAGCAAGAACAAGCGCGTGGTGGTGGAATTTGACCCCGTAACCACTGAGATCCACGGCAACGGGCGGCGGCTGCAAGATCAGATCAAAAACATCGTCTCGCGCGACCTGCTGTTTGATATCACCGCCGACGCGGCGGGGCTGCTTGTCCCCGGCGGCAGTATTGCCGTCAAGCTGGTCAAGGCGGTAGTGGACCGGCGGTAGATTACTCGGTAATGCCGCGTTTGGCGGCCCAATCGTCCAGGGTTTCTTCCATCGCGTCCAGGTAGGCATCCAGCGCGCCCAGGCGGCTCTCGTCTTCCAGCCCAAGCTGGGCACAGGCCGCCTGCCAGTCGGGCAGGGCCGCAGGCAGAATCTGCACCACCTGCGTCCAGGTGCGCAGCATAATCCACAATGCCGCGGCAGGATAATCGGCCAGCATGGCGGCGGCCGCGCGGGCGTAGTAGTTGCGGCGCGGCGGCTGCAGCCGGGTGGGGCAGGTTTCCAGCTTGCCGGCGGCGGTCAGGGCAACCTGCCACTGTTCCAGCCAGGTTTGCAGCGTTTCGGCGGGCACAGGCTCGGCCATCAGCAGGTCCGAAAGGCCAGCCGCCAGCCCGGGGCGGCCAATGGCCTCGGCGCGGGCGGGATAATCCAAAATGAGGCGGCGTTCGGTCAGCGGCGGGCCGCTCAACCCGGCCAGGGCATTGGCGGCGGTCTCCAGCGCGTGCAGATACGCCCAGACGCTCCCGGGGCCGGGGGCAATCTCGCCGTTCTGCAGGTCAAACCAGGTCTGGCGGGCGGCATCGGCCTGGGGGCGCACGCGCTGCATGATCGTCTCGGCCTGGTCAAACTGGGCGGCCACACTGGCCTGGGTAAATTCAAACCAGTGCTGGGTTTCGTAGAGCAGCAGCGGGTTGTGGCACAGGTACGACCCCACCCACGGGTCCAGCCGCAGCCGGCGGGGCTGGTGGAACACGCTCTGCGAGTAGTGTGCCAGGTCCAGGTGAACCTCATCGGACAGGCGCAGCACCTCACGCGGGCGGGGCGGCTCTTCAGTGTGGACGCAGATCAGGTCAATATCGGTCACACCGCCGAGCAAGGGCGTGGGGGTCAGCAGCGAGCCGGTCAAATAGATGCAAACCAGCCCACGATCCGCGCGCGCCAACTGGTCGGCGCGCTGGCGGGCCAGCTTCATGAGAGTCTCACGCGTGATGCGCATCTTTGCCTCCTGGGGTCTGGCCGTTGCGCGGCATGGGCAGCTCTGGCTGATAGGGGGGCAGCTCCAGCGTTTGCCGGATGCGGTTTTCCACCCAGTGCAGGTCTTCGGGATAGTGGACATAATCCAGGGCGTTGGCGTCCAGCACCAGGACGGGCACGTCCGGCGGATCACCATTGATGAAGAAATCGTCATAGGCCTGGTTGAGTTGTTCGATATACGCCGTTTCCATGGCGCGCTCATACGATCGGTCACGGCGGGCAATCCGCTCCATCAGGGTCTCGGTGCTGGCACGCAGATAGACCATCAGGTCGGGGCGCTCGATCTTCTCGGCGAGAGCGGCGTGCACCTGGCGGTAGGTCTCCAGCTCGTCGCCCTGCAGGTTGATGCGGGCGAACAGGGCGTCTTTTTCAAAGGTGTAATCGCTGATCAGAATCTTGCCATCGGCCAAAAAGCTGGGTACCCCCCGCCGCTGCTGATGATAGCGGCTGAGCAGGAAGAAAATCTGCGTCTGGAAGGCATAGCGCGCCCGGTCGCCGTAGAAGTTGCTGAGGAAGGGGTTTTCTTCAAACACCTCCAGCAGCACATTGGCCTCCAGCCGGGGCTGCAGCAGCCGCGCCAGGGTTGTTTTGCCTACGCCAATCACGCCTTCAATCGCAAAGTACATCGTCGCTCCACACCGGTGAGATGGGTTAATTATACTGTGTTTAACGTTTCAGGTTTCAAGTTTCAGGTTTCAAGTTGGGGTCGGGTTTGTGCGAGGGGGAGGTGCCAGGTTCCAGGTGCGACAGACATGGCGCCGCACCGGCTGTTATTGGGCTGTGTAGGGGCGGCCCTATGTGTCCGCCCGAGCCTTTGGGCCACACACGCGCGCGCCTTCCAGGGCTGCGCGACCTGCCCGCCACCCGGCGAATGGCGGGCAGGCCCTCACATCACCCTGGCAGCGCTTCTTCAATCACAAGTCCTCAATCCCAAATTCAACCCATTGACACCCCCCCATAACGACCGTATAATACATTCAACAAGCGCATATGCCCTCCGCCAGGAGGAGTAGGTTGCTGGAACCCCCGACAGAGAACGAGGCCGCGGTTGAGAGCCTCTCCGGGTCAATCCACGCCGAAGTCGCCTGGCCTGTTTGCCGAAGAAATTGCTCCCGCAAGAATAGAACGGCACGGGTAAGCCCGTTACAGCGCAGCCCAGATGATCCCGTCTGGGGATGAGTGCGCCGGCAGCCGCCGGTGAACTGAGGTGGTACCACGGAAGCAGCCCTTTCGTCCTCATGGATGATACGGGTTGTTTGTTTTTTAACCGGAGAAAGCCCATGGAAAAGCCAACCTATTCGCAGTTACGGATGCAGATGTTTGCCGCCTGGTCGGCTGGTGATTATGCCGCCGCCCTGAGCACCGTGGACGATTTTGCGGCTGCCTTCCCCGAGCAGAGCTGGCAGTACCCCTTCTGGCGGGCCTGCCTGTTGGCCCGGCTGGGGCGCCCCGCCGATGCCCTTACCGAGCTGGAAGCGGGCCTGGCTGCCGGGTACTGGTGGGCGCCGGCCCGGCTCCGCAGCGACGAAGACCTGGCCTTGCTGCAAGATCAGCCGCGTTTTCAGGCTGTTTTGGCGCTTTGCGAGCAAAAGCTGCAGGCCGCCAACGCTCAGAGCCGCCCGGAATGTGATCTGCACCTGCCGCCGGCAGGCGCCGAGGGCGCCCCGCTGCTGGTGGTGCTGCACGGCTGGGGCGGCAACCGCAAGATGTATGCCCCCGAATGGTCCGCCGCGCTCAAGGCAGGCTGGGGTGTGGCCATGCTGCAATCTTCGCAGGTGACCAGCTGCGCCACCTTCGGCTGGGACGATGTGGCCCGCGCCGGTGATGAGATC
>JAGOFZ010000062.1:5618-8141 GCA_017996955.1 Longilinea sp.
CACGCCCTCTTTGTCGCCATGGAAGACCTGATGATCCGCTACCACCGCATGAAGGGCTACTCGGCCATGTGGCTGCCTGGCACCGACCATGCCGGCATTGCCACCCAGCTCCAGGTGGAAAAAGCCCTGGCTAAAGAAGGCACCACCCGCGACCAGCTCGGCCGCGCCGCCTTTGTGCAGCGCGTGTGGGACTGGAAGAACAAATACGGCGGCATCATCACCAGCCAGATCCGCCGGCTGGGCGCCTCGTGTGACTGGCAGCGCGAGCGCTTTACGCTGGATGAGGGCCTGAGCCGGGCCGTGCGCGAGGCCTTTGTGCGCCTCTACGAAAAGGGCCTCATCTACCGCGGCCTGCGCATGATCAACTGGTCGCCGGGGCTGCGCACTGCCGTCAGTGACCTGGAAGTGGAATATTCTGAAGAGCCGGGCTTCCTGTACTACTTCAAATACCGCCTGGCCGACAACCCCGACGAGTTCATCCCCGTAGCCACCACCCGCCCCGAGACCATCCTCGGCGATACGGCGGTGGCCGTGCACCCCGAAGATGAACGTTACCGCGCCTTTGTGGGCCGCCAGGTGCTGGTGCCCATTCTGGGCCGCGCCATCCCCGTGATTGCCGATGAATATGTGGACCGGGCCTTTGGCACCGGTGCGCTCAAGATCACCCCCGCCCACGACCCCAACGATTATGCCATCGGCCAAAAGTTCAACCTGCCGATGATCAACATCCTCACGCTGGAAGCGAAGATCAACGAGAACGGCGGGCACTACACCGGCATGGACCGGTTTGAGTGCCGTAAGAAGCTGTGGGCCGACATGCGCGCCGCCGACCTGGTGATCAAAGAGGAGCCCTACACACTGAACGTGCCGCGCTCGCAGCGCGGCGGCGAAATTGTGGAGCCGATGCTCTCGACTCAGTGGTTTGTGAAGATTCAACCGCTGGCCGATGCCGCCCTGGCCGCCGTGCGCGACGGGCGCATCACCATCGTGCCCGAGCGCTTCACCCGGGTCTATTACAACTGGCTGGAAAACATCCAGGATTGGTGCATCAGCCGCCAGTTGTGGTGGGGGCACCGCATTCCCGTGTGGTACTGCGCCGACTGCGGCAAGATGACCGTGAGCCGCACCGACCCCACCGCCTGCGCCCACTGCGGCAGCGCCAGCATCCAGCAGGATGAAGATGTGCTGGATACCTGGTTCTCGTCCGGATTGTGGCCGTTCTCCACCCTGGGCTGGCCCGAGGAGACCCCCGACCTGGCCTACTTCTACCCCACGCAGATGATGGAAACCGGCTATGATATTATCTTCTTCTGGGTGGCCCGCATGATTATGTTCGGGCTGGAGTTCACCGGACAGGTGCCCTTCAGCACGGTGTACCTGCACGGCATCATCCGTGATGAGCACGGGCAGAAGATGAGCAAGACCAAGGGCAATTCGATTGACCCGCTGGGCGTCATGGATACCATGGGCACCGACGCGCTGCGCTTCACCCTGCTGGTGGGCTCGACCCCTGGCAATGATGCCAACCTGAGCCTGAAGAAGGTGGAAGCCAACCGCAACTTTGCCAACAAAATCTGGAACGCCGGGCGCTTCATCATCGGCGTGCTCGATTCTGCTCCAGCCGAGCCGCAGGCCGCCCCCGACTGGACGCTGGCCGATTCGTGGATCTGGGCGCGGCTGCAAACCCTGGTGCGGGATGTGGAGCGGCTGTTCAGCAACCATCAATACGGCGAGGCCGGGCGGCAGATTTACGACTTCTTCTGGGGCGAGTTTGCCGACTGGTATCTGGAAATTGCCAAGCTGCAAATGGCCGCCGGCGGTGACCGGGCGCACTATACCGCCTATACCCTGACCCGTGTGCTGGATACCTGCCTGCGACTGCTGCACCCCTTCACGCCCTACATCACCGAGGAGCTCTGGGGTCACCTGAAGGCGGCTGCCGGGGCCAAATCGGCGCGCTTTGCGCCCGCTGGCGGCTGGGAAGAAGCCCTGATCATTGCCCACTGGCCCGAAGCCAAAGCGGTGGAAGGCTGGGAAGAGCAGAAAGTAGCCGACTTTGCGCTGCTGCAAGAGGCCGTGCGCCTGATCCGCAATGCCCGCACCGAGAAGAAGCTCTCGCCGGGGCAGAAGATTGGCGCCAGCATTGCCGCAGGCGACAAGCTGCCGATCTTCGAATCACAGCGCGCCGCGCTGTGCGCCCTGGCCGGCATTGACCCGGATCAACTGACGCTGCAGGCGGCCCTGGCCGAAAAACCGCAGGGTCAGACGGCGCTGGTGGTGGCCGGGGTGGAGATCTTCCTCTCGCTGGCCGGGCTGGTGGATGAGACCGCCGAGCGCGCCCGCCTGGAGCAGGAACTGACCGAGATCAACAGCCAGATCGAGCGGCTGGCGCAGCTGCTCAACAGCCCGTTTGCCCAGAAGGCCCCCGCCGCCGTGGTGGACAAGGAGCGCCAGAAGCTGGCCGCCTACCAGGAAACCGCCGCCAAGCTGAAGCAGCAGCTTGGGGGATAGGATTTGGGATTT
>JAGOFZ010000063.1 GCA_017996955.1 Longilinea sp.
CCCGCCAGCAAAAGCATCAGGCCAATCAGCAGTAAGATCAGGGTGCGCTTTGTCACGCCCGAATTATAGCGTGTTTTTTCTTCTCGGGGGAAAATGGTTATCTGTGAACATTCTCAGATATTTGCTTCACTGCATGTTTGGCGGAGCAGATAGGGTTTTATCCCGATCCGGTGGCATGCCACATATTGAATGAATTGCGCCACCGATCCCGCCTGATTTCTCCTGAAACCCGGCGTCCCAATCTGCCCATCCTGTGTTATAATCGGCCCGTTGCGCGCTGCGCAGCACATCTTACACGCCTCCTGACCATACCCTGGCGTGCCATCCATAGCTGATGGCTCAGGGTGGAATGAAAGAGGCGGAAGCAAAACGCAAAAAAGGAGAATATCTAATGGCTGTCATTTCGATGAAAGCCCTGTTGGAAAGTGGTGTCCATTTCGGTCATCGCACCAACAAATGGAACCCCGCCATGCGCCCCTTCATCTTCACCGAGCGCAATGGCATCCACATCATTGACCTTCAGCAAACGGTCAAATCCCTGACCACCGCCTACAATCTGGTGCGCGAGACCGTCAGCAATGGCGGCGTGATCCTCTTTGTTGGCACCAAGCGCCAGGCGCAAGAAACTGTCGCTGAAGAAGCCCGCCGCTGCGGCATGCCCTATGTGACCGAACGCTGGCTCGGCGGTATGCTCACCAACTGGACCACCATCTTCCAACGCATCCAGGAACTGGAACGCCTTGAGAAAATGCGCGATACCGGCGAACTGCAGCGCCTGACCAAAAAAGAAGGCCTGCTCATCGAGCGTGATATTGCCCGCCTCGAGCTGCGCCTGGGTGGCATCCGCACCATGAAAAAGCTGCCCGAACTCGTCTTTGTGGTTGATGTCGGCCGCGAATACACGGCTGTCCACGAAGCCAACCTGCGAAACATCCCTGTGATCGCCCTGGTGGATACCAACTGCGATCCCTCCGGTGTGGACTACGTCATCCCCTCCAACGATGATGCCATCCGCGCGGTCAAACTCCTGGTTGGCAAGATTGCCGATGCCGTCATCGAAGGCAAAGCTGTCCACAAGGAAGATGAAGGCACGGAAGCCGAAGCCGCCGCTGCCGAGCAGCCCGCCCGCCGCTCCGCAGCCCCCCGCATTCGCATGGACGAGGAATCCGAACTGGCAGACACCGCCCTGCTCGGTGAATCGACCCTTGCCAAGCTGGCCCCGCGCCCCGAAACCACCGAACCGACTGAAACCACCGGCGAAGCAGCCGAATAACCATCAGCAAGAGACGAGGAATATAGAATGGCTATTACGACCGATATGATTAAAGAACTGCGCGAGGCAACTGGCGCGGGTATCCTGGACTGCCGCAAAGCCCTCGAGCAGGCCAATGGCGATATGAAAGCCGCCGTTGATTTCCTGCGTGAGAAGGGTTTGGCCACCGCAGCCAAACGCTCTGGCCGCATGGCTGCCGAAGGCGTTGTGGAAATGTACTCGCATGGCAATGGTCGTGTGGGTGTGATGGTGGAAGTCAACTGCGAAACCGACTTTGTCGGCCGCTCCGAAGCCTTCCGCACCTTTGCCCACGAACTGGCCCTGCAGATTGCCGCTTCCTCCCCCCTCTACATTCGCGAAGAAGACGTTCCTCAGGATGTCCTCGATCACGAAGCGCAGATTGCCACTGCCAAAGCCCGCGAAGAGGGCAAAGGCGAAGCTGTTCTGCCCCGCATCGTAGAAGGCGCTCTCAAGAAATTCAAAGTCGAGACTGTCCTGCTCCTGCAGCCCTACATTCGCGACGAATCCATCACCATCCAGCAGCTGCTTAACGATGCTGTGGTTAAAACCGGCGAAAATATCGTCATCCGGCGGTTTGTCCGCTGGGGTTTGGGCGAAGTTTCCGGCGAGTAAATGTTACAATAAAAGGCCAACCGCAAGGTTGGCCTTTATTATGCGCTAGGAGGTACTATGGACGGCTTGAAATATCACCGCATCTTGCTCAAATTGAGTGGCGAAGCGCTTGCCAGCCCGCAGGGGTTTGGCATTGATCCCCAGCGCGCGCTTCATATTGCCGAACGGGTTGGCGAAGTGCGTGAACTGGGCGTGGATGTTGCCATCGTCATTGGGGCCGGCAACCTCTGGCGCGGCCGCGTCGGATTGGAAGTTGGCATGGACCGCGCCACTGCAGACTACATGGGCATGCTTGCCACCGTGATGAATGCCCTGGCCCTCATGGATGCTCTGGAGAGCCGGGGTGTTGTGACGCGTGTCCAATCAGCCATTGAGATGCGCACCGTTGCCGAGCCGTATATTCGCCGCCGCGCTATTCGCCACCTGGAGAAGGGCCGTGTCGTCATCTTCGGCGGGGGAACGGGCAACCCCTACTTTTCCACTGATACCGCCGCTGCCCTGCGCGCCATGGAAATTGGCGCCGATGTCCTCATCAAGGCTACCCAGGTAGATGGCGTCTACGACTCGGACCCCAAGCGCAACCCCGCCGCGAAAAAATTTGACCGGGTCTCCCATATTGAAACCTTGAACCGCCGTCTCGAAGTGATGGACAGCACTGCCATTTCACTCTGCATGGACAACAAACTCCCCATCCTGGTGCTCAATCTCTGGGACCCCAACGCTTTGCGCCAGGCCCTCCTGGGCGAACCGGTGGGCACCCTCGTTACCTCTGAATAATTACCGTCATCACCAATTTCGGGGATATCAGCGATTAAGGCCGGTATCCCCTTTTTTGTTTGCTTAAGCCGTTGTACAATATTAAAAACATACTGGAGGTCTCATGAAGCGATTCTTAGGGGTTTGCTGGCTAATCCTTCTTATTGCCGGACTGTTGACCACTGTGGCTCAGGCGCAATCGCAGGGGGGCACTGCGCTCGTTTTGACTGCCGAAGGCCCGCTGACGCCAGTTCTGGTTCAGTATCTTGACCGTGGGCTGGGGGTGGCTCAATCTCAAGGCGCCGAACTGGTGATCTTGCAATTAAATACCCCCGGCGGCAGCACTGATCTGATGAATCAGATGGTAACCCTCATCCGCAACAGCGATATTCCAGTTGTCGTTTATGTAACTCCCAATGGCGCCATGGCGGGCAGCGCCGGCACCATCATTACCCTCTCGGCGCATGCCGCCTACATGGCACCCGAAACCATCATCGGCGCAGCCAGCCCGGTGGATAGTGAAGGTGGCGACCTTGGCGAAACCATGGATGCCAAGATCAAAAACGTTCTCAGCGCCCAGGTCCGCAGTTACGCCGAGCGCCGCGGCCCCGCTGCCGTTGCCCTGGCTGAAGATACCATCCAGAACGCCCGCGCCGCCGCCGCCAGCGAGGCCCTGGAAGTCGGGCTGATTGACGGCATTGCCGTTGATTTACCCGACCTGCTCAATCAACTGGACGGGCAGGTTGTGCTCGTCAACGGCGCAAACCAGACCCTAAACACTCGCGATCTGACTCCAAAAGCACTTGAACAAACCTTTATCGAAGAACTGCTTCAACTGCTCACCAATCCCAACCTGGTCTTTCTGCTGCTGTCCATTGGTGTGCAAGCGGTTCTGATTGAGCTGTCCAGCCCGGGCGGCTGGGTTGCTGGCTTCATCGGGGCCGTTTGTCTGGCGCTGGCCATTTATGGCCTGGGCATCCTGCCCGTCAACTGGTTTGGCCTGATCTTCCTGGTGATTGCCTTTGTGTTGTTCATTCTTGACCTTAAAGCTCCTACCCATGGCGCCCTCACAGTTGCCGGGGTTGGGTCCTTTATTGCTGGCGCCTTGGTGCTGTTCAATTCAGTCCGCATCCCTGGCGTCCCGCGCATCTCGGTACCGCTGGTGGTGGGCACAGGCATCTTTATCGCCGTCACGTTTTCTTTTGCGGTTGGCCTTGCATTGAAAGCCATGCGTGCGCCTTCAATTATGGGCAAAGAAACCCTGGTGGGTAAGCGCGGCGTTGTGCGCGTAGCCATTGCGCCGCGTGGTCAGGTCCGCCTGGGTGGCGAAAACTGGGTGGCTGAATTGCCAGAAGGTGAAACCACACCCATCTTGCCCGGTCAAACCGTAGAAGTCATTGCCGTAGAAGGGCTGCGGCTCAAGGTTAGGCCAGAAAAATGAAGCCCCGCCGCTTGCTTCGCTGCATGGTGCTGTTGGCCTGGCTGCTTTTATTGTCAGCCTGCCTCTGGCGCCGGCCGGTGCAGGTGGGGTTTGCCGGTGAATTGAGCGGCCGCGAATCAGACCTTGGCATTGGCTCCCGCAATGGTGTCCTGCTGGCTGCGGAGCAGATCAATGCTGCCGGTGGTATTGATGGTCATCCCATCGAAATCATCGTCAAAGACGATGCCGGAAAACCAGATGTTGCTCGACAGGTGGACCAGGAACTGGTGGATGCGGGCGTGGTGGCAATTATTGGACATAGCACTACGTCTCAGACGATCGCCGGGCTTGAAGTGACCCAGCCCGCCGGGATTGTAATGTTGAGCCCATCGGCCTCCAGCCAATCCCTCACCGGCATTGATGACCTTTTCTTCCGTGTCTGCGCCGATAACACCCTGGATGTCATTGCCCTGGCAAATCACATTTACGCCGGGGGCCAGCATACCCTGGCAATCATCTATGATGCTGATAATGATGCTTATGCCAGACGCTACGCTGAAGGCGTTCAGATGGAGTTTGAACGTCTCGGTGGAAAAATTACCCGCATAGAGGCAATCTCAGCCGATGCCATCCTGGACGCTGAAGATGTCCTTGATATTGTTCTACCCGATAAGCCCGAAGCCATCCTGGTTGTGGCCTCGGCGGTCAATACGGCGGTCATTATCCAGCGCGCACAACTATTAGACTCCACCGCTGCCTTTTATGGCTCCGATTGGGCTTATTCAGATGCTTTTCTCCAGGCCGGGGGGCGTGCCATTGAAGGCGTTGAGCTGGCTGCCGCCTTTGATATTCAAAGCCCGCGCCAGCAAATGCAGGATTTTAAGGCCCTCTATCTGGAACGCTTCGGCTTTGCACCAAACTTTACGGCTGGTCAGGCCTACGAGGCGATGATGGTCTTAGCCCACGCCCTGGAGCAAACCGGCGGCTCTGCCGATGGCTTGCCCGAGGCCCTGCTCGACATCCAGGATTTTGAAGGCCTCAGCAGCACAATCTCGTTGAACCAATACGGCGACGTCGTCCGCCCGGCTTTTTTGTTCCAGGTGGACGACGGCGAATTTGTTTTGATCGGCGTTTTTGAACCCTGAACCGCTAAGGCTTGCTAGGCTCGCCAGAAGCCGCGCCGCATGGGGCGCACTTCTTCGGCAGTAATAAAGGCTTCCGGGTCGTTCTCCAGCGCAATGGTTTCGGCGGTGCTCACGTTCCGGCGGATCACGTTCACCGTCAACAGGCTGACAACCCCATCCCGCCCGCGGGCGGGCAGTTCGGTCACGGCAAAGCCGCTGGCCCGCAGTTGTTCGGCAATGGCTGCCCCACGTGAACTGCTGATGATGGTCAATTGAATGTGCCCCAGCGCCAGCCGCTCCTCAATATACATCCCAATCACGTTGCCGGTGGCAAAACCAGCCGCATACGCCAGAATGTTCAGAATACTGTCCAGGTTGCTGAGTACGGTGGTCAGCGCAATCACAAAGACCAGGGCCTGAAAGAATCCGCAGACCCATACCAGTTTCCGCCGCCCGCGCACCACAAATAGAATGCGCAGGGTATCCAGCGCCATATCTACAATGCGCAGCCCAAAGATCAGCAGTGCCAGCAGCACCGCCTGGCCTGATACGATATTTTCCATTTTACAGTCTCCTTAGCCAGGGATCAGTGCTTTTTACTGGTCAATGCTGGCAGGTATAACGCATTCATATATTCTTTCACCATCCGCCGGGTGGAGAACTGTGGCGCCAGGGTGCGGATCGATTCCTTCATCCGGGCAATCCACTCTAGCGGCAGGTTATCTGCCGAGCGGTCGTAGTAAAGCGGCACGATCTCTTTTTCCAGCGTCGTGTAAAGGCTTTCAGCATCCTGACGGTCCTGCTGTTCGCCATCCGGGGTATCAGCATCTTCGCCAATGGACCAGCCGTTCTGCCCGTTGTAGCCTTCCCGCCACCAGCCATCCAGCACCGAGAAATTGAGGACGCCGTTCATCGCCGCCTTCATGCCCGATGTGCCAGAGGCTTCGTTGGGCCGCCGCGGCGTGTTCATCCAAACATCCACACCCTGCACCAGGAAGCGGGCCATATTCATATCGTAATCTTCCAGGAAAACCAGCCGCCCGCCCGTGCGTGAGTCTTTGACCGCCCGGTAAACCTGCTGAATGATTAACTTGCCGGGTTCATCCGCCGGGTGAGCCTTGCCCGCAAAAACGATCTGCACCGGCATCTTGGCGTTATTGAGCAGTTTCAACAGCCGCTCAAAATCGCTCAGCGCCAGGTAACCGCGCTTATAGGTTGCAAACCGCCGCGCAAAGCCAATCGTCAGGGAGTAGGTCTCCAGCAGTGCGCCGCTGGCCAGCACCTGGGCAGGGGTGTTGCGCCCGCTCTGCCACAGTTGCCGCGAGTGCTCGTTGATATAGATCGCCAGCTTGCGCTTCAAATGCCGCCGCACAGCCCAGATCTGCTCGGCTGGAATATCGTCCAGTTTGGTCCAGGTTTCCGGGTCATCCATCCGGGTCATCCAGTCGGCACCCAGATACTGGTCAAACAACAGCCGCATCCGCCGCGCCAGGAAAGACGGCATATGCACGCCGTTGGTGATATGTGTGATCGGCACCGCTTCCGCTCGCCGGTCCGGCCACAGGAAGTTCCACATCTTGCGAGAAACCTGCCCGTGCAGATCCGACACCCCATTGCGGCCTTCTGATAGCCGCAGGGCCAGAACCGGCATCACAAAGCTCTCGCCCCAGGGCATCGTCTGCCGTCCCAGTTCCATAAAATCATCCCGGCTCAGGCCCAGTTCCGGCCAGACCTGGCTGAGGTACTTATCGACCAGCCATAACGGGAACTGGTCGTTGCCCGCCGGCACTGGCGTGTGCGTGGTGAAAATGTTGTTCTTGCGAACTTCCGCCGCGGCCTGCTCAAAGGTCAGCCCCTGTTTGACGAATTCCAAAGCCCGTTCCAGCGCCAGAAAGGCTGAGTGGCCTTCGTTCATGTGCCAGGCATTGGGCGTATAACCCAGCGCCCGCAGTGCCCGCACGCCGCCCATGCCCAGCAAAATTTCCTGGGCAATCCGCACTTCTGGATCATTGCTGTACAACCGGGCAGTCAGTTGCCGGTCAGCCTGGTTGTTTTCATCCAGATTCGTATTCATCAAAAACAGCTTGATCCGCCCAACCTGCACAGCCCACAGCCGGGCTGTCACCTGTCGCCCGGGTAGATCAATCGAGACGGTGAAAGGCTTCCCTTCCGTGTCCGTCACCGGGATCACCGGCATTTCCTCAAAGTTGAGGTAGAAACTGCTCGTTTCTTGCCAGCCGTCCTCAGTGATTTTTTGGACGAAATAGCCCTCATTGTAAATAAAACCCAGCCCCACAATTGGCATCCCTAGATCGCTGGCTTCCTTCAGATGGTCGCCAGCCAGAATGCCCAGACCGCCCGCATAAACGGGCAGCGACTCGTGCAGCCCAAACTCAAATGAGAAATAAGCAATCTGCTGATTGACCAGCTTGGGGAATGTCGTTGTGTACCAGGTATCTTTCGCCGCCATATAGGCGTCAAAATCTCGCATGGCCTGGTCGTAAATCTCCAGGTAAGCCTTATCATTAGAAGCCGCGTTGAGCAGGGTTCGCTCTACTTTTTTGAGGAACGCTACCGGGTTATGATTGACTTGATTCCAGAGTGATTTATCCACCAGTGCAAAAAGAGCCTGTCCCTGCGGATTCCAGACCCACCACAGGTTATAGGCCAATTCTCCCAGCCGCCCAATCCGCCGCGGCAGACTGAATTGATTCGGAATATCCAGACGATAGTTTGGCATGATCAAATACCTCATGTCTCTCTCAAAATTGTTTGACCCATTGCAGATCAAACCAATAAATTATACCATCTCAATCCACGATTACCTGAATCATCTGATGATTTCATCTCCGC
>JAGOFZ010000064.1 GCA_017996955.1 Longilinea sp.
TCGGGTTCACGTTTCAGGCCAATAACCTGGTGCCCTATCTGACGGCGGTTGAAAATGTAGAATTGATGCTGCGCCTGAACAATAAGCTGGATAAGGCTGGAAAGCTGCGGGCGCGTGAACTGCTGGCTCGTCTGGGGCTGGGCGAACGGCTGCACAACCTGCCAGGACAGATGTCGGGTGGACAGCAGCAGCGGGTGGCGATTGCACGGGCGCTGATTCACAACCCCAGCCTGGTGCTGGCAGACGAGCCAACCGCCAGCCTGGATACAGAGCGCGCCTATCAGGTAGTGGAAACCTTTGCTGGATTAATCCACGAGCAGAAGCGAGCTGGCATTATGGTGACCCATGATCTGCGGATGTGCGAGTTTGTGGACCGTGTGCTGCTGATGCGAGACGGCAAGCTGGTGCAGATTTATGCCGAGCGAGACGAGATTATGGAACTGGCCCGAGGCGGGCGTCACTAGCCCTGTCGTGAAATCAAAAACGCCAGCCCTGAGAGGCTGGCGTTTTGTATTTATAGTATGGCGGCACTAATTGATGCGCGCATAGTGGCAGGCCACAAAATGGCCGGGGACAATCTCGCGGTATTCCGGGTCCACCTGGCGGCAGTGCTCATCAGCCCAGGGGCAGCGGGTGTGGAAGTGGCAGCCCACCGGGGGGTTGACCGGGCTGGGGATATCGCCCTCCAGCAGGATGCGCTGGCGATTGCGGGCCCGAGAGGGATCGGGGACGGGGACAGCAGACATCAGCGCCTGGGTGTAAGGGTGCATGGGGCGGAGGTAGATTTCGTTGCGATCAGCCAGTTCCATGACCTTGCCCAGATACATCACAGCCATGCGGTCGCTGATGTGGCGAACCATGCTGAGATCGTGGGCGATGAAGATATAGGTGAGGCCGAGTTTGTCCTGGAGTTCTTCCAGCAGATTGACCACCTGGGCCTGAATGGAGACATCGAGCGAGGAAATGGGCTCATCGCAGATGATCAGCTCGGGGTTGATGGCCAGGGAGCGGGCAATGCCGATGCGCTGGCGCTGACCGCCAGAAAATTCGTGCGGGTAACGATTGACAAAATCGGGGTTGAGGCCGACGATTTTCAGCAGTTCCTGAACCCGATCCTGTTTTTCTTTTTTAGACAGCTTGGTATGCACATCCAGCGGGGCTGAGATGATGGAGCCCACCGTCATGCGAGGGTTCAGGGAAGCGTAAGGGTCCTGGAAGATCATCTGCATCCGGCGGCGGAAGGCGCGCAGTTCATTTTCGCCCAGGGCGTTGATATCGGTGCCATCGAAGACAATTTGCCCGGCGGTGGGCTCATAGAGGCGCAAGATGGTGCGCCCGACGGTGGTCTTGCCACAGCCGGTTTCGCCAACCAGACCAAGGGTCTCACCGCGATAGACATCGAAGCTGACATCATCCACGGCTTTGACATCATTTACATGGCGGCTGAGCACCAATCCGCTGTAAATTGGAAAGTATTTTTTCAGGTTGCGCACCCGCAGCAAAACAGTTGAGTTCGTTGTCATCAGGCACCTTTCCTAAAGATTTCTTTCCAACGCCAGCAGGCCACAATGTGACCAGCGGTGCCGGTATCTTCGAGCGGGGGCATGGCTTCAGTACACTGGGCGGCGCGATAGGTGCAGCGAGCGTAGAAAGGACAGCCTTTGGGAAGCGCCAGCAGGTCAGGCGGCAGGCCCGGAATAGAGGCCAGTTTCGTGCCGGGGGCTTCATCCAGACGGGGCAGGGAACCCAGCAGTCCAACCGTGTAGGGATGGGTGGGGTTTTTGTAGATGTCCATGACCGGGCCACGCTCAATGATGTAACCAGCATACATCACGTTGATGGTATTGACCATCTCGGCAACCACGCCGAGGTCGTGAGTAATCCACATGACTGCCATGCCCAGTTCTTGCTGCAGCTTGATAACCAGATTGATGATTTGCGCCTGGATGGTGACATCCAACGCGGTGGTGGGTTCATCGGCGATCAGCAGTTTGGGTTCGCAGGAGAGCGCCATGGCGATCATGGCGCGCTGGCGCATGCCGCCCGAGAATTGATGGGGGTAGTTATCCAGGCGCTTGCTGGCTTCAGGGATGCCCACCAGCACCAGCAGTTCCTGGGCGCGTTTGCGAGCCGCCTGTTTATCCATGCCTTTGTGGAGCATGAGGGCTTCGCTGATCTGGAAACCGACTGTATAGACCGGGTTCAGAGAGGACATGGGGTCCTGGAAGACCATGGCAATTTCGTGACCGCGCACTTTGCGCATTTCATCTTCAGTCAGTTGAAGCAGGTCGCGCCCATTGAACCAGACCTCGCCGCCTTCAATTTTCCCCGGGGGGGATTGGATGAGGCGGAGGATGGACATGGCATGGACGCTCTTGCCGCAGCCGCTCTCGCCCACCACACCCAGGATTTCACCGGGGCGCATGGAGTAGGAAATGCCATTGACAGCCCTTACCACGCCGTCCTCGGTGTAGAAATTAGTTTGCAGGTTTTTGACCGTTAACAAAGATTCCATGATGGGTTTCTCCGTGGGGTAGGGGGTTAAGTGCGCATCTTGGGATCGAGGGCGTCCCGCAGGCCGTCACCCAGGAGGTTGAAGCCCAGGACACTCAACATGATGGCCAGACCGGGGAAGAGCACAGCCCACCAGGCGCCACTGGCCAGGTAACGGTAGCTGTCGCCGAGCATGGCGCCCCATTCCGGCTCGGGGGGAATAGCGCCCAGTCCTAAAAACCCCAGCGCCGCCGCTGAAAGGATGGCGTTAGCCAGGCCCATGGTGGCCTGAACAATAATTGGCGAAAGAGTATTGGGCACGATGTGACGGAAGAGGATGCGGGTGTGCGACTCGCCGACGGATTGAGATGCCAGCACATATTCTTTCTGAATTACCGAGAGAACCGCCGAGCGAGTGAGACGGGCGTAGATGGGGATGCCCACCACGCCAATGGCGATCATGCCTTTTTCGAGGCCAGGACCGAGGAAGGCCACAATGGCAATAGCCAGCAGATAGCTGGGGAAGGAGAGAATGATATCCATGACCCGCATGACGACATTGGAGAAGAAACGCCCGCCCAGGGGGAAGGCCATGACCAGACCAATGAGCAGGCCCAGAACGCCGCAGACCAGACCAACCATGGGAGCAGCAATCAACCCCAGCCCGCCACCAATGAGCAGGCCAGCGCCGGAGAAGATGAGGGTGCGCCACAATTTGCCCGTCAATACATTAACCGTCAAAACCGAGGCGACCCCCAGCGCCATGAACAGGACGGCCTGATACCATTGAATGGCAATCCAGGCGGGCAGGGCGCCCAACGCCAGGCCGATCGCGGCCATCAGCAAGATGCGCTCCCAGCGAATCATGTGGATACTTTCGTAAAAACCGGCAAATAACCCCAGCAGACCGCCGATAAGCAGCGAAATGCTTACGGCAACGATACCCACACGGAGCGAGTTCCAGCCGCCGTGGATGGTGCGGCGGAAGATGTCGCGCCCCAGCTTGTCGGTACCAAAGGGGTGAGGCATGGGAATTTCACCCGTTGCCTTCAAGGTGGGAGGATTTAGTTTTAAGGAGTAATCAAGATCCACTGTGGGATCGTATTTCCAAAAGAAGTGGGCCAGCACCGCAGAAAGCACAAAAACCGCCACAATGAACATGCCCAGTCGGGCAGTTTTGCTAGCAATCAGGCGCCGCCAGGCGTCCAGCCAGAGTGAACGGTGCTCGCGTACTGCAAAATCAACAACGCCGCTGTCAGGATGTAATTCTGCCATGTGTATCCTCAGTCGTACTTGATGCGTGGATCGAGCAAGGCGTAAGACAGATCCACAAGCAGGTTAACCAGCAGGAAGATAATTGCGATCAGCAGGGTAACGCCCTGCACAATGGGGTAATCGCGGGCCAGGATAGAGTCATAGACCCATTTGCCAATGCCGGGCCAGGAGAAAATTGTTTCTGTCAGAACGGCACCCGCCAGCAGAGAGCCAATTTGAATGCCGATGATGGTGATGACTGGCAGGAAGGCGTTCTTGAGCGCATGGCGATAAAGCACGACCCGCTCAACCAGGCCTTTGGCTTTAGCCGTGCGGATGTAGTCTTCCTGCAGGACGTCCAACATGCTGGAGCGCGTCATGCGGGCGATGATGGCCAT
Source organism: Longilinea sp. (assembly GCA_017996955.1). Taxonomy (GTDB): domain Bacteria; phylum Chloroflexota; class Anaerolineae; order Anaerolineales; family Anaerolineaceae; genus JAGOFZ01. The sequence goes on from JAGOFZ010000064.1 coordinate 4,146, forward strand.
GGGGATGGTAGCCAGCGCCAGGGCAGGCATGATGATGTGCTTGAATGCATCCCAAAAGGCGGGGAGGTTGCCTTTCAAGAGTGTATCTATCAATAACAGGTGAGTAATGTTGGCATCAAAGTTAACCGTGAGGCGGCCGCCAGTTGGCAGCCAGTTGAGGAAGATGGCGAAGAGCATGATCTCCATCAACCCCAGCCAGAAGATTGGCATGGATACGCCAATCAGCGAGCCAACCATAGTAACGCCATCGAGCAGTGAGTTGCGCCGAGATGCTGAGGCTATGCCCACCGGGAGGCCGACCAACAGCGCGATGAAAATGGATAACAGCGCCAGTTCCAATGTGGCCGGGAAGCGCTCAGCCAGCGTTTCAGACACGGGAATTCGGCGGTGGATGGAGGTGCCCAGATCAAGGCGGATCAGGCGGCCCAGGTAGCGCATAAACTGGCTGTCGAAAAAGCCAGCCAGGTCGCCATTGCGCAGCGCTTCGCGATCTAAAAAGGCTGGACGGTTGAGGCCAAACTGTTCGCGAATGCGTTCCACGTTCTCCTGGGTGGCATGCTCACCGAGCATTGCCACAGCAGGATCACCGGGGATGAGGCGCTGGAACATAAAGATAATGAAGGCAACGCCAAGCAGGGTGGGCAAGACAGAGATAAACCGGCGCAGGATGTAGCGTCCCAAGTGGGGCTCCTCTCTTACTCAGTGGCCTGGGGGGAAAAATCCCCCCAGGCCAGCAATGCATCAATGGATCCGTCTGGGACGGATATTAGGGAACGATCTCCACAAACTCGAAGTAGTCGGCACCGACTGGTTGCGGCACATAACCCTTGATGCTCTTCAAGAAGATCAACGGGGTGTTGTTGTGGCCCAGCCAGACACGGGTGACATCGTCATGCATCATCTGCTCAGCCTGTTTGTACAGGGCTTCGCGGGTGGCATAATCGGGGGTTACAGCGGCTTCCTGCAGGAGTTCAGCCAGTTCGGCGTTCTGGTACCAACCCTCACGTTTGATGGGTTCAGTGCCGGAGCCGAAGAAGTAGCCGGTGAAGTTGTCGGGGTCGCCATTATCACCGCCCCAGCCGAGGAAGTATAGGCCAACCAGGAGGCCATTGCGGCGGGAACCGAGGTATGTCGGCCAGTCGCCTTCGAGGTAGAGCTCGACATTGAAGCCAGCAGCTACCAGGTTAGCGGCAGCAGCCTCGCCAATTTCTTTGGCAGCGGGGAAGTAGAAGCGGGTCACGGGCATGTAGTAGAGGCGCAGCGGAATGACATCGCCGGCTTTGTAGACCACATTGCCATCGGCATCCATGATATCTTCAGCAATGGTGACTTCGCTCAGGCCATCCGGGAAACCGGCTTCGGCCAGCAGCTGGCGTGAAAGCTCGGGGTCGTAGGCCCAATCTTCAACCGCATCGTTGTGGCCCCAGACCAGCGGAGGCAGCAGGTTGGTGGCAACCGTGCCGTAATCGCCAAAGAAGTTCTTAATCAGGCCTTCTTTGTCAATGGCATGGGCAACGGCTTCGCGCACGCGAACATCCTGGAATTCTTTGATTTTGAAGTTGAAGGCCAGGTAGCTGGTGTTGAGCGCCGGGCGGGTCATAATATAGAGATTAGGATCATTGGCTGCTGCGGTCAGGTCTTCGACCACAGCCTGTTCCATGCCCTGGATGTCGCCAGCCTTGAGGGCCAGGAAGCGGGCAGAGTCATCGGGGATCACGCGGAAGAGGATTTGATCAATCTTCGGTGCGCCGCCCCAGTAATCCGCATTCTTCTCAACGATGATGTGGTCGCCTTCAACCCATTCAACAAATTTGAAGGGGCCGGTTCCCACGCAGCCGCCGGTGGGCGTGCCATAGCTTTCACCAGCTTTTTCGATGGCAGCCGGGCTGGAGATGGCAAACATATCCATGGCGAGGTTCGCCAGGAAGGGCGCCAGTGGTGCGCTCAGATCGAATTCAACGGTATAGTCGTCAATTTTCTTGACTTCGGTAATGATACTGGCGTCATCAAAACCACCCCACATCGCCTCGTAATATTCAAAGACCTGGCTGGCGTAGTGGTTGGGGTGCGTGGTGAAGCGCCAGCGCTCGAAGTTGAAGATCACAGCATCGGCATTGAAATCGGTGCCATCATGGAATTTGACGCCTTTGCGCAGCTTGCAAGTCCATACGGTTGCATCTTCATTGGGCGTGCATTCTTCGGCCAGGGCCGGGATTGGTTTGGTGCTGCCGGGCTCATACTGGTAGAGCGGCTCCAGCACCTGGCCAGTGACGCGGAACGACTCGCCATCGGTCACGATGGACGGGTCAAGCTGGACGGAATCGGCGCCCCGTCCGAAGACGAAGACAACAGGTTCTGCATTGGTTTCATCGGGCTTGGGGGTACAGGCCGTCAGAGCCATGCTGGCGATCAAGATGATGGCCAGCACAACAAACAGGGATTTGCGTTGCATAACTCTCTCCTCTAGACTTGGTGAAAAACGAAAGAAAATACGACAAATTCGGTCAGGCGAGTTATCTGATCGCGCGCACCTCCTTCTCTGAATTGTTAGTAAACAAGGGGGAACAAAGTAATTATATATGAGAACAAGACAATCAGGTCAAGCGATTTAGATTAAAGTTTGCTCATAAAGCGAGTCAATTAAATACAAAAACAACTTCGCCTGGTTTTAATGGACGAAGCCAGCAGTCCCCCACTACAAAGTTCTCAGCCTAAATCATTGGTCGTTACGCGGTCATTCGAGCTTCAATGTAATGATCACCCGGTGGCAAATTGACAGGGATGATATTATCCGACACCAGCAGACCATCGACAAACAGGCGGGAAACGCCCTTGCAAACATGGTCGGGGTTATGGATGGTGATATGAAGCAGGCTGCCCCGATAGCGGCGGGTGACTTTGAAACTATCCCAGGCGGCGGGGATGCAGGGATCAATGCGCAAGCCACTGAACTCCGGGCGAATGCCCAGAATCCACTGGGTGGCAGCCTGATAACTCCACGCAGCAGCGCCAGTGAGCCAGGAATTGCGCGCCAGGCCAAACTGCGGATGTTCATCGCCGAGGATGTTCTGGGCATAGGCATAAGGCTCGCATTCGTAGATTTCCATCTGATCGTTGCGGGCGGCAGGATTGATTTGAGCGTAGTATTCAAACGCCCGGTCACCATTGCCGAGCATGGCTTCGGCAATCATGGCCCAGGGGTTGGGGTGAACAAAGATGCCGCTGTTTTCTTTGGCGCCCGGCGGATAGGTGGTCACGCCGCCGTAGTGGGGATCATAACCATTGAAACCGGGGGAAGAGAGCTTGATGCCAAAGGGAGTGTTCAGGTGTTGATAGACGGCATCCAGGGCAAGGCGGGCGCGTTCTGGCGAGGCAAAGCCGGAGAGCACCGGCCAGGTTTGCCCGTTGAGATGGATTTTGCCATAAGTGTTGCGATTTGAGCCTACGGGCTGACCTTCGGCATCAAAATAAAGCACATACCAGGCGCCGTCCCAGGCGGCAGATTCGACGCGGGCGCGCATTTCGGCATGGGCAGCGCGGGCTTCATCTGCTGCGGCGGTGTCGCCCATGTGTTCGTAGAGGGCAATGAGTTCCAATAGGGCGCGGCCGTAGAGGTTGGCAGAGAACAGTGATTCGGCGCCGCGGGGCAGGTTGATGGTATCGTTCCAGTCAGCAAAGCCGAGGAGCGGCAAACCATGAGCACCCACATCCCCACGGGTGAAAGCCACAGCGCGGCGTAAATGTTCCAGCACGGGAGCGATTTCCAACGGCTGGCCCTGACGATCTTTTTCGTAGAATGGGATATTTTCAGACAGGAAGGCAAGATCGCCGGTTTCTTTGAGATAGGCGCAGGCGGCCAAAACCAGCCAGAGGTGATCATCGCTGTA
>JAGOFZ010000065.1 GCA_017996955.1 Longilinea sp.
CCGAGCCAAAGGATTCGGGCTCAGCCGTCTCAGGGTCGAGACTCAAGAGGGCGCCAGTCTCATCCAAGGCCCAGATGCGGCCATTGCCATAGGTCAGGGCGGTTAATTGCAGATCCAGCTTATCAATCACTTCGGCAGAACCGGCATCAATACGCCAGGTTTGCTCGGTGCCCGCTACCCAGATGCGGTAGTCATCAAAAGCCAGGGCACGGGCGCCGGACGGCCCGGCGAAATCGAGAAAGACCTGGTCTGGCGACATGAGCCAGAAGTGTCCATCGGTGTCGATCAGCCAGATCCAACCAGCGGCTTCAAGGCCGCCGCTGATGACCACATCGGGGCCAAACAGGTCGGCAAAAGGCAGGCGGGAGAGTTCATCGCCTGTGAATGGGTCAATCGATACCAGTTCGGGGCCGGCATCGGAGACAACCGCAAACCAGAGGGATTGATAGGCCCAAAATGGCGGAATGACGGGCTGGTAATCAAACTGGGTCAGCCGCTCTCCCGGGCGGGGATCCCACAATCCCAGCAAGGCGCCATCGAAAGCCCAAAGGTAGCCATCGGCAGCGCAGGCAAACTGCAGGCCAGAGAGATAGATCTCGTGAACGATGGGGAGGCCCGGCAGACGCACGACAGGCGAGGGTGTTGGAGGGAGGGGGGTTGGCGCTGGCTCGGTGGGGGGCAGGGGCGTGGGGGAAGCCTCAACAGGTAAGGGTGCGGCGGTGGGCAGCACAACAACGGTTTGAGCGGGCTGAACCGTGCAGGCGGTCAGCAGCAGGAGCAGGCCAAGGGAAACCCAGAGTTTCATGTTACACCTCCAATGTGCGGGGTAGAAACGCACCAGCCAGTAAAGACAGGGCAGCTTGAATGATTATAGCTGAATTTGGAGTGAGGGGATGCTATAATGATTGGAATTAAAGCGCAAATGGAATGAGGACTGCATCTATGTCGAATGATGTGTTACTGGGTAAGACGGTAGTGATTACCGGTGCAACCGCCGGAATTGGGCTGGCGGCGGCTTGCGCATTGGCCGAGCAGGGCGCGCGCCTCATCGGCGTGGGGCGAGACCCGGTACGCTGCGAGGCAGCGGGGAAGGTGATCCAACAGGCGAACCCGAACGCTGTGGTGCAGTTTCTCCAGGCGGATTTGGCGCTACAAAGCGAGGTGCGGCGGCTGGCGACTGAGATTGGCGAGACACTGACGCGGTGGGGCGTGCCGGGGTTGGACGTGTTGGTCAACAATGCGGGGATGATTGCCAGTTCCTTGCAGCGAACATCAGAAGGCATTGAGCGCACCCTGGCGGTAAATCACCTGGCGCCGTTTCTGCTCACCCACCAACTGCTGCCGTGGCTGCAGGCGGCAAGGCCAGGGCGGGTGATTACCACCAGTTCAGAATCACATTATCGTACCTGGATCAATCCAAAGCGGATCAACCATCCATTGATCTACCATGTGCTGTGGGCATACAAAGTATCCAAGCTTGAAAATGTACTGTTTACGATTGAGTTTAACCGGCGCGTGACGCCCACCCGGGCCTATGCGGTGGACCCGGGACTGGTAAATACTGAGATTGGCCTCAAAGGAACCGGGCTACTCTCACGCTGGATTTGGGAGATGCGGCGCAGAGGCGGCACCCCGGCTGAAGTGCCCGCCCGGACCATTGCGCACCTGGCCTGTGCTGAAGATCTGACCGATGCGCCCTACTGGTATAACGGCGCGCCCAAACAGCCCAGCCGGGCAGCAAGATCAGAAAAAGCGGCCCGTGAGTTGTGGGAGGTCTCTTGCGAGTTGTGTGGAATTGAGTGGTGAGGGTTAGCGGCGGCGGCGGCGAGTGCGGAAGACGCGGCGCAGGGCCCGCAATACAAACAACAGAATTACGGCACCGACAAAGGCAGAGATCAGACTGCCCCAGAACCCCGAACCGATGGCGATATTTAGCTGGCCAAACAGCCAACCGCCTAAAAAGCCCCCCAGAATGCCCACAATGATGGCGCCCAGCAAGCCCACCCGAATGCCCTTGACAACCCAATCAGCCAGCAGGCCAGCCAGGCCGCCAATGACAATCCAAAGTAAAATATCCCAAAATGACATTGCAGAACCTCCAAAGTAGAATGCTATGTTGATTATACTGCAAGCTCGAAACTACCGAACCAGGAGAAGAACCGATGGAATTGATGGAAGCTTTGTTAACCCGCCGCAGTATTCGCAAGTTTACTGGCGAGCCAATCGGCGCAGAAGATTTGACCGCCATCCTGCGGGCCGGCAGTTACGCGCCTTCGGCGATGAACCGGCAGCCCTGGCATTTTGTGGTGCTGCGCGAGCCGGAAATGCTGGAAGCGATTACAAAGGTGCAGCCTTACACCCAGATGCTGCCCAAGGCTGGCTGTGGGATTGTGGTTTGCGGCGATAAGCTGAGACAGCCACAGGTGGGCTTTCTAGTGGAAGACTGCTCGGCGGCGATCCAAAATATGCTGCTGGCGGCCCACGGATTGGGGCTGGGGGCGGTGTGGTGTGGATTGTATCCGGTCTCAATCTTCACCAAACCGATGGGCAAGCTTTTGAAGCTGCCGGTCAATATTGTGCCTGTGGGATTGATTGCGGTGGGGCATAAGATTGAGGATCGGACCGTGGCAGAGCGGTTTGATCCAGACCGAGTGCATTATGAGGGGTGGTAAAAAATGATTGAGAATCAAACAACTCCTGGGGGCCAGGAGTTGTTTGATTTGCTATGGGTAGGGGATCAGGGAATTTTGAGGATTTGCCCTGTGTAGATGAGACTGCTGGTCAAGCCATTGGCGGCCTTCAATTGATTCACGGTGATGCCGTAGGCTTGAGAGATGGCGAAGAGGGTATCGCCAGACTTGACAACATAGGTGGTTGTCCCGCTGCTGTCGCCATCAGAGCTGCCGTCAGAGGGCAGGGAGGGCATGTAGGGCGGGGTGCAGCAGCAACAGCAACAGTTGTTCGGATATATGATCGATACATCTGTTGCAGAGCTGCAGGCAGCCGCACTACAATTCTGGTCACAGCCCGTGGGGCAGTAATCCGGGGTGCAGCCTGTTAGGCCACCGCAGCAACAGCAACAACAGCAATTGCTGGGATCCGGGGGATTCCAAATTTGCTCACTGGAGGAGGCGGTGCAGTACGTGGAGTCGCAACAGCCGTTACAGCAGCCATTGTTGCAATTGGTGCAGCAGCCATTATTACAGCCGTTACAGCAGCCATTGTTGCAGCCATCGCAGCAGCCATTGTTGCAGTCATTGCAGCAGCCGTCAATGGAGCAATCATCGTCACAGTCGTCGTCACAGTCGTCATGGCAATCATCATCGCAATAGGGCGATTCCTGCTCATTGTAGAATTCCATGATGCGGCAGGTGCCGGTGGCTTCAACCCGGACATATTGATGGATTGGTGTGATGGGGTCCCAACCCTCCTGGACGATTTCAGTCACATAATATTCTCCAGGAGTCAGTTTGTTGAAGCGCACCCAGCCTGAGCCATCTGTAATGCCGGTCAGCTGCTCACCGCCATAAGCGGGTTCCAGGATCATCGTCCAGCCGGGGAGCGGAGCGCCGGTATCATCGTATTTGTACACATCCAGACAGGCGAACTCGGTCATGTTCTTGAAGCGGATCTGTTCGCACTTGAAGGGATCTGTCAGGGTCACGGTCAATTCACCGGGGGTTACGGCTTCCCAACCGGGCTGCATTTCCTCACGGATTACCCATTCACCCAGCAACATGTTTTCAAACTTGAAGTAGCCATTGATATCTGTGATGGTTGAAAGCTGCTGACCGGTGGCCGTATGGGTGGCATTAATACGCCAGTTGGGCAGTCCTTGATCGTAGTGGTTGATCTTCAAGCCTTCAATACAGCCAGTGGGCTGGTTGATGAAGGTGACCGTGGGGCAAAGCGTGGTTGGTACATCCAGATTGACTGTATAGGAGGTCTCGCCGACTGGCTGCCAGCCATCCTGAACCACCTCGGATACAATCCATTCGCCCAGTTCCAGGTCAAGGAAGAATGCATAGCCGTTGGCATCGGTGACGGTTTGGCGAGGCGGGCGGGTGCCGTCTTTGCGTACCAGGTTGATCACCCAGTTTGCCAGCGGGCGGCCCTGATCATCTACCTTCTTGGCGGCAATGCAGGATGTGTGGAGTTGTTTATTGACCAGAACAATCCGCTCACAGGTATAAGGTTGGCGGGGTGAAGATAATGTAATGCTGGAGGGCTGGCCCACTTCGGGGATCCAGCCAATCTGGTTGGCTTCTTCGACAATCCAGGTTCCGGGGACCAGATAGCGAAATTCAGCATAGCCATCCCAATCGGTGAGCTTTGTTTCAGAGTAGTCGCCGTTGCGCACGGTAATGGGCCAATCGGCCAGGCCCACCGGGTTGGGTAGGCCAGCGCTGTTTTTATCAATTTTACGAACAATCAGGCAGGGCAGGGCTTCCATTTTGAAGCGAGTGACTGCGCAAACGCCGGGTTCGCCGCTCAAGGTGACTTCAAACGATTGAAGCGTGAAGGCTCGCCAGCCCTCGCGATACTTGATTTCAACGACATAGGTACCAGCCGGCAGTGGACTAAAGCTGTAATGGCCATCAACGCCGGTGATTTGGGTCCAGACCTGGCCGGTTTCTTTGGATGTGACGACAATTTCCCAGCCAGCGCCGGCATTCTGATGGTAAACATCAATAACGTAGCCGGAAATGCAATCACCACCCTGATCAACTACGGGTGGGTAAAAGCCGCCGCCAGGGGCATAATCGGGCGGGACGACTTCTTTTTGGGAATTGGGGGTGGGTTGAGCCTGCGGCTGGGCGTCGCTGATGAGGGCAGCAGCCGGTACGGCGTTGCCGAGCTGATTGGAGCCGCTGGCGGTTGACTGTCGTGGCAGGGTGAACATGGCAACGCCCACGAACACGACCACAACAATGGCGGCGAACATCATCTGGACCATTCGTTTCAAGACGGTGTTCGACATGGTGGAACCAGGTTTTGGATTATTCATTCTTCCCTCCTTGTAGATTGGTTTTCGGATGGTGGATAAGATTTTGAATCGCCGGTCTGAAATTTTTGCTCCAGGTAGGCGATCAATGCAGACAGACTATCAAAATTTATTTTTTCGGACCCCATAACTTCTTCTAATACAAACCTCCAAGCAGCAGTGTCCTGTACGCGCCAGCACCGTAACAGATACGAGGCGTAGTTACGTTTTTTAACGGGATTCTGGCCTGAACCTTGCATGGTTATAGAATACGCCGGATGAATTTCAATTGCGTTTCATTTGCGTTTCAGTTTTTCTGCAAACAGGGTATAATTATGAAACGGTCACAAAAGAGGTGAGATGGGGAGAATCCTTTATATACACCTGCTGGGAGAATTTAGAGTTATCTGGAACGATGTGCCGATCCGGCGCTTTGATACAAATAAGGCGCGGGCCTTGCTGGCTTATCTGGCGATGGGACGCGGGCAGCGACATTCGCGCGAGGTGCTGGCAGAAATGTTTTGGCCAGATGTGCCAACCGAGAATGCGTTACGTAACTTACGGTTGACACTGCACCGGTTGAAGCGAACGCTGGAAGTTGCCCTGCGGGCTGAAGAGGAAGTTAAAATATTCCGAACGGACCGCGCCACCATTCAATTGGACCCGGATCTGATGGTTTGGGTGGATGCATTGAAATTCCAGGATTTGATGACGGAATGTGCCGACCATTCTCACGAAAATGGGGGGGTGAGTTCAGAATGTGCGCAGCGTTTGGCCGAGGCCGTTGATTTGTATCGCGATGCGTTTCTGAGGAACGTGGATGTTAGTTCATCCAGCAGTTTTGAAGAATGGATGGTTGTGCAGCGAGAGCGGTTTCATCGCCAGACGCTTGAGGCGCTGACAGATCTGGGTCGGTTTCATCTGAAGCTTGCGATTGACGCCATTACCGCGCCTGGACGCCAGGCAGCTTTTGAAAAGGCCATCCAATATTCACGGCGAGCCTTGCTGCTGGAGCCCTGGCAGGAAACCTGCCACCAGACAATTATGAGCGCGCTGGCTATGACAGGGCAGGTTCCGGCAGCGATTGCACAGTATCGGATTTGCTGCCAGGTTTTGGTTGATGAATTTGAGATGGAGCCGGGAGTTGAAACCACCCAGCTTTATAAAAAAATCACCAGCAAACGCGGGCTGGGGGTGCAGGAAGCCAGCAAACCCTCCAGCCGGGGGAATTTGCGTCCTGCGCTGACATCATTCATCGGGCGCGAGGCACAGGCAGACAAATTAAGCCGGTTGATCTTTGCATACCGCTGGGTTACGCTGGTTGGCGAAGGCGGGGTTGGAAAGACGCGGCTTGTACAGGCAGTGGCCGAAACGCTGATAGATCAGTTTGAGGGGGGCATCTGGCAGCTGCCATTAGAAACCCACAAGCAGGCTTCTACAACGCGGGCTGAAATTCATCACACCATTAAACAGATGCTGATTGAGTATCTGCCGTTTTTATCTGGCACGCCTGATATGCCAGCAGACAGGCTCTTCAGTCAATTTGGATCGGCAAAACGGCTGATTATATTGGACAGCTTTGAGTATTTTTCGGATGGGGCCGACATTATCCTTGAGCTGTTAAACCAGGCTCCCCAGGTGCGGGTGGTGATTACCACCCGGCAGGCGCTCTATTTTCAAGCCGGGTATATTATGCGGCTGGAGGGGCTGGTGGTGCCCGAAGAAAACGAGGCAGAGGCCGCCAACGCACCGGCAGTGCAGTTGTTTATTGAAAGAGCCTGCAGCGCGGGCTGTGAATTTGATGCCGGCAGCCCGGAAGATATGCGGCAAATCATCCATATCTGCAATAAGCTTAATGGAAATCCTCTGGCTATTGAGCTGGCAGCGCCCTGGGCAACCCGAATGACCCTGGCACAGATTAATGAAAACATTGAGGAAGACCCCATTGTATTTCCGGCATCACTGATCAGTGATATTCCATCCAGGCACAGCAGTATGCGAGAGGTGTTCGAAAGCTCGTGGGCGCTGCTGTCTGAAAGGGAGCAGGCGGTATTAAAGCTCTGTGCCACGCTGGAGCCTGAATTTACTTTTGCGGATGTGTTTGCGTTGGACCCATTATTGACCAACGAACTGGATCAACTGGCAGATAAATCTATGCTGGCGCGGATGGACGCAGGGCGATATCAGATCCTGGAGATTTTACGGCGGCTGATCAGAAATGGGGTTTAATCAATCCGTTTCTACCAGCTGGATCTCGGTCAGGACGACCTGATTGAGCGTCTGGCAGAGCAGCGCTTTGATGGTGAAGCGGTCGAGGATGTGGCTGGAGATTTGACGCTCAAGAAGCAGGGCGGTAAAGCCGTGAACCAGGCTCCAGATGCTGACTGCCAGAACATCGGGATCACCGGGCCGGATCAATCCGACCTGCTGACAGCGCTGCACAAGGGCGACCAACAGTTGAAAGCTGGCTTTTGAGATTGCGACAAAATCGGGATAGTCTTTTTCCTTTTCAAGTACGCCAGAAAACATGAGCTTGAAGAAGGCAGAAGAATCGAGCGCAAATTGGACGTAGGCGAAGGCCACTTCGAGCAGCAGGCGGGCGGGTTCGGCCTGGCAGGCATCTGAGATGCTGCTCAGACGGGCATTGAGCTGCCGAAACCCCTCGGTCGAGATGGCGGCAATCAAAGCCTGCTTGTCGGAAAAGTGGGCATAGGGCGCAGAATGGCTGACGCCGGCGCGCGCAGCTACCTTGCGCAGGGAAAGCCCTGCAACCCCCTCTTCGGACAGGATCTCAGTTCCGGCTTTAATCAATGCATTTTTCAAATCACCATGATGGTATTGTTTGTGGGTCATCAAAATACCTCGGGCAAAATCTTGACGCTGTCTAGATTTTATACTACAATCTTGACAATGTAAAGATTTCAAAGTGAGGTTTTTACCATGACCATGTTTGAGGATGCCAAAATACAGGTTGTGAACGCGGCGCAA
>JAGOFZ010000066.1 GCA_017996955.1 Longilinea sp.
AGTGGACGGCAGCCAGGTTGAAAATGGCAACCAGCCCGGCGATGCCCGCCAGGGTGATGGCCCAATCCAGAATGATCGTGCGGAGCTGCCCGACGATGCCAATGGGGAGAAGATAGCCAATCAGAACGAGGAGGCCTACTGCCATGGCAATGGCGGTTGAAACAGGTGATCTCATAGCACCCCCACCAGTTTGAGCAGAGCGCCCAAAATCAACGCGCCAACAGCAACCAGGCGCAGCACATCCTGCACACGCAGGCTGGCCGTGTGGGCCGGGCCAGCCTGAAGGTAGGCCGAAACGGCAAAAAGCTCTTCGCCAATCAGGGGTTCGCTGGCAGTGGCATAGAGCGCGGCTTGAGCGGGGAGCGAATCGGTAGCGGCCAGACTGAGAGCACCGCGCCGTTCAGCGGCTTCAGTAATCAAGGCAATTTCGGGGCCAAAGCTGCCCACCAGTAGATGGGTGCCAACATGTTCCGTTGATGTGATCGGCAGGGCGCCGGCAATATAGGATATGGGTGTGGCGCCGCCCAGACGGCCGCGGTCGGGATCATAGAGTTCCAGCGCATTTGCCAGGCGATAGGCCGCTTTGAGGGTATCCTGACTGAGGATAGCCAGGGAACCGTCGCCGCTGGTGGCAATGGGCGGGCGGTCGCTGAGAGAATTCATGCGGGCGACCCGCTCGAGAGCGGCCAGCGCTGCCAGGCTGGCTGCGCCGTTGGCGTTCACCGGGCTGGATTTGCCCAGGGAGATGTGCAGGCGGGAGCCTTCTTCTACAGAAAGGCCAATAGACCGGCGAAGGCGTCGAAAACCGGGGATATCACGTAAATCTCGGCCGCGGCGGGTTTTGCGGGGCAGCGAGAGCACAATCAACAGTACCACGCTTGCCAAAACCAGCACCAGACCAGCGATATGTTCCAAATTCACGCTTTCACCTCCTGCCGCAGAAAGGCCGCAAAGGCCCGACTCTGCTGGGGATTTTCCAATGTTTCAGCCAGTGCCTGCCAGCCCGAGGGCTGTTGGGAACTGAACAGGGGGCCGCCGGCATATGCCAACTGAGCCATGAAGATATTCAGGGGGCCGCCAGCCTCCAATAACGCTGCGGCGATTTCTTTCACCCCCCAACGTTGCAGGAATTGTGCCCAGATCATCCAGTGTGGATTCTCTCCTTGCATAAATGGAGTATAGCATAAAACACGAATCTTAAGGAACAGATTAGCACCCCAAGCGCCAGAGGATTTGACCGCCGCCATTTTGATAATATTCTGCCAGGGCGAGCCGCATTTGGGTTTCAGAATCCCAAAACGATGAAAGCTGGGATTGATAGGCCGCCACGGCATCCTGCCAGACGGTGAGGGCAGCCGGGGTGAGCAGGAAGGACTGCGGCTGGACGTTTGCCGGGAGATTAGTGGCGTGGTCCGGGTCTGAGGCGGCATAGGGGTAATCGGCGTAGAGCCAGAGCGGGGCGCCCAGTTGTTCGGCGGCGCGGCGGACCAGTTGATGGTCGCGATGGCTGCCCAGGGTGAGGGGGGCCACCCAATGAGCCCCGGAGGTAAGCTGCACGGCAAGGTCGGCGGCAAGCTGATCTGCCAGGACCAGGTCGGCAGTGCTGAGGGGGGCAAAAAGATCGTCGCGGTCGGCGATCAACGGGGTGCCGGTTTGCGGGTCAAAGCGATAGATGCAATCGGCAAAGGGGAAATGCTGCCAGGCTGCACCCAGCACGCGGCAAGCCTGAATATCTTCAGCCCGGCGCGCGGCCATGCTCTGCGAACCGGTCTGCCAACGGGCATGGAGCATTTGCGCAAAGGGCGCCAGCGGACCCGAAGGCGGATCGGCGGCGCAGATGGTCCAGATTTCAACCTGGTGACCGGATTGGACTTGCTGCCAGATGATACCGCCGCAGGACAGCACGGCGTCATCCAGATGGGGGGAAAGATAGATCCAATGCATAGTGATGTTTTATCATAAAAATGATAAAATGAATAAATCAATTCCGACCTGGGAGACTGGTATGAATCTACTGGAACGACTTTTTGGAATGCCCCCGTACCCGCCCGAAGCGCGGGAGGAAATGCGGCGTCTGGTTGATGAACTGGTGCGGATCGGGATTGAGGATGATTATCTGTCTGAGCGCCCCGGGGCACCTTTTAATGCGCAGTGCCGGCATGTGCGGGCGCGGGAAATTGGCAAGCGGCTGCATGACCTGGGGGGACTCAAGTTGATGGTGTGGACGCGCGAGGCGGTGGGGCGCAAGCTGGGCCGGCGCGATGCCCTGCGCCTGCTGCAGCACCTGGATTATGCCTGGGCTGAAATTGGCGAATGGATGCCGTAAACGGTTAAAACAGCCGATCCAGAATCAGCTCGCCAATGTAGACAATATAATCAATGGCATCGGGGCCCAGGGTGGTGCCCGGATGAAGATCGACATGGGCGCCGCCGTCTTGATCGCAGATGCGGCGGATCAACTGCCGTAAGGTCACTTCACCGCAGTCTTCAATAAATAGGGGCTGATCAAGCCAGGTCTCAACGGGCAACGGTTCCAGGGCGTCATCGAACTCACCATCTTCATTTACCTGGGGGAGTTTCAGGTCGGGATACAGGTAAGGGAGCAGGGCAATATTGACAACGGCATCGTGCCGGCGCGTGGTATCGCACAGTAAGATGCGCAGCTGCACCGCAGCCACGCGGTAGAAGGCCCGCTCGCCGCGCTGCACCATTTGGATGGCGTTGCGTAAAATGTCGGCGGCATCCCGGGCATAGATCCAGATAATCTGTTGATCGGCATTAAAGGATTTGGCCGGCAGTAGTTCGCCGGGCGCTTCGGTTACCGCCGGAAGTTCTTCCTGCAGTGTAAATTCACCGTTATCCATGGCTTCCAGGAATTCGAGGGCCGCAGCCTCCTGAAATGCAGGAACATAAACATGCCCGGCGCCCAGGTCGCCAATGGTCAGACCATACGCCACCCCTGCCCCTTCCTGGCTGGCAACCGCCTGGATGCCCTGCCCCAGAAGAAAATCTCGGAGCATTTCGGCTTTGGTAAGCCCATCGGTAGTATAAACGTGCACAAAACCTTTATCCATGGTAACTCCTTTGCGTAAATTCATTATAACGAGAGGAGGAGGTTATTTCAACGAGGGTGGACACACCTGACTATTTTTCAAGCTCCAATTCGGCGCCGAGCAGATAATGGCTGAACCAGTTCAGGTTCTGATACATCACAGCGTGATTTTCACGCGGGCGGGTGATGGGGTGGCCCATGCCGGGGAAGATAAATAATTCCACCGGGACGCCCATCTCCTTCAGGCCGCGGTAGAGTTCCTTGGCATTGGAAAGCGGAACACGCTGGTCGTCTGAACCATGCTGGATCAGCATGGGGGTATGGGCTTGTGGCAGGCCGCTCATCGGTGCGGTCTGGTCATACAGGCTGCGGTCACGAAATGGGGAGACAGACAAGTATTCCGTGGTGAAGTGGGGGATGTCGTTGCTGATGTGGTAGGTGTACCAGTCTGAAATGCCAGCCCCAACCGAGACAGCTTTGAATTTATCAGATCGGAGCCCGGCAAAGGCTGAGATATAGCCGCCCTGCGACCAACCCATGCAGCCTACCCGCTGCGGGTCAATCCAGCCCAACTGATCCAGGTGAGCGATGGCGCTTTCCAGATCCCACAGGTCGCCCACACCCAGGTTGTTCACGTTTAATTCCATGAAGGCCTGACCACGGCCATCAGAACCGCGATAGTTGGGCTTGAGGACCAGCACGCCCTGATTGACAAACTGGATGGTCGGGTAATAACGCCGATCATCATAGTCCAGCAGGTATTCGGGGGAGCTGGCAGTTGGGCCGCCGTGGACAACAAACACCAGGGGGTATTTTTGGGTTGGATCGAAGTTTGAGGGTTTGCGCAGCACCCCTTCAATCTCCACGCCATCCTGGCTTTTCCAACGGATGGTTTCCACTGTGCCGAGGTCCCAGCCCTGTACCTGGGCGCCTAAATCGGTCAGACGTTGAACAGACCAGTGAGATCCCTCACCAGGTCGGGCAACGCAGGCTTCGGAGAAAGAAGTGGAGTTTGCGGCTGGAAGACCAATGAGGCCGGATTTGCAGATATGGAAGGCGTCATCCACATACAGGCCATCAAAGTCCAGCACGGTGAACTGCCCATGCTCGTCAAAGCGAGCCACGCGCATCACGGTACCGTCCACATAACTGCCAAAAATGCCAGACTGCACCCAGTAAGCCTGCAGCACGAAACGATCAAGATTGGCGGACAGGCAGCGCATTTGCGTCCGGGCAGTGGACGCATCTGGGGCAGCCAGGGCCGCGGTCACATCCAGCGTCCACAGTTCAGCCTGGGTGTAGAAATGATGGTCACGCCCCTGGAATGAGAGCAGCAGCCGGGTGCTGTCTGGAGACAGGGCAACAACAAAGCACTGCTCAGGCAGGTTGAGGCGCGTGAGTGTGCCCAGGTAAGAAAGGTCTTCAGGCGGTTCAGCGGCTTTTTCTTCAGCCGGGGCCTGGGTTTCGGCAGAGGTTTCGGTGCTGTCGGCCGGCTTTTTCTCTTCGGCGCGGCGGACATACTCTGCAAGGGCAGCATCTGCATCAAGCTGCAGGCAATATACGCTGGTATCGCGCCAGTAGGTATAATCATCACGGCGGCGGCAGTTGAGGTAAATGGATTTGCCATCGGGAGCGGGGGTCATTTCGCCAATGTGCAGGGGGCTGTCAAAGAGGCGGCTGAGTTCCACCACCGGCAGCACCAGGTCTTTAGCCTCGTCTTCGGTAAGGGTGCGCTGCCGGGCCTCGTACTGACACAGGGTAGTCAGGTTCAAGTAGTACAGCGCGGCGGCGCTGTCTTCCTGTTCAAAGTGCTGATACTGTCCAAAGCGCTCGGTGCGCTTCTTCTTCTCCGTCCGCCTGGGGTCATCAGCAAGGAAGATCAGGCCGCCGGCAAAGGGTCGAAAGCTGCTGACGCCCTCCTTGTGGCTGGTGACCTGCCAGCCTTCGCCAATCAGTCCTTCGTACAGCCAGACCTGAGCCGGCTGACCGTTAGCGTTACCGGTCTTGAGGAGCGCCAGGGTGTCATCATTCAGCCATTCCATCTGCTGAACGCTGCCGCTGCGATTTAAGCGGCGGGGAGAGGTTTGTCCGCCGGCGGCCAGGTTCTGGACATAACACACATTCTCGTAGCGGTTATTTTTCCAGTTCATGGTGCGCACCAGGAACGCGGCCCAGGCGCCTCCGGGCGCAAGTTTGACTTCGACGGGCACATCCAGCGCCAGCATCTCGCGCAGGGTGGGTTGGTGAAGCGCGGCGGTCTCTTGATTCATGGTGTTGAACTCCTATGGGCTTTGGTGACAGACTTCCATCATTATAGCCAATTTTTAGCTGTTGTAACCACTTTGTTATATTTGCATATCATTTGTAATTGTGATAATATAGATAATAAGATAATTTTTATCCGTATATCACAAAAGGACAGGAACATATGACTGCATCAACTAAAGCTCCGGCTCGGGGCAACTATACCATCACCGACCCGCCGCTGATTGCGGCGCTGTTCGGAAATACCCGCTGGGCCTGGCTCTGGGCCATTTTGCGCGTCTGGCTGGGTTATGACTGGATTACCCACGGCATTGACAAGCTGGGCAACCCGGCCTGGATGTCTGGCGAATCGCTGCTGGGTTTCTGGCAGCGCGCGGTGGCCGTCCCTGAGGCGCCAGCCCGCCCGCTGATTGCGTTTGACTGGTACCGCAGCTTTTTGCAGGCGCTGATTGACGGCGGTTCGCACGTCTGGTTTGCCAAGTTTGTGGCCGTCGGCGAACTGCTGGTGGGCATTGCGCTGGTGCTGGGCATCTTCACCGGGATTGCGGCCTTCTTCGGCGGACTGATGAACTTCAACTTTATGCTGGCCGGAACTGCCAGCACCAACCCGGTGCTCTTCCTGGCGGCAATTCTGCTGATTATGGCCTGGAAAGTGGCTGGCTGGTGGGGGCTGGACCGCTTCTTACTGCCTCTGTTGGGGACGCCCTGGCGACCCGGCAGGTGGTTCGAAAAGTAAAAATAAAATGCCCTGGCAAATCAGGCCAGGGCATTTTGCTGTCTATATCAGGATTGGGCAGCCTTCAGGCGGTCAATGCGGCGCTGAAGGTAGGGCATGAAATAACCAGCATAACGCTCCCAGAGTTCGGGATTCTGCCAATCGTTGCCGGTGATGGTGCGGCGGCAGTTGGGGGCGCCGCAGTCACATTCAAATTCATCAAAGCAGCTACCATCGCACATAGCATAATCGAAGCAGATTTCTTCGCCGGTCTCAATGGGGCGCATGGCCAGGAGGACAATCTGACCGCTGAGGCCAGCATTGGGATTGCAAGAGTGATTGACCCAATCGGCAACGGCTTCTTCAAGGCCAGAGAGGTAATAGTCTTCTTCAACCTGCATCACAATTTGCTTGAGTTCGCGGGGCAGCTTCTCCAATTCAGCGGCAGAGATGATGCGTCCACCCCAGACCATCAAGATTTCGCCTTTGGCAATGGGCTGCAGGGCGTACACCCCGCGGCTGCCATCCGGGCGCACACGGCCTTCCAGTTTGGACGAAACGCAGGATTCGTGCGGGAAAAGCGTGGTAAGGTCCAGAGCCATGGGGTTAATCCTCCAACAGGCGGCGGAAAAATTCGGGCAGGGCAAAGGCGGCCTGATGCACTGCCGGATTCAGGTAATTCATCGTGCCAGGGGGATAAGGCTTATTCAGGCCGTTCTGCCAGGGGGTATCGGATAGATACAGAAAGCCAATGGCGCCGCCCGGGTAGGTGGGGACATGGGCATAGTAATAGGCCGGGTGCTGCGACAGGCGTTGAGCAATTTCTATCAGGCCGCGGATCAGCTCCTGATCAAAATAAATTTGCTCACACTGGGTGACGATGGCGCCGCCGGGTGCCAGGGCGCGGCGCATCAGCTCGTAAAATTCGACCGAGAAGAGCTTTTCACCCTCGCCAACCGGATCGGTAGTATCGGCGATAATCACATCAAACTTGAGGGGGGGTTCCTGCAGATAGACAAAGGCATCTTGAATGATGAGGTGGGCGCGCGGGTCATCAAACGGGCGGCCAAAAGCGGGGAAGTAATCGGCGCAGACCTCGACTACCCGGCGATCCAGTTCACAGACAACGGCCTGCTCAACGGATGGGTAACGCAGTACCTGCTGCAATGTACCGCCATCACCACCGCCCACAATCAACACCCGGCGCGGCTGCGGGCAGGCCAGCATGGGGATGTGGACCATCATTTCGTGATAGCCGGCATTATCCAGTTCGGTTAGCTGGACGATTTCATCCAGCAACAGCGCATTGCCAAAGTAAGCGGTTTTATAGACTTGAATGTGCTGAAAGTCGGTCTGCTCGTCGTGCAGCAATTCTAAATACCGCATCGATGAGCGGTAGATGCCGTACAGGTCTTCGGTAACCCATAAGTCGGAGGTATTCATATCTTCACCTTTTGCTGAACGCCGCGCTCAATCATCTGGACGTGCATTTCGCCAGCTTCAAATAATTGCTTCAGGAGATCAAAAAAAGAGGTCGCCGGGGCGGTTAAGTCACAGGTGAAGAGATCAACTGCGCAGTAGTTGTACTCGGGCCAGACATGAATGCTGGCATGGGATTCTTGCAGCAGCAAGTAGAGGGTGAAGCCGTGAGGGCTAAACTCAAATTGACCTTCGCCAACAATTGAGAGGCCAGTTTGCCGGGCGGCCTGGACAAATAATGTCCGTACGCGGGGATTATCTAACAGAATGGTCTGGTTGCAGTCAACCAGTTCACAGATAAAGTGCTCGC
>JAGOFZ010000067.1 GCA_017996955.1 Longilinea sp.
ATTCCTCTGGTAGGGTAAAATTATGTTTGTAGATCATGGTTCCTCCTTTGTGGTCTGGTAACCTTAAGGATAACCTGATCTACACTTTTTAAGGTGCTAGATTTTACAGAAACGATTGTACGTTATTACTTCCCTGGTATTTTCAACAGACGGAAAGTACATTGTCTATGCACTTAGGAACAACACCTTGAATTTTCTGGATGTGGAGACGGGGCAAAAAGTTCGGGAAATTGATGGCGGCGAGAGTTGTACTGGCA
The DNA here is from genome assembly GCA_017996955.1 of Longilinea sp. Classification (GTDB taxonomy): domain Bacteria; phylum Chloroflexota; class Anaerolineae; order Anaerolineales; family Anaerolineaceae; genus JAGOFZ01. The sequence continues at coordinate 258 of JAGOFZ010000067.1, forward strand.
GGGGGTTTAATAATGCCATTTTAGCGGATGCAAACCAATATTATACTGTTGGCACAGATTATGTCAGACCTCCAGATCGCCATAAGAGCGAACTTGCCGTCTGGAACTCAAATGCCAATTCCTGCGAATTGATTACCTTGACTTTGGGCTGGCCCGTCTCTTTAGAGCTTAATCACAATGGCTTTCTGTTGCTGAATCTCGCATTTGTTGGCGTTGAAGATCAGGATGAAATTCAGGTATGGGATACGCGCACCAACCAGCAGACCTGTGTCATCACAACCTCAGATGGCGATGATTGGATTCGTGGATTACTTCATCCAGACCGAAATGAGATGATCGTATTTTCGCCGGATGGCAGAGCTGTGTGGGATGTGACAACCTGTGAAGTTATCGAAGTTATCTCAAATACGGATGATGGCCGAATTGAGGCTTTTGACCCCACCGGTAATAGATATGTGACGTATGCAGATGGCACCCTGACCTTCTGGGATGCACATACCCATGCTTTGTTGTCTCAAATGGATGATTTGCCTGATTCTAATTACCTAATGGAGCTCCGTTTTGATCCAGGCGGCTCGTATTTATTGGCTGTATTTGGCGGCAGCCCAGATGCCCTGGTCGTCTGGCAGCTTGAACCATAAGGTGGCGCTCCCCGCGTTTGACAAATCCCACCGTCGAGTCTACAATCAAACCATCCTGCAATCAGGGCGGTCTTGATGAAGAAAAATAAAACGGTTCTGTTCTTACTCCTGCTGGTTCTTCTGATCCTCCCCGGCGCCTGTGGCTTGTGGCCGATAAAAAGCTGTACATGTACGACAGAAACCGGTAAGCGTTCACCTGGAAGAAGCGCTCATACAGCGAAGTTCACATGAAACGCCCCCACTCCAAACCCCTCATCGTTCTGCTCTGCCTGCTGCTGGCGGGCTGTGGGATCATATCCGAACTGTATGCGGATCCGTCCCCTTCAGACAATATCCTATCGATTCTCAGTTTTCCACTACAACGCAAATGCCTGGAAGAGGCCATGTCTTTGTGGCAGCAAGACAGCAGCGAAGTAAGCTATCAGGTCACTGTCCACGCCATATCTCCTCTACCGCTACATTACGAGGTGATGTGTTATCAAGACCATTATATTCTTACGTATTCTGGCGAGATGGTCAATTTGCCCGCAAATATTCCCCCGGGCGATTTGTGTTTTGATTTTTACCAACTGCTTGGAATGGAAGCCATCTTTCAAAGGATTGAGGCGGATTTGGCATCCAGTCCATTTACAACCTATTTGTATGTAGAGTACGATCCAACGTATGGTTATGTGAAACGATATGTCAGTTATCAATATTTTGACATAAGTTGTTATTTACCAATCATAGGCAGTGCAACATGTAAGACTGAATTGACCATCCAAAGATTGGAGCCGTAACACAAGGCTGGCTGCCGGCAAGTTTTAGCCGCCCGAAGCTGCAACGCAGGTGCCTCTCATTGTGACGCTGGCACACCAAACCTACACTATAATTGAAGCAGGTTCACCCGTGGGCGAACCGCAAAATCCCCCCAACAACAACAGGAGAAATAAGATGCCCGACCAGAAGCCCCCCTCGAAGAACAGACAGCCCCAGGGCAAAGAATGGATCAGCCTGGGCGTTGGCATGGGCCTCGCCCTCGGAGCAGGGATTGGCGTGGCCATGGATAACCTGGCCGTTGGCATTGGCATTGGCCTGGTCATTGGCGCGGCGGTGGGCGTTGCGCTCAGCCAGCGCAAAGCGCAGCCGTAGCGCTGGAATGCAAAGGCGCAAAGGATTTAGCATCCTTTGCGCCCGGTTTACTTGACGGTTGAAGCAGGCGGCTTACAAAATCTTGCTCAGGAAGAGCTTGGTGCGTTCTTCCTTGGGGTTGGTGAAGAGTTCGCTCGGCGGCCCCTGCTCAATGATCTGCCCGGCGTCCATCAAAATGGCGCGGTTGGCCGCGGCGCGGGTAAAGCCCATCTCGTGGCTGACCACCACCATCGTCATGCCTTCTTTGGCCAGCGTCATCATCACATCCAGCACTTCCTGAATCATCTCGGGGTCCAGGGCGCTGGTGGGCTCGTCAAACAGCATGATCTTGGGGTTCATGGCCAGGGCGCGGGCAATGGCCACGCGCTGCTGCTGCCCGCCCGAAAGCTGCAGCGGGTAGGCGGCGGCCTTGTCGGGGATGCCGACCTTTTTCAGCAGGTCCATCGCCACGCTTTCGGCCTCGGCCCGGCTGCGCTTGCGGATGATGCGCTGGGCCAGGGCTAAATTCTCCAGCACCGAAAGGTGCGGGAAAAGGTTGAACTGCTGGAAAACCATGCCCACCTCGGTGCGCACTGCATTGATGTTGGCGGCCGTATCCAGCGGAATGCCATCCACAATGATCTGGCCTTCGTCAAATTCCTCCAGCCGGTTGATGCAGCGCAGCATGGTCGATTTGCCCGAGCCCGACGGTCCAATAATCACCACCACCTCGCCGCGCGCAATCTCCAGACTGACGCCCTGCAGCGCATGGACGTGGCCGAAATACTTATGTACATTTTTGATTTGAATAATCGGTTCCATGCTAGCGCTCCAGACGGGTTTTGTGTTCCAACCAGGTGACCACGCGGGCCGAGAAGAGGGTCATCATCAGATAGAGCAGGCCCACAATAATCCAGGGTTCAATCGGCATAAAGTTGGAGGCCTGAAATTCGCGGCCCCGGCGGGTCATGTCGGCCACGGCCACCACACTGACCAGCGATGAGTCTTTGAGCAGGGTGATGAACTCGTTGCCCACGGGCGGCAAAATCACGCGCACGGCCTGTGGCAGGATGATGTAGCGCATGGCCTGAAAATAGGTCATGCCCAGGCTGCGGGCGGCTTCCATCTGCCCCTTGGCAATCGATTGGATGCCCGCCCGATAGACCTCGCTCATATAAGCGGAGTAGGCCACCGTCAGGCCCAGAATAGCCATCACCAGCGGGTTGGCTTTGTAATCGGCCAGAATGGCCCAGTCCCAGGCCGCTCCCAGGCTTTTGAGGATGGCCGGGAAGGCGAAATACCAGAACATGAGCTGCACCAGAATCGGGATGCCGCGGATGACCTCGACATAGATGGTTGCCAGGCTGCGGATGATGCCGATGCGCGACAGGCGGGCCAGCCCGGCCAGCAGGCCGAAGAACAGCACCAGCACAAACGAAATCAGGGTGACGTAAATCGTCACCCACAGGCCGTCCAGCACAAAGGTGACGATGCGCTGGAAGGGATCAGGCTGAACGGTGGCCAGGATCAGCAGAATCAGGTCGGCAGCCAGCACCAGCAGCCACCAGATATCCATCTTTTTGATGGCCTCGGTGGAGCCGACGGGCCGCAGATTTTTGGCAATCGTTTTGGCTGCCAGGGCAGCCGCGGCGGCCAGCAACAGCATAAACAGGTAAATGAGCCCAAACTTGAGGGCTGTGCCTAGCCAGGCCGGGCCGCTTTCCATTTTGAAGGCTTGCGTGCCGAATAAAATAATGGCGTTCCAGGCCCCCAAGGCTTCGCCAAAGATCCACATGCCCACCGTCATCAAGATGTAGGGCCAGGGTTTGTAGCCCTTGGCGCGCACCACCTTGCCAATATACTGGGCGAAGAAGACCAGAGCAATTAATTCCATGCCGCACCTGCGCTTCCCAGTCAAATGCCGGCCTGCGGGGCCAGGCGTGCCACTCCGCAGGCCGGTGAATTACGATTAAGGGCGGTTTACTGACCCGCCAGCCACTTCTGTTCGAGGTTGCTGATGGTGCCATCGGCTTTCAACGCGGCCAGCGCCAGGTTGAAGTAGCCCACCAGTTCGGGTTTGCTGTTGCAAACGGCAATGCCGTAAGACTCGTTGGTGAAGACCGGGCCAACCGTCTTCAGGTCATCGGGGTTCTGACCGATGAAACCCAGGGCGGTGGGGTAGTCGGCGATCACGGCATCCACCTGACCATTGGCCAGGTCGAGCAGGGCCAGGTCGTAGGTGTCGTAGGGCTTGTAGGTCACATTGGGGATGGCCTGGGCCTCAATTTCGCCGGTGGTGCCGAGCTGGGCGGCCACAGTCAGGCCATCCAGGTCGTCTTTGCTGTTGATGGTGGTGTTGTCTTTGGCCACCACCACCACCTGCCCCGCGTTGATGTAGGGCTCGGAGAAGAGCATTTCGGCCTTGCGCGCATCGGTGATGGTGATGGCGGCAATGGCGGCATCATACTGGCAGGAGGCCACGCCAGCCAGGGCGGGGTCAAAGCCAGTGTTGACGTATTCAACTTCGAGGCCAAGCTTGGCAGCAATGGCGTTCATCAGTTCAATGTCGAAGCCGGTCAGGTCCTTGGTGGCTTCATCCACCGTCTCAAAGGGCGGGAAGGTGGCATCGGTCACGACGACGACCTTCAGGCCGGGGGCGGGGTAACCCGCCGGGATGACGGCGTTGGTCTCGGGGGCGGGGTAGCCCGTATCAACCACTTCGGTGGGCTTAGGCGTGCAGGCCGTCAGCGCCAGGCTGAGTACCATCAGGGCCATCAGCGTGATCAGAGCGAAACGTTTCATGTAAGATCCTCCATATGAAATTTTGGAAACAGGGGAAGGGCGACTTCTGCCCGCCTTGGGCGGGGCAGATAATTTGATTATACCCCAAATTATCCGCCCCGTCCTTTGCGTCGCGGCAGGGCGGGGTGGGTTTGGCCCGGGCCTCTGCCGTGGCACCTGGAACGTGGAACGAACCCGAAGCGCCCTACGGTACCAGCCAGTGATCCACGCCGTCGCCCTCGGCGGTCCAACCTACGCCGCCGGGGATTTCGGCCGACTCCACCTGCCAGAAGATCAGCCCATCGGCGCAGACCGGCCCCGCCAGCAGCCGGACGGCGACGCCGGGCAAAATCTGCGTGATGACCGCAGCCGACCGGCTGGGGCCCGAGCGTACCCGGTTGGGCATGTTGGAAGCCGTGTTGACGGTGGCGGTGCCGCCGACCGCCAGGTGCGTCCAGCCCTGGGTGCAGTCCACCGCCGCACCATCCCCCTGCGGGTCAGACCAGCCCGCCAGCCGCGCCCCGCTGGCGCGCAGCGCCTGCACTGCGGCGGGTTCAAAGCTCACTGCCTCGCCGGTCAAAATATCCAGAATGGAACCGTCAAAATAGAGGTGGCGGCTGTCGGGCAGCCAGGCTGGCGCAGCCTGGGCATCCATCACGGCCTCGGTCAGCGGCAGCAGATCCAAGCCGTTGGCCCGGATCAGGTAGAGCCGGGGGGCGCCCCCCGCGCCGGTGGAGGCGAAGGCCAGGTAGCGCCCATCGGGTGACCACGTCAGCCCGGTGACCCAGCCCAGCGGGAGCTGCGCCACGGGCATCTTTTCGCCGGTGTTGATTTTGACGGTGTAGAGGGTGGGCAAAATCTGCGGGGCCTGCTCGCTGCCCTGATCTTCCAGCAGCACATAGGCCACCGTGGTGCCATCCGGCGACCAGGCCGGCCACTCGACGGAGGCGGTGCTTTCCACCAGCCGGTACTGCGATGAATCGGTGGTGCTGGTCACCCAGAGGTCAAAATCCCAGCTCTGCCGGTGCACCTGGTGCCGCCCGGCTGCGTTGGACATATAGGCCACCCACAGGCCGTTTGGCGAGAGCGCCGCGCCGCCCACCACATCGCCCTGAATGCCCAGCGGGCGCAGGTCGGTGCCATCGGTGTTGACGGCGTAAATTGCGGCGCCCGCCGCGCTGAAGGCCGCCAGGCGGCCATCGTCCGAGACCGACAGTGCATCGGGCTGGCCCACGTTGGCCAGCCGGACCTGATTGAAGCCATCGGCGTTGATGGAATAGACCATGGCGCTGTCTGAAAAGACGATTTTTGCGCCGCCAAATTCGGTGCTGGCCGCGGGCAGCGGCGTGGCAATGACCGGCGCCGGGGTGGGCCAGGCGGCATATTCATCCTGACTGGCAAAGAAGTAGATCGTCCGCCGGGTGGGGGTGGACCACTGCTCGCCGATGCGGGCCTGCACCAGCAGATCTGCCGGGGCGCCGGTGGTCAGGCGGCTCAACGGCACGCTGTCGCGCGAGATGTAGAAGGATGATCCAGCCAGGCGGCCAGCGGCATATGAATCAAAAACCAGTTCGCCGTTCTGACTGATGGCCCAGCGGTAGCCGCTGGCATCTGGCACACTCTCCACGCCGATGAAGTAGGTGCTGTTCGCGTCCAGGATGAAGGCGCCCGTCACGCTGATGCCCATCAACGTGAGCGTGAGCGGGAGCTGGGTGTGGTTGGGCGTGGGCGAAGGCTGGGGCGTGAGGGTGGGGGTGGCGGTGGCAGCGGGCTGCGCCGGCGTGGGGGTGGCTGTTGGCGCGGGCGGCCGGGTGAGGGTGGGCGCCGGGGTGGGCCCCGCCGTGCAGCCGGTGATGAGGATGAAAATCAGGGCCAGAATCAGGGCAGAATGGGGTTTCATGGGCAGGTCTCCTCGTCCATAGCCCATTTTACCGGATTATTGCGCCAGCGGCAGGCTCTGGTTGGCATCAGCCAATTTCCAACGGATTGCGGCGCCGAATCCAGTTGTTTCTCTTTATCATGCGTATCCAATGGAGCAAAAAGAGATTATGCTATCTATTTTCCTTGCATCCCATTGCTATCCTCTTTTTGCAAGGTTTGCTCAACAGCAGAATTGTATCGTTTCCTCCACACATTTTCATGGCCTCTCCACCATTTCTTGCCAATTACATAGACAAGTACCAGGAGGCCACATATCAACCCTATTGCACAGGCTAACAATGAGAGTCCGTTTACTCCAATCATTTCACCGCTCCTCGTTGATTATCAATGGCAAATATAAGTCGTGTGTGGGTTTTCTAGTAGAGTAATTGATTGGGTCCATCCACCTTACGTTATAGAAATACAACCCCAAAACCGGCTCGGCAATCTGCCCGGTATACAGCCGGTCGGTCGGCATGACCGCCCCACCAGAATACCGGGTCTCACCCCAGGGCTTGTACATTGTTTCGCTCAACAGGCCGTCATTGATATCGACCACCACCGAGACGCTGCCCAACGCTCCCTGGTCCATCTGACTCCGGGGAGCGTTTCTAAATATTACTCGCAGTCCGGTATCCACGCCAGGCAACCTGTTTCCCAAAACATATCAAAGGCTTCATCTGGTGTTTGCCAATCCGGGTCTTCAACCCCCAACGTTTGAATGTATTCGAGAAACTCGTCTTCTGTATGAAAACCTTTTGTGGTTTCATCAGCTGGTACCATGACAAACCAGTGAAAGAAATTGTCCTGAATGTAAGCGTCGGCATCTTCATTGACGTAAGCGGAATAGGCCATGATGACACCATTTTTTACGGCAAATATTTCTAATTCCTCAATCCGATAATAGGTATACACTTCAAGAACATCTTCTTCATGGCTTTTGGGCAAGTCAATATAGATGGCGTTAAGTAATTTCAAATAGCGTAAAATTCTTTCTGTAATTTCTACCCCCAAAAGTGGTAGGTCTGGTATAACCTTCAGGCAACCAAACCAAAAAGGAGAGACCATGACCTACCAGAATGATTTTACCTTACCAGGCGA
>JAGOFZ010000068.1 GCA_017996955.1 Longilinea sp.
GCTTTTCGGGCTGCAGCAACCAGGTATGCAGCCCCAGCGCTGCCGCTGGTTCAATATCATCTGCCGCATCGTTGCCTACCATCACCACCGGTCCCTCGGGCCAGCCCAACTGAGCCAACATTTCAGCATAATAGGCTGGTTGGGGTTTGGCAAAGTGGAACCGCTCATAGGTTGAAACCAGCGCAAAATCCGAACTGTCCATCTCGGCCCATTTGATGCGCTGCTCGGTTGCCACTCGCGGGAACAGCGGATTGGTGGCAATTGCCACCGTCCAACCCCGCCGCCGGGCTTCTGCCACCAGTTCAATGGCTGCGGATCGCGGTTTGGTATATTGCCGAATCTCGGGGAAGACCGTGGTATAAAACCCATAAATCATGTCGCTGAGCTGGGCTTTTTCCAGCCCCAGCATGGGGTAAAAGTGGCGGTCAAAGGTTTCTTCCAGTGTACCCACCGGGGTTTGTTTTTGGGTCATCTGTTCGGTGGCAAACAGCAGTTGCGGAATCATCCGTTCTGCCGGAACAACCGCATTGAGGTGCGCACCCAGCGCCTTCAAATAGGCTTTCTGAAACGCCCCCATTGGGTTGTCAAATAATGTGTCGTCCAGATCGAGGAGTAAGGTTAAACTCATGATTTCTCGGTGAAAATAGGCGGCAGTGGATGGCATTGCCCGCAGCCAATCTGCGGCTCGGCAACCGGCTGCAGGGTTTTCGTGCAGGTCGCCGTCACCTTAACGTGCCGGCCAATCCCCAAAAAGCCCCGTTTCACTTCCCCTTCCAATACCATATTGGGGCAAGAATTCGCGCGTAAAATCCCAGGCACCGGGCAGGTCTTGCATAATTCAGGCTTCCAATCCCGCACAAGCAAACGGCATTCCTCGGTGTTCCTACCGCGGTAATAATTGCCATAAAAATAACGACATTCAGAGCCAGCCGGAGTACGCAAGCTATAATCTCCTTTTATCAAAAGGCTGTTCCCACAGGGAACAGCCTTAATCGCCTTCTGTGCTAAATTTCAGCCCTCTAGTTGGTCACGCGGGTCACATAGCTGCCCGTGCGGGTATCCACACGGATGACATCGCCCTGATTGACGAAGTTCGGCACGTCCACCGAGGCGCCAGTTTCAACCTTGACGCGCTTGGTCACGCCAGTTGCCGTATCACCGCGCACAGCCACTTCCGCTTCCACAACCTTCAAATCAACCGAAGTCGGCAGTTCAATATCAATCGCTTCAGAGAAGTAGAAGGTCAGCTTCACTTCCATCTCTTCCCGCAAGAAACCAATGGCATCTTCAATGATCCCGCGGTGAATGGTGTACTGCTCATAGGTCTCAGTATCCATAAAGTAGTACAGATCCCCATCATTGTAAAGATACTGTGCATTGTGGAAATCCAACCGCACATCCTGCACCCGCTCCCCCGACTGGAAGGTCTTTTCCAGCGTGGTGCCGCTGCGCAAATTGCGTGCTTTTACTTTGATGGTGGCGTTGCCGCGCCCGGGTTTATTGTGGCTGTATTCCAGGACTTTGAACAGATTGCCATCTAGTTCAAAAGTCACACCTTTGCGAAGATCATTAACATCAATCATGGTCATTCCTATCTGGATCTAAAAGGGTCTTAAAAACGAAACAGGGCTGATTATAGTACAGTGTGAGAAGGGTGACAAGAGCAGCAAACAAAAGCAGGGCGGCTCAAGCCACCCTGCCACAAGCCAAAGTCCTAAATTTTTAGCCGATATAAGGCTCAATCAACCCGTAGCTGCCGTCGCGCCGCCGATACAGCACATTGATCGCATTGGTGTTGACATTGAAGAAGATAAAGAAGTTCTCATGCCCCACCAGCGTCATCTGCTCAAGCGCTTCCAGTTCATCCATCGGAGAAAGCGAAAACTTCTTCCGGCGGGCAATCACGGGCAACTCAATCTCATCTTCAACCTTTACCGGCGCAACTTCCGAGGCCGGTGTGCCATCGCCGCGCCCGTGCTGCCGCTTGCCCTTCAAGCGTTCAATCTGGCGCTGCATCTTATCCACCGCGGCATCAATCGCAGCAAAAATATCCTCCGCGCGCTCTTCCGTGCGCAGGATGAACCGTTTGCCGCGCAGCGTTACCTGGGCCACATGCCGGTCTGCTGCATTACGAGCCGATTTGACGTGTGAGAGGTCCACCCGCGCCTCATCAATATCGCCCAAAAAACGATCCAGCTTGGATACTTTCCGAACCGCATAATCGTTCAAGCGGTCGGTGGCTTCCATATTCCGAACAATCACGTCAACTTTCAGGTCCATCGCATTTACCTCCTGGAGAATTGGGGTGTATGGGTTCCGGAGCGTGCACCCGTTTGCTAACCCGGGTGGAACTCATCCGGTCAGGCTGTCTGGATGATTTGTTAATCCGGCTCGCGCCAGTGTCAGTGCATAGATGTTGTGAGCGCCAGCCGCTTGCAGGGCCTCACCGGCTGCTAACATCGTGGCGCCGGTTGTAGCCACATCATCTATCAACAACACCGCTCGCCCGGCTACCTGCCGTGCATCTGCTGTAAAGGCGCCGCGCACGTTCTGACGACGCTCGCTGCCGGTCAGTTTCACCTGGCTTGCCGTGTCTCGTGTGCGCCGCAGTGCCTGGGCGCACAGTGGAAGTCGGGTTGCCAGGCTCAAAGGCCTTGCCAGCAGGCTACTTTGATTATACCCGCGTTCGCGTTTTCGTTGCGCACTGAGAGGGATGGGAATAATCATCTCAATCTGCCAGTCAAGACTTTGCCACATGGCAACAAGTTTTGCGCCCAACGCCTCACCCAGTCCCAGGTCGCCCTGGTATTTCAACCGGTGAATGGCCTTGCGCAGTGCGCCAGCATAAACCGCCCAGGAACGCAGCGCCGTGTAGGGCGGGGGTTGGGCGGCGCAATCTGTACAGATCTCGCCGCCGTGGTTGGGCACCCCGCAGTGTGGGCAGATAGCCATATTTTCCAGCAATACGGTTTGCTCCTGGCATTTTGCACACCAGCGTTCGCCGGGGGCATCACAGCCACCGCAAACAGGGGGGTATAACCAATCAGCCGCTTGCCAGAGCAATTGGTGAATGACGTACCGGGGTGGGCGTTTGGCCTGACCCACAAACGTCATACAGCCTCCTGAATCTACTGCATAAAACCTTGTACCAGCCGGATACCAGCCGGGGTGAGCAGAACGATCATCAAGGATGGGAAAATGCAACCGCCCATCGGCAGAAGCATTTTGATTGGCGCCTTATGGGCCTCTTCTTCCGCCAGTTGGCGGCGCTTGGTACGCATCTGGTCTGCCTGAATGCGCAGAACCTTAGACATACTCACACCCAGCTGCTCGCTTTGGATCACCGCCGCCACAAAACTGGTCATTTCTGGAATGCCAATCCGGTCGGCCATATCACGCAGCGACTCGCGGCGGGTCTTACCCAGTTGAATTTCCCGAATGCAGCGGGCAAACGCCAGTGAAAGCTCTGTCTGCCATTTCTCGCTCACTTTAGCCAGCGCCGCATCAAACCCCAGGCCGGCCTCAACGCAGATTGTCAGCAGGTCCAGCGCATCTGGCATAGCCTTGCGAATTTCTTTCTGCCGGCGGCCCACCTTGCTCGTCAAATACAACTGCGGAAAATAAAAACCTACGGCTGCGATACCAATCGTCAATAGAATGATCCGGGTAATTGGCCAGACTGTTGAGCCAACCGAGAACACCAGGATCACAATCCCGGCAAATACTGCCGCCACAATAAACTGGGCTGCCAGAATCATCGTCGCATCCAGCCCTGCCGGGCTGCCAGCCAGCTCCAGCTTGCGCGAAATTGATTGCAGCATTTTCTGCGGTGTAAAGCGGATGGCAATCTCACCCAGTTTACGGGCCATGGGGTAAATGACGCGCTGGGTGAACGGCTGCGATAGCTCCAGCTTCCGCAAATCAACTTCTTCGCCTGCCGCGTTAAATTCTTCGAGGCGGGCTAATAATTCACGATCTTGTTCCTCGGCCTGGGGGCGCCGGAGGCCAACAATTGTCAGCGTAACTGCACCGCCAACGAGCAGAACACCCAGGATAATGATAATTGCAGTACCCATATTTAATCTCCTTAGATGCCCTTACACTTCAATATCCGCAATTTTGGTCATGATCAGATAGCCCGACACGATTAAAGTGGCCGCCAGGCCCAGGGCGATATACCCAATAATCCCGGATTTTTCATCAAAAAATGTCATCATGTAATCCCGGTTCAGTAAATATAGAATGCCGATCACAAACAGCGGCATCATCGCCAGGAACTTACCGGAATACATCACCTGCGACACCATCACGCGAATTTCGCCTTTAATCCGCACCCGTTCTCGGATGGTATATGAAATCGTGTCCAAAATTTCGGCCAGGTTACCACCCACCTCGCGCTGCACGTTAATCGCCGTGATCACCAGGTCCAGGTCGTCAGACGGGATGCGTCCCAACAGGTTAGCCAGCGACCGTTCCATCGGCACGCCCAACTGCATTTCCTGCACCACTCGCATAAATTCGTCAGAAATAGGGGGCGGCAGTTCCCGGCTCACCGCTTCCATGGCTTGCATGGTCGAAAAACCCGCCCGCAGACCGTTCACCATCAGGTTGAGCATGTCGGCCAGTTGATCGTTGAATTTAATCAGACGCTTCTTTTGCTGCGATTTGACATACTGCCCCGGGTACCACAGCCCAATGACGCCGCCAGCCAGCGCCCCAAAAATGGATTGCCCGCTGATAACATAGCCTAATCCTGCTAGACCGATGATTGCGATGATTATTACCGCAATATATTCGCCCGGTTTGATTTTCAAGTCAGCCCGGGCCAGGTCCGTGGCCATCTTGGAGCCAAAGGCCGATTTCTCAACGCGTTTATTCAACCAGCTGGTTAAAGGCGTCTTGGCCAGGGCTTTTTGGCGTTCGTCAACTTCTTCCTGGGTCGTTACATACTTCTCCATCCGGTCATCAACGAAATCGCGCTCGCTTCTCGTTGCAATAACCACGCCGATAATCAGCGCCACAATTACAATGCCGCCGACAACCAGCAAGATGGTGAGTGGAGGAATACCGGCCATTTTATTCTGCCTTTCCCTTTAATCGGTGCATAAAGCCTACCGCCGCCGATCGCCAATCCCAAAGATGTTTGGACCCAGCTTGATGCCGGCAGCTTCAATCCGGTCCATGAATTTAGGCCGCAGCCCGCTGGCGCGCAATCGTCCCTCCACCTTACCGGTGTTGGGATTGAGACCAGTTTGTTCAAAGAAGAACAGGTCTGTCAGAGTGATGACTTCACCTTCCATGCCGGTCACTTCGCTGATGTAGGTCACCTTACGAGTGCCATCCCGCATACGTTCCTGGTGAATGACGAGATCAATAGCCGAAGAAACCTGCTCGCGAATGGCGCGGGCTGGCAGATCCATCCCCGCCATCATCGTCATCGTTTCCAGACGGGAGAGGGTATCGCGCGGACTGTTAGAGTGGGCCGTTGTCATAGAGCCATCATGGCCTGTGTTCATCGCTTGCAGCATATCCAGCGCAGCCTCATCGCGAATTTCGCCAACCACAATCCGGTCTGGGCGCATGCGCAATGCATTGACCACCAGCTGCCGGATGGTGATTTCGCCGCGGCCTTCAATATTCGCCGGGCGGGATTCCAGCGTCACCACGTGTTCCTGGCGCAGCTGCAGTTCAGCCGCGTTTTCAATCGTCACAATACGTTCGTCATCTGGAATATAACCCGAAAGCACGTTCAAAAGCGTGGTCTTACCAGAACCCGTACCGCCCGAGATGATGATATTGATGCGCGCAATGACTGCCGCCCGCAAAAACTCAACCGCCTCAGCCGTGATACTGCCGTAATCAACCATCTGCTCAATCGAAATGGGTTTCTTGGAGAACTTGCGGATGGTAATCACAGGCCCAACCAGCGAAATGGGGGGGATAACCGCATTCACGCGCGAGCCGTCAGGCAAACGGGCATCCACATACGGGCTGGATTCGTCAATGCGGCGGCCCAGCGGCGCCACAATTCTTTCGATAATGCGCATGACATGCTCATTGCTCTCAAAAGACATTGGCACTTTGAACAACTTGCCTTTGCGCTCCACGTAGATATTTTTGTACCCGTTCACCATGATTTCAGTGGTGCTGTCGTCGTCCAGCAGTGCCGAAAGTGGGCCAAATCCCAGAATCTCAGCCACAATCTGTTCGAACATGCGGTTTCGTTCCGGCCGTGAGAGTACGATATTCTCTTCATCCAAAATCTGTTCAAACAGTTCCAGAATCGCCCGCCGCACTTCATCCACCCGGCTCACATCCATTTGCGGATTGAGGGTTGTAAGCAGCTTGGTCTGCACCCGGTTCTTAATATCGGTGTATTTATCCTGCTGCCCGCCCATCGAGGGCATCGGCACCCGCGCGGGCGGCATGGACGATGAGCCCGGGGTTTGTGAGCCCGATTGTCCAGAATCGCCTTCGCCAGTAATTCTGCGTAAGATCGACATGCGCTCGATTTCCTTTGATTAATTTACTTGCGCCGGCCGTCAGATGAGCCTTCTTGCCCGGCTTTGGGTTTGTTGATGTGTTCCTGCACAAGGTCAGCCAGTGCCTGAATGCTCTTGCTGATGGGCAGTGTCTTGTTATCTACAAAGAATGATATGCCCCGGTTAAGGTAATAGCTGACCTTCTCTTCCAGCGGCAGCACCAGCATAATAGGCTGGCGCAGGCTTTCGCCCACCTTTTCAGGTGGGATCGTGATGCGTTTATCGTACCGGTTCATGACGAAGATGATCGAATCGCGCGGAATCCGCATCAGATCAATCAGCGACAGGAACAGGTTGCAGTTCTTGATCGCCGGGAATTCTTGCGTCGTCACCAGAATGGTAATATCCGCATTATTTAGCGCTTCCAGCACCGGTTCGCTGAGGTAAGAGCTGGTGTCCACCACAATCCAGCTATACATGGATTGCAGGAACCGCAGCACTTTTCCAAATTGCTCTCCGTTGACCTTCTCTGCCATTTCGGGGCGGGGTGGGGCCGCCAGCATACTGACCCCCGTGGTGTTCTGCACCACCATCACCTCGCGCACCACATCGGCATCCATTTCATCCACCCGGGGCGCCAGATCCAGGATTGTATTCTTGCCCTGTTCATTCAACGCCACGGCCACATCGCCAAATTGCAGACTGCCATCAATGACAGCAGCCGGGGCATCCGGCTTGTGCAAGGCAATCGCCAGGTTGGTGGCGATGGTCGTGCAGCCAGTACCGCCCTTGGGGCTGTAAACCACAATCACGCGTCCCTTATGTTGTGCTGACCCCGCCATCATTCCAGCCAGCGTGGGCATGCCGCCGGGGGCTGCCGTATAGGCTGGCGGCGCAGCTTTCGACCGTTCTTCGTGCGCCACCACTGCCGCCTGCCGGATGGCTGATGTCAGTTCATCAATCATCGGCGGTTTGGATAGAAAATCGCGCGCCCCGGCCAGCATGGCTCGCCGCATATAGCTGGAGTCATTCTGTACCGACAGGATAATCACCTGCGCAAACGGCACTTTGCGACGGATATTCTCCGTCGCAGTGATGCCGTCCATATCGGGCATGTTGATATCCATCACCACCACATCGGGTAGGAGTTGCTGCGCCATTTCAATGGCCTCGCGGCCAGTGCGCGCCGCCCCCACAACCTCAATATTGGTGTCAAACTGCAACATCCGGCGAATGTTTTCGCGCGTTTCGTTAATGTCGTCTACAATCAGAACCTTAATCTTTTCGGGAGCTGGCATGGATTCTCCGGTAAGTA
>JAGOFZ010000069.1 GCA_017996955.1 Longilinea sp.
CCGCCATGGATGCCTGGCCTCCATCCACCGCATTGATCCTGGTCGGGGTGATGCCCTCACCGCGTGACCTGGAGATTGCGCGGGTGCTGGGCTGGTATCGCATTCCCCTGCGCACCGCCCCCAAGGTGGTGGCAGTGGATTACCTGGCGTTTTATCAAACTGCAGCGTTTGGCGAAGACCACGGCGCGCGGATTGAGTGTGTGGTCCCTGTGCGTGGCCACGAACTGACCACCCGCGCCGAACTGCTGCGCGCCGAGCCCGACCATCCCCGCGCCCACGAGGAATATTACAAACTCTTGCTTGGGCCGCTGCAAACCCTGCCGCGGCCCATCACCTCGGGCGCCTGGCGGCGGCTCACCTTCCTCTATACCACCGGCGAACTGCTCCAATCAGCGCAGACCCTGGATGACCTGGTGGTGCGCTCCGATGAACGTGCCCTGCTCTGGGCTTCCCTGCGCGAACGCGCCGCCCAGGCGGGCCAATATCACGCCGCCGACCTGCCCGAACTGCCCCTCGATCCCGCCATCCTGCTCATGCTGGGCGGGTTGGGAGATATGGATCCTGGTAATTAACGTTGTGAGGTTATAGATAAAGATGTCAAATAAAAATAACTCTGGTAAGAAAACCAGAGAACCGCAATTGGCTTATAACGTTATGACGCTTGCGCCAATTGTGAAGGCGCGCCCTTTTGTTAAATGGGCTGGTGGAAAATCGCAACTATTACCAGCATACGTTACCTATCTTCCATCGTTATCCCAAATACAAAGATATTTTGAGCCATTTTTAGGGGGAGCCGCAGTCTTTTTCTATTTGCAACCTGAACAAGCATTTCTTTCTGATAGTAATGCTGAACTCATTAATTTATACTCAGTTGTTCAAGATAGGGTTGAAGAATTAATTGTTGAATTAACGGCTTATCAAAACGACGAAGATTTTTACTACGCAGTTAGATCGAAGGATCCTGGGTCACTTACCCCAATTCAGAATGCAGCCAGATTTATCTATCTGAATAAAACATGCTATAACGGATTGTATCGTGTGAATTCTAGTGGACAGTTTAATGTTCCTTTTGGAAGATACGTTAATCCTACGATCTGCGACGCAGAGGTGTTACGATCTGCTAGCCTTGCATTAAGTGGAGTTAGTTTGACTGTTGCGGACTTTGAAAAAGCTGTATCCTCTGCTTCTGCTAGAGACTTTATTTACTTTGACCCACCCTATCATCCGGTAACAAAAACGTCTAGCTTTACTTCATACACAATGGGAAAATTTGGAGATGATGAACAGCATCGATTAGCTAGAATTTTTAAAGAATTAGATCAAAAGGGGTGTTTGGTGATGTTAAGCAATTCTGATACGCCCTTAATTCGAGAGCTATATAAGGCTTATAAAATTATTGAAATTCAAGCAAATCGGGCAATAAATTCCAATCCTGAAAAACGTGGAAAGATCACTGAGCTTTTGATAATCAATTATGGGAGGTGAATCGTGGTTAGTAAAAATGATTATGCTTGGAAAACGTATATTAGCAAAAATAATTTGTCATTAGACGGCCAGCCATATCGTGTAATAGCCAAACAATTACGTGAGCAAACAGGCAGAGAACCCCGCTTAATGGCAAAGTTTGACGAACCAGCTCAAGTATCTAAACCATTATCAGAACAAAATTACACATTATTGGCCGTAACAAATTTGGAATATGTTTTGTTTCAAGGTACGACTTTTACTGAAGTACCAGCATGTACAGATGCAAGGAAGGTTAGTGCTTCATTGCCATTTTCTCTTGTAACCGCGGGACGCGGAACTGGAGAATCAGAATATTTGGACAACGCATTTAATTCAGGGATATTACAAGATTTTAGCGGTTGCGATCCTCTTTTCTTGACTATTCGGGGCAAGGAACGTTCAAGGAATTTTGATTTTTATATTAATAATGCTCAATTGAGTTTACAAACTGATGGCGTTCAGATTGAAGTTGATGGCGGATATGAAGGGGAAAGGGATGTAATTTTAGTTGAAGCCAAAATCGGTAACCGAAAACATTTCAATATTCGACAACTTTATTACCCATATCGTCATTTTTCCCTCATAGCTCCCCAAAAAAGGATAAGGCCTATCTTATTTTTGTATGATTTACTGTCTGCTTCATATACTTTTTATGAATATAAATTTTCATCACAGAATATATTTGATTCGATTGAACTTGTAAGATGTTGTCGCTATAACCTAACGCCGGGTAAAGGATTGAGATTGTCTGATTTGATAGATGTAGGTTTTGAAACGACAAGTGACCTTATTCCACAAGCAGATGATTTTAACAAGGTTTTAGAATTATTGACAGTAATCAATAGCGGCTTAGATACAGCTCAAGATATTGCAGATTATTTTGGTTTTGAGCCTAGACAAAGTTACTATTATGCTGAAGCTGCAAAATTTTTGGGCCTGATTTGTGACGAGGGATTTCAATTAACGGAGCGCGGCACTCAATTTTTAAGAACCCCACCAAAAGATCAACAACTATTAGCAGCAAAATTGCTTATTAATAGTGAGCTTTTTAGGAGATTGATATCTGTTGCAAGAAGAAAAGGCTATTATGCTAAAGACGATGTTGTACAAGCGATTTTAGATGTAGGTAAATATAACTTGACAACTTCTAACAGAAGAAAACAGACTGTTATGTCATGGAGTAATTGGTTGGCGAATCAGATTGGTTGTTTTCGTGAACAAGAAGGAAAGTACTTTATTAATTGATATTTTCTTGGTAAATTGTCTTTAAGTAAGGAGATATTTCATATGCGCAAATTACTTATCCGCAATGGCACCCTGGTCACCGCGGCCGAACTCTACCCGGCCGATATTCTGGTGATTGGCGAGCAGATTGCCGCCATTGGGCAAAACCTGCCCGCCGCCGATGCCGAGGTGGTGGATGCTGCCGGCAAGCTGATCCTCCCCGGCGGGGTGGATGTGCACACCCACTTCGATTTGCCCATGTTCGGCACCGTCTCATCTGATGATCACTATACCGGGCACAAAGCCGCCGCTTTTGGCGGCACCACCACCGTGATTGATTTCGTCTCGCAGGATTTCCCCTCCCTTTCAGACAGCATTGCCGCCTGGCACGCCAAAGCCGACCCCAAAGCCGCCGTGGACTTTGGCTTCCACATGAACATTACCCACCTGGACGCGGCGATTGAGGCCGAAATGGCAGACCTGCCCGGGCTGGGCATCACCAGCGTCAAGGTCTTCACCGCCTACAATAACCGCCTGCGCCTGTCTGATGGCGATATCTTCCGTGTGCTGCGGCTGGGCGCCCAGCACGGCCTTTTGACTTTGATGCACGCCGAAAATGGCGATGTGATTGATCTGCTGACTGCCGAAGCGCTGGCTGCCGGTTACACCGCCCCCGAATGGCATGCCTACACCCGCCCCAGTTGGGGCGCCGTAGAAGCCAGCCTGCGCGGCGCCGCGTTGGCGGCTCAGGCCGATGCCCCGCTTTACATCGTTCACATGAACACCGGCGGCGAGGTGGATATGCTCCAATATGCCCGCCAAAAGGGCCTGCCCGTGATGGGCGAGACCTGCCCGCAGTACCTCTTCTTCACCGTCAATGATTTGCGCCGGCCCGATGGCGCCAAATGGGTTTGCTCGCCGCCCATGCGCACTGCAATGGACAATACCCGCCTCTGGCAGGGTCTGATGGATGGCACCATCCAGGTCATTGCCACTGACCACTGCCCCTTCTTTTTTGATGGCACTCAGCCCATCACTTACGAGGGGCAGCCCATCGCCATCCCCGGCAAGGAACTTGGCCAGAGCGACTTTACCAAAATCCCCAATGGCCTGCCCGGTGTGGGCGACCGCCTGCCCGTCCTCTGGACGCATGGCGTCTTGCGCTCCCGCCTGACCCCCAGCCAGTTTGTGGCGCTCAACTGCACCAACCCCGCCCGCATCTTTGGCCTCTACCCCCGCAAGGGCTCCCTGCTCCCCGGCGCCGATGCCGATATCGTCATCTGGGACCCTGCCCTGACGAGCCTCTACGGCGTGGCGCAAGCCCAGCACCGCACCGATTACAATCTCTATGAGGGCTGGGAATTGACCGGCATGCCTGCTCAGGTCTATCTGCGCGGCCAATTGATTGTGGATGGCAGCCGCTGGCTTGGCGCAGCCGGGCGCGGGCACTTTGTACCCCGCGGCGCCCCCGAAATCATCTAACCCGGGTAAAATTTAGTCATGCTTGTCCTGCTGCCGGCGTTGCTGCTGATTCTCCTGGGGTTTGTCCTGCTGGTCGTCCAGCGGATGCGCCCCAACTTCGGCTATGCCTGGCTGGGCGCCTCGGCTTCAACCCTCATCGTCTGGGGACTGATGCTTTACCTGCGCTTTCGACTGCCCTCAGAACTGGTGATTGAAAACTGGCGCGCCTTTTCAGCCCTGGGCAGCAATCAACTGGTCTTCCAGGTGGATTACATCTCCTGGCCTTACGCCCTGGCGCTCAGCACTCTGATTGCCGCAGTGGTCATCAGCTCGCCGGCCCGCCTGGATGCAGGCGGTTCCCTGCCCTCCTGGGACCGCGGTCTGATGCTGGTGGGCATGGGTCTGCTGGCGGTTTTTGCCGCCAGCCCGCTGGCCCTGGTTTTGATGTGGACCGCTATTGATGTTGTAGAACTGCTGGCGCTGCTGGGCACCGCCACCGGCGACCGCCTGGAGCGTTCTGCCGTGACTTCTTTCGCATTCCGGGTTACCGGCACGCTGCTGGTGCTGCTGGCTGTGCTGCAGGGCGGCCCTGGCGCAACCTTTGATTTTATCTCCCACAGCCAGCATTTGAGCCTGCTGCTTGTCCTCGGCGCTGGGCTGCGCCTGGGCGTTTTACCGCTCAATGTTCCCTATGCCAGCGAACCCGTTTTACGCCGTGGCATTGGCACCCTGCTGCGCATGGTTGCGGCGGCTTCCAGCCTGGTGCTGCTGGCCCGCCTGCCCGAAAATGCCGTTCCCGCGGCCTGGGTGCCCTGGCTGCTGATCCTGGCGGTTTTGGCGGCGCTCTACGGCGCCGGGCGGTGGGCCACCGCCAAAGACGCCCTCAGCGGGCGCCCTTACTGGCTGGTGGCCATGGCTGCGCTGGCGATTGGCTGTGTGGCTCAGGGGCAGCCCTCGGCCAGCCTGGCGTGGGGTGTAGCCATGATTTTGCCCGGCTCGGTGCTTTTCCTCTTCTCGGCGCGCTCTGCCGGGCTGCTGGCGCTGCCCGCTCTCGGTCTGATTGGCCTGCTGGGCCTGCCCTTCACCCCCGCCGCGGGCGGCTGGGTGGGACTGTTGGGCAGCCCCGTCAATGGCAACGGGCTGCTCTTCCTGGTTGCCCAGGCGCTGCTCGCCATTGGCTACATCCGCCATGCCCTGGCTCCCGCGCGGCCCTGGTCCGAACTGGAAACCTGGGCCCGGGCGGTTTACCCGCTGGGCCTGGCGCTGTTGATTGTGGCCGATATTCTAATCGGCATCTGGGGCGGGCCGGGTTTTCGCACCCTGGGCATCTGGTGGGCAGCGGTTATTTCCACCGCCTTCATCGGATTTTTGGTCATTGGCAGCCGTCTGCTGCGGCCCGCGGCGCGCGTTGGCTGGCTGGTCACCCTGGGGCAGCGGGTGGTCAATTTTCTATCCAAAATCATCAGCCTCACCTGGTTTTACCGCCTGCTGGAATGGTTCTACGCCCGGCTGGGACAGGTGGTACGTTTTTTGAGCCTGATCTTTGAAGGGGATGGCGGTGTGCTCTGGACCCTCGTGTTCCTGGCCCTGCTGATTACACTGATCCGCAGTCAGGTCACGCCATAATGGAAACACTGCTTTCGGTTATTGCACTAATTTTACTGCTGGGCGCCTCCTGGGTGCTGCTGCTCAGCCATCACTGGCGCTGGAGCATCGTGGCGTTGGCGCTGCAGTATGTGGCCGTTTTTCTGTTGGTGCGGCAGGTCTGGCCGCTGGGCTTATCGGCCGTCAAGCTGGTGGCCGGCTGGATGGCCGGCGCGGTCCTGACTGCCTCGCAGCCCGAGGCCGGTCTGGAAGAAGATACCACCAGCTGGGCAACCCGCGTCTTCCGCTCCGTGGCAGCCCTGCTCTTCTGGCTGATGGCTTTTGCCCTGGCACCGGCCCTCAAAGAAATTTTTGGCGTCTCCGAAATCTTCCGTTTCAGCAGTCTGGCGTTGGTGGGCATGGGCCTGCTGCAAATGGGGGTCAGCACCCGCCCGCTGCGAATTATTCTGGGCCTGCTGACCACTCTGGCCGGGTTTGAACTGCTGTATGCCGCAGTTGAAGATTCAATTATGGTCGCCGGGCTGCTGGCCGCACTCAATCTTGGCCTGGCCCTGGCGGGTGCTTACTTCCTGTCCCTCAGCACACCAGAGGAGCCCGCATGAGCGCCCCGCTGATCTGGATTGTCATCCCGCTGGTTCTGACCGGACTGCTCTGGCTGCTGCACCGGCAGCCAAAGCGCGCCGCCCTTGCAATGCTGATCATCTGCCTCGTGCTGGTGATTCTGGCGGCAACCTTACCGATTGGCTCCTTCATTAAAGTAGGTCGTACGACCTTCGAGCTGCCAACCACGCTCACCCTCTTTGGCCGCCGCCTGGTTTTAGAGGCCTCAGACCGCATCTGGCTGATGCTGGTTTATGGCCTGGGTGCAGCCTGGTCACTGGGCATTGTGCAGTCGCGTGTGCACCGCTCTTTTACCCCGCTTTCGCTGTTGATGATTGTGCTGCTGGTCGCCGCGCGGGCAGTGGAGCCATTCCTCTATGCCGCCCTGCTGGTAGCCGTGGCGGTGCTTGCCAGTCTGCCATTGATGCTGCCGCCAGATGCCCGCCCGGGGCGCGGCATCATGCGCTACCTGATCTTCCAGATGCTGGCTGTGCCCTTCATTTTGCTGGCGGGCTGGGCGGCATCCGTGGTGGATGCCAACCCCTCCAATGAGGTTTTGCGGCTGGTCGCCAGCGCCTCGTTAGGCCTGGGGCTGGCCTTCTGGCTGGCGGTCTTCCCGTTTTATACCTGGGTGCCCCTGCTTGCCGGTGAGGCCCATCCCTTTGCGGCTGGTTTTGTGCTCAGCCTGCTGACCACCACTGCGCTTTTCCTCGGCCTCGACTTTTTTAACGGCTTCGGCTGGCTGCGCAATTCTGACCTTATCCTCACCGCCCTGCGCCTTGTCGGCGTGCTGATGGTTGTGACGGGAGGTATTTGGGCCGCTTTTCAGGAGGATTTAACCCGCCTGTTCGGCTATGCCATCATCGTAGACCTGGGCGCGGCGCTGCTCTCCATCAGCCTGCACAGTGAAGTTGGGCTGGCTGTCTTCTCGGCTGGTCTCATCCCCCGCCTGCTCTCGCTGTTCATCTGGGCACTGGCGCTGGCTTTCCTGCGTGCCCGTCAGATTCCGCTGACCTTTACCGGGGTGGCTGGTTTGGGGCGCCGGCTGCCCATTTTGTCTGCCGCATTGGCGCTGGCTTGCCTCTCCCTGGGCGGGCTGCCGCTGCTGGCGGTCTTTCCGGCGCGTCAGGTCCTGCTGGTGGAACTGGCATCCCAATCGTCCATTGCGGCGGCCTGGGCGCTGGCTGGCAGCTTTGGCTTGCTGTTGGGCGGCTTCCGGCTGCTGAATGTGCTGCTCAAACGCACTGAACCTGGCTGGCAGGTAACCGAAAACCTGTCCGAAGGCTTGCTGCTCTCTGCTGGTATAATCATTCTTCTACTGATTGGTATTTTCCCCGGCGGCATCCTGGGCAGCCTGCCCGATACCCTGCCGCTGGCTTTCCCCAACCTGCCCT